>JAQWFV010000006.1 GCA_029238555.1 Flavobacteriaceae bacterium
AAAACCATTCGCATAGATAAAAACAATCCCTACACCCAAGAAACGCACTATAAGTTTTCTTTAAAAACCAATCCATTTAACGCATAAACCTTGAATGAGACATAATCTTTCTATATCTGTACCAAAATTGATCAAAGGGATCAGACATGGAGAAATTCCCGCTTTGAGCAAAGCTATTAGTTTGGTAGAAAGCAAGCGTCCCCTCCATCACAGGAGGGCTCAAGAATGAGAAGCTGCCTTTTCAAAAGAAAATTCGAATACCATACGAGTAGGTATTTCTGGAGTTCCAGGTGTAGGAAAAAGCACTTTTATTGAAGCCTTGGGCATGTATCTGGTAGAAAAAGGACATAAATTAGCCGTACTGACCATAGATCCTAGTAGCCAACAGACTGGTGGCAGTATCCTGGGAGACAAGGCCAGAATGGACCAATTGGCGGCACATAAGAGCGCCTATATTAGAACCACCGCAGCGGCAAGCACCTTAGGGGGTGTAGCGCAAAATACCCGTTCGAGCATTCTTTTGTGTGAAGCAGCGGGATTTGATATTATCCTTGTAGAAACGGTTGGCGTAGGACAAAATGAATTAGACGTCCATGAAATGGTAGACGCCCTATTACTTTTACAATTACCAGGAGGGGGAGATGAAATTCAAGGTATTAAAAGGGGTTTACTCGAGGTGGCAGACGCCTTGTTAATTAACAAGGCAGACGGGGCCCAAGCCCCGTTGGCCAAAAAAGCCCAGCAGTATTTAAAAGCGGCCACACATGGCTTTAGAGCCAGAGAAAACGGATGGGAGCCTCCAGTTCTTTTGGCCTCTGCCCTGGAGAATCGCGGTATAAAAGAAGCATGGCAACATATAGAAACTTTCATTAGCCTTCAAAAAAAACAAGGTGATTTTGAGCAAAAAAGAACCCATCAAAAAATTCAGGGACTTCAAAAAAGCATCGGCCATAGGCTAGAAGAAGCCTTTTTTGCAGACGAGTGGGTTCAAAAAGAGCTTCCAGACATTAAAAGACAGCTCATCAACGGCAGCATAAGCATTTCAGAGGCCACCAAAATACTTATTGAGGGATTCAGAAGCCACTAAAATGCTTATTGAGGGATTCGAAAGTCACTGAAATGCTTATGAAGGATTCAAATGGCATTGAAATGCTCATTGAAAGAATTAAAGAGCACCTCCTATAGCCTTCCAGAAATTTTTTCCCCGTCATTAGAGCGTTTTATTTTAAAAAATACTGTAGAAACACTATAAATAAGCAGCAATTCTATAAAATGGCTTAAATTTGTGGGACTAAATGACCAAGATGAACATTCACACACAGGAACTTCTTTCCGTTGTAGTACCCCTTTATAACGAACAAGATAATGTGAGCCTACTCACGGAAAAAATTCATGAAAGCCTTGAGGGCTACCTCTATGAAATTGTTTATGTAGATGATTTTTCTACTGATCAAACGAAGAAGGTCGTGAACGACATGGAAGATGAAAAGGTCCATTTAATTGCGCTCAAGAAAAATTATGGCCAGAGTTTGGCATTAGCAGCAGGAATAGATTACGCTTCTGGCACCTATATTATTACCATGGATGGGGATCTTCAAAACGATCCTTCTGACATTCCTTCTATGTTAAAAGAAGCCATTGACGGTGATTATGATCTTGTGACAGGAATTAGACAGAAAAGAAAGGACAGCTTGCTTAAAAAAATACCGTCTAAAATTGCTAATTTTTTAGTGAGAAGGGTCACTAAATTAGACATTAAAGACAACGGATGCGCCTTAAAAGTCTTTCATAGAGATGTGGCAAAAGACCTCAATTTATATGGGGAAATGCACCGTTTCATAACACTTTTAGCATTCTTAGAAGGGGCGCAAATAAAACAAGTCCCTGTAAAACATCATGCCAGACACGCTGGCGTCTCTAAATATGGATTGGAGCGTGTATTCAAGGTTATTGCAGACATGATGCTACTACTCTTCATTAGAAAATACATCCAAAGGCCCATACACCTCTTTGGGATTTTTGGTGTACTGCTTATAGGCGCAGGACTCTGTGTAAACGCCTATTTGGTATATCTAAAATTTTTAGGAGAAGATATTGGGACTAGACCCCTACTCACCCTAGGAACAATGCTCATTTTCGCAGGAATTCAACTGTTCACCATTGGAATTGTCATGGAATTGCTCATTAGAACCTACTACGAGTCTCAACAGAAAAGACCTTACAGAATTAGAAAGGTGACCAAAGGAGGAACGACCATATCACAATAGCTTTCAGGACTTAAAAAAGCATTAGATATTGGTGTGAGGCAAACACCTAAAAACAAAAAGCCCAAAAAATATGAAAAAACAACTGCTTTTATTGCTTAAGATAGGAATAAGCGCAGTGCTTTTATACCTCATATTTTTAAAGATTCCCTTTAGCGAGGTATCTCAAACCTTATTAAAAGCGCAATGGGGGTTTTTAGTATTTACATTGCTTTTTTTTACTATTTCTAAAGTTTTAGCCGCTTATAGACTTCAATACTTTTGGAGGTCTATAGGGGTGCATTTAAGTCATTCATATAACTTAAAGCTCTACCTATTAGGGATGTTTTACAACTTGTTTTTACCTGGCGGTATTGGCGGAGACGCCTATAAAGGCTATTTAGTTAAGAAGGCTTATAAAACGCCTACAAAAAAAATCTTCGGGGTTTTATTGGTAGACAGACTGTCCGGATTATTACTCTTGTGTGTCTTTAGTGCCCTTCTTGCCACTGTGGGTGTTCATGAGATACTGAGTCCATTTAGATATCTTTTTGTAGTTGCTATTCCATTGGGGATATTAGTGTACTATTTAGGGGTAAAAAAAATATACCCTTACACCCTAGGGGTATTCTGGAAAGCATTCGCTTTGTCTGCTGGGGTTCAAATGGCTCAATTAGTAGCCGCAGCATTTATCCTATTGTCACTAGGTCAAGAACAAGAGTTCGGTGTCTACCTTCTGGTCTTCTTAGTGTCTTCTATAGTAGCTGTAATTCCTCTAACTATTGGTGGTATTGGCAGTAGAGAGCTTACCTTTTTATATGGTGCGCAGTGGCTTGCATTAGATTATAAGACTGCTATAGCCATGAGTTTGCTGTTCTTTTTTATTACTGCTGCGGTTTCTATTACTGGAATAGCGTATCACTTTAAGTCGCTTCCAGCACCAGGTAAAAACACCAAATAACGTTTCTCTAATGTTTTGAGTCTGGTCGCAGGGTTCAGAAAAGATGCTTTTAATCGGGTAATCCTATAGGAAGGGACCCAAAATTCTATAGTGTAGCTTATGTCTGTTGTAGAAAGTGCCTCTAATTGAGATTCCGTAAGGTAGACCCAAACGCTTGACAATGCCTTAAAATCTTCTAACTGATCTACTATTTTTAAGGGCGATCTCAACCCAAAATCCATGGCCCAACTGTGTGCATTACCCCATTTATATACCTTATTTGGGGAGATGTAAGAAGATTGCATGATTTTCTCCGAAACAGTTTTACCCGCTTGATACCGAAGCAGTTTAGGATAAAAACCCGTATTTAACATCCCGTTCACTAAAACCGCTGTGAGTACTCCAGTAATCACCACACTGTTAAAAACACCTTTTGACTGGTACATCCAATAAATGGAAGCAATTACAAACAAAGCCAACATCAGATAGGAACCCCAAAAAGTATAAGGGAAAATCCATAGACAAAGCGCCAAAGCAACAGCAGTCAATAGCACAAAAAGGCCTCTTTGAATATAGAGTAAGGGTTTCCAAAGCTTTCTATGGCCCCCTACTCTCCCCGCTACTAAAACAGCCCAAAGAGGTATACTACTGTTTAAATAGTGCGGCAATTTAAACTGTGCAAAACTTATTAAGAGTAAAATAGCCAAAGATCCATACAAAAGTCCTTGAGTACGATCCTTGGTGTTGAGTGACTTGGATTTAAACCGTTTGAAAAACAGATAGATGGCCAAAGGCGTAAATGGTAAAAAAGCCCATAAAAAAGTATGGAAAAAGAACAAATAATCTGGGCTGTTTGTGCCCATTCCCTGACCACTCATTCGCTCAAAGCTCTGTTCAAAAAGAATGAAAAAAATACCAGAACGTTCAGACTGCCCTCTGATGACGAGTTCAGGATGAAGGTCAAATTGCACATAGTAAGCGTACAAAATGGGACAAATACCTAAAATAAAAGTGAAAACCCCTAAAAGAATTTCTTTCTTCAAAAGAACCGACCATTGCCTTTCGTGTATTAAATATCCTAATACCGGGAACCCAATCATCACAAGAGCCAAATGCCCTTTTGTAGAAAAAGCCATGGCAGCAGCCAATGCCCCATATACCATCGGGCGCCAATGAGGCGCTTTTAAGAATGCCAAAAATTGCCACAAAGACAAGGCTACAAAACCAGTAAGCACTGCGTCTGTCCTTAAATCAATTCCAGATAAAACGATTGTTTGGGCACTTAAAAAAATAAGCGCTGCCGCTCTAGCAATAGGGGTTGAATACAACAACTGAGCCATTTTAAAGACACTAAAAACGCCTAAAAGCAAGGCTAAAAAGCCTGGTAATTTATAAGAGAATTCATAGATCCCAAAAACAGTATATGAGGCCGCAGCCAACCAATAATGCAAATGTGGTTTATCTAGATACGGTTCAGTGCCTTTGTATAGCGAAAGAAAATCCCCTTCTTGAACCATTCTCATGGACATGACCGCAAATTGTGCAGAATCATTTTCTAATAACCCACTGAAGAGGCCTATGGCATACACCCCTAAAAGCAAAAAAAGTAAGCTTAGAAAAATCTTTTTTGACTCCATATTATAAAGGATTAAAAAGGAAGTATTTCTTGAATATAAACTGCGCTATAAAAGCAAAGAAAGCGCCTATGAAAAATCCAATCAGTACGTCAAAAGGATAATGAACCCCTAAATATATTCTGCTAAAACCAACCATTAAGGCCAGAAGTACGCCAATAAATATAAACCAAGACCAAAGCTGTCTTAGGAGCATTCCCATAAATATGGCTACCGCCATACTATTGGCCGCATGGGCAGAGAAAAAACCATAAGCGCCCCCACAGCTAGACTTCACCAATCTAAACATACCATTTAAATCAGTTTCGTGGCAGGGCCTAGGACGTGCAAAACCATATTTAAACACATTGGCCAATTGATCAGTGGCTAAAATTAAGAGTCCTATAGCAAGAATGGCTTTTAAACTTACTACTAGCCCATGTGTATCATAGAGTTTCCACAGGAAAAAAAGCACTAAAGGAGCGCCAACAGTCTTTTGTGAAAGTAACAACCAAAAGGCGTCCCATGAGGGGCTTCCCAAACCATTGAGAAACACAAAAAGTGTGCGATCTATGGATTGAAGTTGCTCTAACATTAGTCTTCGTACCTAGACACTTCTCTGTCGTAAAAATCAGTAGCCGCCTGAATGAGCCCTTCTGTTTCTGTTTCTAATTCTTTTTCATCTTCGGGAGAAAAATCTTCCAACCATTCCACACTGTCGTCTTCAAGATTTATAATGAACCTCGGATATTCGGTGTGTATCACAAAAATAGAAGTAGGAAAATCGGTATTATCTCCGAGTAAAAATTTAGGAAACTCCATGGGTGAAAATTTTAAAACGTATGTTATTAATTATATGCTAGCGCGTCAATGAATCGAATAAATGAAGGGTATGACTGCATGCTAATTTAGTGAGAATCTTAAGAAATAGGAAGCGAAACAGTCTCTATATGTTTTTTTGTCAGGTAATTAAAACGAAGGTACAGCATAATAGCAGACGCTGTTAATCCCGCCAAAAGTCCCAACCAAATACCCATGCTTTCTAAAGAGGTGTACAGACCCAAATAAAAACTCACAGGGAAACCAATCATCCAATAAGCAACAAAGGTAATTAAAGTAGGGATTTTTACATCCTGAAAACCTCTTAAGGCACCTAATACTACTACTTGCAATCCGTCTGAAATCTGAAAGAACGCAGCCACAAAAAGTAATTGAGCGGTTAAAAAGATCACTTCTGCATTGTCTGCCGCATTCAATAAGTCATTGTTATTTAAATAAATAGTGGGCAAGAGATCTCTAAAGACTAAAAATAAAATAGCAAAGATTACTTCTAAAATAAAGGTTAATAAAAAGATAGACATGGCAATTCTCCTCAGGGCTGCAAAATCTTTTAAACCCTTCTGGTTTCCAACTCTAATCATAGCGGCTACTCCTAATCCCATACCCACCATAAAAGTCATACTAGACAGGTTGAGTGCGATTTGATTAGCTGCTTGCGCATTTTTCCCCAACACACCACTCAGCCAAATGGCCGATGTAAAGATGGCTACCTCAAAAAACATTTGCAGCGCAGAGGGAAAGCCTAAATTGATAATTTTAGAAAGTACTTTTTTCTCAATGAGTCGGAAGTTTAAATCGTATACATAGGCCTTGAATTTCTTTTTATATCTAAATACCACCCACAGTAAAATAACCATCACTACCCTAGAGACTAATGTTCCAACAGCAGCGCCTACAATACCCATTTCAGGGAAACCAAAAGTTCCGTAAATTAACAAATAATTCAAAACAATATTGACCACATTAGCCACCACGGTCACATACATAGGGTATTTAGTTTGGGAGAGGCCTTCAGAAAACTGCTTTAGTGCTTGAAATACAATTAATGGAACCAATGAAAAAGCGACTAAATCCAAATAAGGCATAGCTAATGCAACTACCTCTTGAGGCTGTTTCATATGGTACATAAGCGGCTTACAGAGTAGTATAAGAAAAAACAAGGCCAGTCCTAAGACTGTACAAAGTACCAATCCGTGTTTGAGTGCAGATTTTCCTGAGGCGGTGTCTTTTGCGCCGTCAGATTCTGCTACTAGTGGTGTAATGGCTGTAGAAAAACCAATTCCTAGAGACATAGCAATGAACACAAAACTGTTTCCTAAAGAAACCGCGGCTAGTTCTGCAGTACCCAGTTGTCCCACCATGATATTGTCTGCAAAAGCAACAAAGGTATGACCCAGCAAGCCTAGGATTACTGGAAAAGACAGGCTTAAATTATATCTGAATTCTTTGGTGTATTGTTGTAACAATTGGTCAAAATTTTGCTTGCAAATATAGGCTTTCTAAAGCAGCTATAAACATCTGAG
>JAQWFV010000039.1 GCA_029238555.1 Flavobacteriaceae bacterium
CAGAAGAAGTAAAACCCTTTAATATTAACCAAAGTCTCAAGTATTATTACACCCTAGATGAGAACAATATATTCGCTTTTGAATCACAGCACCTCATCAAAGATGAAGATCCTGTTTACAATGCCATTCTAGACAACAGCAGTGGGGTTAATCCTTATATGGTTACAGCAAACGCGATTGGATTCAACAGTGGCTTTTCTGATTATAACATAGGGCAAAATAGAAGAATCAAGAGCAATCAATTAGACGCTAAGTTGGATTATTACCACATTATAAATTCAAAGAGCAATATTAATATTACCCTAGGAACCATTCTGAGCTACCAGCAATTCAACTCTACTATATTTCAATTTTTAGAAGACAATAGCCTACTGACTCCAAGCCCAAACTTCAATGAAGGAAAGGCAAGCAATGACGTGAGTTATGCCTTTAAGGATTTTTATATAGGAGCACATTATAGGTTTAGGAATGGTAAATTCACCTTTACACCCGGTTTTTCTGTACATGCTTACGGGAACAACAATACCCAATTTCAAGAAACTTTCACAGATAACTTCATAAAACTTCTGCCAGATTTTGAGACTAGAATTCAGTTAAAAAAAGGAGAAAGCCTCACCTTTAACTACAATATGAGAAACCAATTTACAGACGTTACTCGTTTGGCCCAGGGATTGGTTTTAAACAATTACAACAGCATTCAATTTGGAAATCCAGACTTGCAAAATGCCCTGTCCAACAACTTGAGCTTGCTGTACAGCAGCTTTAACTTATTCAATTACACCAATGTATTTGTAAGGGCGGCTTATTCGAATAATATTGACCAAATCAGAAGCCTTACAAACTTTGAAAATGTAATTAGAACCAGTACTTTTTTTAACTCTAGTTTTGCAGATGAAAACGCCAATATTTTTGGGAGAATTCAAAGGACTTTTGGGAAAATTAGGGCCAGTTTTAACGCCAGCTTAAACTACAGTAAAATAAACCAGTTTATTCAAAATCAAGTATCCGTAAATGAAGGAATTACACAAACCTACACGCCCGGAATTCGCACCAATTTTAAGGTGGCACCTAATGTGAGTTTCAACTATAGGTATGGCGTAACCACCAACAACCAAGGAAGCCGTAAAACTACTTTCACGAATCGCGCTCCATCCGTGAATTTTGATGCGTATATATTGAAAAAAATCACCTTTAGAACAGATTACACCTATACCTCACAAGACATAGGAAATGGACAATCGCAATCTTTTCAAAATTGGAATGGAAATATTTCTTACAGAAAAGACAAAGATGCCAAATGGGAATACCAATTAAGCGGCACCAACCTACTCAACATAGATGCCCAAATTAGAAACAACGCCAATAATATTTCTGTCTTTACCTCGGAAACTTTCATTCAACCAAGGTTTGTAACTTTTAGGTTTATTTACAGCTTATAAACTACCTTTGCACCATGAGTGCACTCGTTCAAATTGTCATAAAACCTCAGCAGCAGGAAGACCTAGAATTCATTTACCGCCTAGGACTTCAGAAGGCCAAACTACACCCGGATGAGGTAATAGATTGGCGCATTAGAAAACGTTCCTTAGACGCCAGGAAAGCGACTATTAAAATGAATGTACAGCTAGAGTTTTGGAAGGTGGGTGAAGTGAGGGAGCCAACGCAAGCCTGGAAAGCAAAAACAGTAGATCCAGAGAAAAAAATCGCTATTATTGGGGCAGGTCCCGCAGGATTATACGCTGCCCTGAGAGCCATAGAAGCAGGCATTACTCCAGTGGTGTTCGAAAGAGGAAAAGATGTGCGTGCGAGGAGACGGGATTTGGCCGCCATTAACAAAGAACAAACCGTGAATCCAGAATCCAATTATTGCTTTGGAGAAGGGGGTGCTGGAACCTATTCTGACGGTAAATTATACACTCGATCTAAAAAGAGGGGTAATGTACTTAAAGCCTTAGAGTGGTTGGTGCACTTTGGTGCCTCTGAAGACATTCTAGTGGAGGCACACCCTCATATTGGCACCAATAAATTACCCGCCATTATTACGGCCATGAGAGAAGCCGTAATTGCACACGGAGGCGCAGTGCATTTCAATGCCAAACTCACCGATATTAAAATAGAAAACAAGGCCGTTAAAGGACTCGAAATAAACGGAGATACTTGGCATAACTTTTCAGAAGTAGTCTTAGCTACTGGACACTCCGCAAGAGATATTTTTTACCTACTTCATAAAAGAGGGGTCACTATAGCCGCCAAACCCTTTGCATTAGGGGTTCGTGTAGAACACGCCCAAGAATTAATCAATGACATTCAATACCATGGAGACCATCAAAACCCCTATCTACCCCCGGCGTCTTACGCATTAGTGGAACAGGTAGACGGCATGGGCGTCTATTCTTTTTGCATGTGTCCGGGAGGCATTATTGCCCCCTGTGCCACCGAAAAGGAAGAAGTAGTGACCAATGGTTGGAGCCCAAGCAAGCGAAACAATCCCTATGCCAACTCCGGTATTGTGGTGAGCGTTGCTCCGGAAGACTTGCCCAATTACAAGGAGAATGATCCTTTTATATGCCTCGATTTTCAGAAAAAAGTGGAGTATGACTGCTGGGTTGCTGGAGGTAAAACACAGCAAGTACCCGCCCAGAGAATGGTAGATTTCGTTGAGGGTAAAACCTCTACGGATTTTCCAAAAACCTCCTATCAGCCTGGGATTGTGAGTGTAAATTTGGCAGAAGTACTGCCACCACTGATTGCAAAAAGACTACAAAAGGCATTTGTAAAATTTGGACGTAAAATGAAAGGCTATTACACCAACAATGCGGTCTTACACGCACCTGAAAGCAGGACCTCCTCCCCTGTATCTATTCCTAGACATCCCGACAGCTTAGAACACATAGCTATTAAAGGACTGTATCCCTGTGGAGAGGGAGCGGGCTACGCTGGTGGTATTATATCTGCCGCTATAGACGGTATTAATTGTGTAGACGCGATTGCCCAAAAATGGGATTTGTAGGCCTGATCTTTTAAAATTCGGTATTTAATAATTGCCCCGAAAGTTGCAACAACGCATACTCTGCTAATTTTGCATTGTATTTGGCCGCATTGCTACTGGTCTCTGCGTTCAACAAATTCAACTGTGCCTGTCTGAATTCAATGGCGGTAATGGTACCCAACGCATATTGCTCCTCGGTACGCTTAAAATTGACCGCAGATGTTTTCACCAGTTCCTCTTGAAGGGCAAAAATAGAGAGGCTATTCTCATACACCTGCCAAGCATTCATGAGGTCTCTTTCAAAACTCAAATCTTGTTGTGCCTTTAAAATTTCCTGGTTATCTAGGGCTAATTTGGCATTTTTTATCCTGGTAAGGGTTTGGCCTCCACTAAATAAATTCCAGGTGAGATTGGCCCCTAAAGCAATATTGTAGTTGGTGTTATTGGTACCAGGAAAAAAAGCCGATGCCGCACTTTGGTTTAAGTTCCAACCATAACTACCCGTGAGACCCACCCTAGGTAAAAAACCAGACTGACTCACCTTTAGATCGTATTCGTTTATCCTTGTATTGGTCTGGGCGAGCAATAACTGAACATTGTTCTGCTTGGCTCCAGCTAGGAGTGCCTCTACCCTTTGCATGGGCAAGAAAACCACGCTGGTGTCTACCCTATAATCCTCTTGAAGGTCTCCGTTAATCAATACTCCGAGGTCTCGTTTTGCAGTACCTAAATTTTGTTGAGCGTTCAATAGTGAAATACTGTCATTAGCCACATCTACAGCGGCATTTAATACGGCTAATTTATTGGTCTGCCCCAATTCAAAAGCGTATTGCGCTCTAGTGAGCCTTCGCTTAGAAAGCGTCAAAATATTTTCCAACACCGTCTTGTTCTCTGACAACTGAGCTACCCTGAAATACACAGAAAAAAGCTGAATTACGGTGTTCTCAATGGTCTCTCTTAGTTGTAATTCACTTAGGGCGTACCTGCTTTTTAGTGCCTTGTAATTATAACGCCTACCCATACCGTCAAACAAGGTATAATTCACCTGTACCCCTGCATTGTAACGCTGTGCTTCTGCCTGATCTAAAACTACATTAGGCCTTGGCGTTCCGTCTGCTAATATTTGTCCAGGAAATTCTATGGTACTATTGTCCTGGTTGTAATTTGCTGCAGATGTAGCAGAGACAGAAGGCAAAAAACCGCTGTTTAAAATAGCAGCATTATTCTTTGCAATATTGAGCTGATTTCTAGATACTTGAATCCCGAAGTTTTTATCTAAGGCTGCAGAAAATGCGGCTTCTTTATCTAAACGAGTGATTTGTGCTTGAACGCTCCATGCGCCAAGAGAACAAAATAAAAATAGCAAACTCCTTTTCATAATACTTATTTCTCAGTTAATTGAGGGCCTTCTTCTAAATCTTTTGCTTCTTGTACCTCCAGCACAGCTCTTTCTACAGATTCTTTAGTAGGCATATTTCCGGACCACAACCATTTAACAGTTGTTTTTAAACTGTTATTAAAGGACAAGAACACCGGAAGTAATACAAGGGTCAGAAGGGTAGCGAATCCTATTCCGTAGGCAATTGAAATGGCCATAGGCTTTAAAAATTGCGCCTGTCTGCTCTTTTCTAAAAGTAAGGGGGCCAATCCTGCTATGGTTGTTATAGAAGTTAAGAAAATGGCCCTGAATCGAGATTTTCCAGCCTCTAATAGTGCGGTGTCAAAGGGCATCCCCTCTTTGAGGTTGGTGTTAAAACGACCAATGAGCACCAAACCATCATTCACCATAATTCCAATCAAAGCAATAATTCCTAAAAGAGAAATAATATTGATGGGGAAATTGTGAATCCAATGCCCCCAAGCTACTGCTGTTAGACTGATAGGCACCATAATCATTAACAACAAGGGCTGTGTATAACTTCTAAAAGTAAAGGCAATGGTGAGGTATATGAGAAATAAAATAGGAATCCCGGCCTTGTTTAAAGACTTGGTCAGTTTATTTGCTTCCCTGTTCTGGCCTTCATAAGAAGGACTGACAGAAGGGTATTTAGCTTGAATATCTGGCATGATATGAAGCTTTATCTCTTCCATAATATCACTGCCACTAGTGGTATTTGGATTTTTTAAATCTGCAGAAACCTGAATTTCTCTTCTCCCGTCTAAGTGGTTTATAGACACATCTCCTCTTTCAATGCGGTAAGAAGCAATTTCTCTTAGCGGTACTTTTGCCCCACTTGGTGTTTGAATCCTCATGTCTTCTAAATTGGAAATAGAAGACCTATCCTCCTTGTTGTAGCGAACCCAAACCCTAATTTCATCCTGACCTCTTTGAAAACGCTGTGCCTGTGCGCCAAAAAATCCTGAACGAACCTGAGCCATAACGTTTCTAACATCTAAACCTAATACATAGGCATTGTCTTTGAGTTCTAGCCTAATTTCCTTTATTCCTGCCGGATCATTATCTACTACATCTTTGAGAAGATCATTCTCTACCAGAGCTGTTTTGAGCTCTCGCTTGGCTGCTTTGAGTTCGTCTATATTGTTTCCTAAAAGCGATACAGATACCGGGCTTCCTCCGAAATTACCTCCTGAACCGTAAATCAATTGTTCTACCCCAATTACTGGGCCAACGAGTTCCGCCAATCGCGTAGTAACCATGTCTGCCCTTATATTGTCTGGACGCTCTTCTCCGGGTAATAAGTTAATCTCTAGACTGGCCCTAGAAGCACCAGGACCTATGGTCTTAATGGTGTTTTCAAATAAAGGTTTTCCTTCTGGCTGCAAGTATTTTTCTGTGAGCTCTCGGTTCACTACAGCAGATTTTTCTTCAATAATACTGATAATGGAATCGGTTATTTTTTCATTAGTCCCATTGGGCATAACCAAGGTAATTTGAACCCTATCACTCGCTATTCTGGGGAAAAAAGCAGTTTTAATTATCCCACCTCCTACAGAGCCTACTGTGAGAATTAAGGCCATTATAAATAGGGCAAAGGTGAAAAACTTGTGCTTTAAGGAAAAATCAAGGACAGGAGCGTACAAAGTATCTCTCATCCAATTCATGAGCTTTTCGCCCATGGCATTAAAGCCTCTGAGTTTAGCAAACACGCTAGCCAAACCATCTTTAGGCGTTTTATCTAAAGGCTGTAATGCTTTAGAGTGGGCCAAGTGGGCGGGAAGTATAATCAATGCCTCTACCAAAGACACCACCAAAGTAAGTATTACAATCACGGAGACCTCTCCAAAGAACTCTCCTATTCTACTGTCTAAAAACAAGAAAATAGAAAAGGCCAAAACAGTCGTTATAATCGCAGATATAATTGGAGGAATAACCTCTAGAATACCATCAATAGCTGCTTGTACTGGTTTTTTCCCTCGTTCGTAATGCTGGTAGATGTTTTCTGCAATCACTATACCGTCGTCTACAAGAATTCCAATTACAATGATCATTCCAAATAGAGACAATACATTAATAGTCACATTAAATAATCCTGCAAAAGCAAACATTCCCAAGAAAGCCACTGGTAAACCAAAAGCCACCCAAAAAGCCAACCTAGTATTCAAAAACAGGGACAAGAAGAACAAGACCAATAACATCCCCTGCCAGGCATTTTTAACCAACAATTCTGTTCGTTGGGTCAATGTGATGGATTGATCACTCAATACGCTTAAATGCACCCCATCGTGAGTTTGGTTGTATTGAAGGGCGTATTCTTTTATTTTAGTTGCAGTAGAGATTAAATCTTCTGTATTGGTACTATTAATAGTAATATTAACCGCTTCTTCTCTGTCGTAAAAAGTGGCGTTGGGAGACTCCGCAAAACGGTCTCTTATTTCAGCAACTTCGCTTAGTCGAACCAATGTTCCATTAGACTGAGTGGTCACTATAAGATTAGAAAGCTCCTTTCCAAAATAGTATTTGTTATTTGCCCTGATGAGAAAATCTTCTTCTGCTGTTTTAACTGTTCCTCCAGTAATGAGTAGGTTTGCATTTGCCACAGCTTGTGCCACCTCTGTAAAACTTAAATTATAGGCCAATAGTTGGCTTTCATTTACGGCAATTTCTATTTCTTCTTGGGGGTAACCAGACACGATTATCTGAGAAATTCCCTCCATCCCTCTAATATCGTTTTCAATTCCTCTCCCCAATTGTTTCAAGGTCTGTAGAGGAACATTCTTACCGCTTAATGCCAAAGAGATCGTTGGTCTAACTACTTCTTGTTTGGCCACAACTAAGGGTTCCATACCTGTTGGATATGAGGGCACCCTGTCTACGGCATTCTTTACTTCCAAGAGCATAAAATCTATGTCCAGCCCTTTTTCTATCTCTACGGTAATTCTACCGCTGTTTTCGTTAGCTACTGCAGTAACTCGGTCTACCCCTTGTAAGCCTTTTAAGTTGTCTTCTATTTTTAGTACCACACCCTCTTCTATCTCTAAAGGAGACGCTCCAGGATAGGTGATACTAATTTGTATAATCTTAGATTCTGTCAAAGGGAAGAAGGAAGATTTCAAAGCCTTTGCCCCAAAAATTCCAAAAAGAAAAAACGCCAGTACAAAAATATTGACCGCTACTTGGTATTTGATAAAATAGGCTACTAATTTTCTCATCTAATGGGATTTACGGTCATACCTTCATAAGCTCCTAAAAGTGGCTTAGCTAAAATTTCAAGGCCTTCAGGAATTCCAGCAACAACCACTTGGCCCTCTGAATAATGTAAGGGTGTCACTTGAATTGCCTTTAGCGTATTGTTCTCTACAGCAAAGACCGTATTGGCTTCACTGATTAATGCCCTTGGAAGAGAGATGGCATTTTGAAGGGTATTCCCTGCTAAAATTGCTTTGAGGTATACGCCTTCGTATAAATTAGGATCATTAATCTCTATAGTGACCGCTGTAGTCTGTGTGCTTGGATCTACTTTTGCATTCAAACGAACCACTTTGCCCGTAAATGCTTGGTTTCCCTCCATATTAGATAATGAAACTGTAGCACCTTGATTTAATTTCAATGCATAAGATTTTGGAATAGATACCATGAGTTCATACAAACCAGGCTGAATAAACTCCCCCAGTTTTTGTCCAGATCTCACTAAGGTACCTTCTGTGACTAACGCCTCTGTAAGTACTCCATTAAAAGGTGCCCTTACTTGGTATTTAGAGAGTCTTTGCTCTAAATTTTTAACGCTGTAATACGCCCCCAATACGCCCCTACCCGAAACAAATAATTTCAGGTTTTCATCTGACATCTCAGGCATGTCTGGAAGATTTTAAAGCCTTTGCCCCAAAAATTCCAAAAAGAAAAAACGCCAGCACAAAAATATTGACCGCTACTTGGTATTTGATAAAATAGGCTACTAATTTTCTCATCTAATGGGATTTACGGTCATACCTTCATAAGCTCCTAAAAGTGGCTTAGCTAAAATTTCAAGGCCTTCAGGAATTCCAGCAAC
>JAQWFV010000040.1 GCA_029238555.1 Flavobacteriaceae bacterium
TTTACGATGTTTTTATTGAACTGGCTTTCTTTTGTTGCCGCTTCGAATAAGCCCTGAACTTCACTGTCTTTTTCAGGAGGGCTCACAGTAAAAGTAAACAGGCTGCTTGCACCTTTTTCTTTAATATTAAAATTGTGATACGAAGGACTTACGGACCAATCACTGGGGAGCGATAAAGAGACCTGACCACTTTGGTTGGCCGCTTTGGCGGTGAGGGTCATTTGCACTTCTTTAGATTCAGTATCTGGGAATAAGACTACTTCTTGGGCAGGTTTCAAGGAGAGTTTTGGGTCTATCTTGAAAAGCTCCCAAAGTTCCCCCTTATCTGGTTTGGCATGCCTATATACTAAGGGAAGTTCGTAGTCTATTAAAATGCCATTAAAATCCAATACCAATGTGAGACTAACTGCAGCTGGAGATTCTGCTTTTCCAACAAGCGTTGGATCGGTCACTTTGTACATTCCTAAAGTAGCGGGTTCATTGAGCCAATAGGGATTGGTATATGGACTTTCTTCTGGAAATTTTATTGAAATAGATTGGTTGTATTGTTGATTTTCACTCAAAACTTTTGGAGAGAATGCGTCCAAATTAATAGCGCCTTTAAGGCTAATGTTTTTGATATTGACGCCTTTTGCGTTTCTGGCCACCAATACAATATTTGCTTCCATATTCTCTCCAGGACTGCTATATGCTTGCGGACTTAAAAAATCCATATAAAGTCCAGAAACATCTGCGATGATTGTTTTTATTTGTGCCATTTTCTGCTCCTTCCAAAAAGAATCTTTAATTTCTTTAATGAGTTGGTAAGCAGCTAATAGGTCTTTTAAATGTGTTGCAGGATTGTTGAAATTAAAATTTTCTTGGATGGGTTTTAAGATGTTCTGAATTTCAATTCCTTCAGGGATTCTATTCCAAGTAGTGTCTATACCGTCAAAAAGAGATCCATTTTTTGGCAAATCCCCTTTTAAAAATTCTAGGTATTCATTTTCTGCCCCTCTTTGGTTTAATCTTCCAAATCCTTGACATAAATGCTGACTACTGGCTAAGGAGGCTATTTCATTGTTGGAAATACCTAAACTCGGGTAGTAAACGCCTACATCTAAGGTAATTAATCCTTTTTTTGAAGCGGCGCTAAACTTTTCTTCAGAACCGTAAAACCACCAAGAGGTATTGAAAAATACTCTTTTTGGTTGCCATGGACTTAGCGTATTTAACTGATTTGGAAATGCTTTTGTTGCGGCCAAATCAAATGCCTCCATACTCAATAAAGCACTAGAGGTATGGTGGCCGTGAGTGGTGCCCGGTGTCCTGTGGTCAAATCTATTGATGATAATATCTGGCCTGAGTTGTCTGATGGTTTTTACCACATCTGAAAGTACGGCTTCTTTGTTCCAAATTTCTAAGGTCTCGTCTGGGTGTTTAGAAAAACCAAAGTCATTGGCCCTGGTAAAATACTGATGACCACCGTCTATTTTTCTAGCCGCTAATAATTCTTGTGTCCTTAGTACCCCTAAAAGGGCCCTGATTTCTGTTCCTATTAAATTTTGCCCACCGTCTCCTCTGGTTAAGGAAAGATAGGATGTGTTGGCGTGACTGTAATTGGATAAATAGGAGATGAGCCGGGTGTTTTCGTCATCTGGATGGGCTGCTATATAAAGTACATTGCCTAAAAAATTAAGCTGCTGAATAGATTGGTGTATGGTGGCACTACTTTTAGGAGTAAAGTCTTGCGCTTGTAAGGTAATTAAACCTAAAAACATGGCGCAAATAGCCTTATAAATGCTTATTTTCATCTTTTAAAGTTCTTGCTTTTTTAATAAAAGGACGCCTTTTTGTAAGAATAAATTGTTTGGATAGGTGACCAGGGTGCCTTCTTCTGTTTTTAATTCTACGTAAAAAGCCCTTACATCTGTAATAATGGCTTCTAGAGGAAAATCGTCGTCCTGAATTTTTATCCTGTCGCCAATTTTAAAAGGAAAGGAGAAAAATAAAATAATTCCAGCACTAATATTACTCAGTATAGACCAGGTAGCAAATAATGCTACGCCTAAAATAGCAAAAAAAGAAGAAAGTACTAGACCCAAGTCTTCTAATTTTACCCCCCATATGATCAACAGGGAAACTAGGCCAATAGTACTAATTCCAATGCTACTATACTTAATGATCAGCTTGGTTCTTGAAGTGTTTAAATCACTAATTTTACCTACTTTTTTAATCGCTTTTGTGCTGATGAATTTAAAAAACAACAAACCTATAAGCAAGGCAATGGTACTGTAAATTTCTTGTAAATGGGACTGAATAAAAGCGTTCATTTGATAAGTTTTTTAAGAGTTGCTGAAGTATATTTTATTATTTAAACTAAGCTATGGTATTCAGAATGAGTTGTGTGGCAAAAGTCCTCACAGGTATTCAGCTTCGCCTAAGAGTTTTTTTAGGGTGGCGTAAACTTTTTGAGTAGGAAGTCCTACTACATTGTTATAACTCCCTTCTATGCTACTAATTCCAATTAATCCGAGCCATTCTTGAATCCCATAGGCACCTGCTTTATCGTAAGGCTTGTAATGGTCTACATAGTAGTTAATTTCTTTTTGAGATAAATCTGTGAAAGTAACTTTGGTGGCTTCATTACATAGGATTTTTTTACCTTGATAGGTAAAACAAACAGCGGTGTACACCCAATGGGTATCTCCAGAAAGACTAGAAAGCATGGCTATGGCTTCTTCACGATCTTTTGGTTTTCCAAGGGCCGTTTCTTTGTGCCAAACAATGGTGTCAGAAGTTATGAGCACCGCATTACTTAAATCTTTATTAGAAAAGGCACTTGCCTTTAATTCAGCCAAATAAGCAGGTATTTCTTGTGCTAGAATCTCGGGAGGAAACACTTCTTCTATTTCCTTTACTTGAATGACTACAGAAAGACCCATATCTTCAAAGAATTTTTTTCTTCTTGGTGATCCTGAGGCTAAAATAATTTTATGCTGGGGGTAGTGTAAGGACATGGGTTAAATGATTGCTGTTAAAAAGGAGTATTTAATCTGTTTGAGCGTCTGTGTGAGCGGTCCATTTCCCTTGAACTTTAAGTACCTGCTCTATGACATCTCTTACGCAGCCGGATCCACCATTGATATGAGAAATATATTTTGAGACCGCTTTCACCTCAGGCACCGCATTTTGCGGGCAGCTTGCTAGCCCTATGAATTGCATGGGTGGAATGTCTGGAATGTCGTCTCCCATGTATAGCACTTCCTTAGGGTCTATTCCATAGCCATCTAAATATTCGTGTAAAGGCTCCATTTTATCATGGGCACCCATATAGATGTCCTTTACGCCTAATGCCTTAAAACGTTCTCTGACGCCTTCATTAGTCCCTCCAGAGATAAGACAGATTCTAAACCCCTGATTTAAAGCTGCTTTTACGGCATACCCATCCTTTACGCTTACTTTTCTCAGAAGTTCACCACTACTTGTAATGAGTACTTGTCCGTCTGTGAATACGCCGTCAATATCAAAGATAAAGGTGGTGATTTTAGGTAATAATTCTTTATAATTCATGCTTGTATTTTTCTTGAATAGCCTCGCTAATATATTGGTAAATCTTTTTTTGATCCTCTGTGGAGAGTGATTTCATATGAGCATTCATGGTGTTGGTGTCTCCACGTCTTGCCGGTCCTGTCTGAGCTACTTCTGGACCAATTGTTAGGGCGTTTTTAACTGTTTGTTCCATTAACGGACCCAATAACTCAAAAGGGACTTCTTGATTTTTACAGAATTCAGCGGCTTGTGTGTACAGAAAATTAGAGAAATTATTGACCCAAACAGCCGCTAAATGAAGGGAACGTCTTTTAGAGGAATTCATGGCTAAGGAACGGTTACTTACTTCAGTGGCCAACGAAAAGAGCGTCTGAAAAACACTTTCATTGACACCCTCAATGAGCAGCGGGATCTCTTTAAAACTCATTATCTCTGACGCGCCAAAGGTTTGCAAAGGATAAAAGACTCCTCTGTTGGTGTGATGGTTCAAGGCCTCTATAGAGACACTACCAGACACATGACAGACAATACCTTGGGGAACATTAATGCGACTAGACACCTCTTCAATCGCATGATCTGAAACAGCAATAAAAACTAATTGCTCTTTAATAGGTGCTTTGAAATCAGTTCTCGTTGGGGTGTTTTTAAAATCTTCTAATGCTTTTTCGTTTCTGCCTAATACCAGACATACCTCATAGCCATTCAAAGAACTAAAAATTCTGAATAACTGAAAGGCTAGTCTACCACTCCCTATAATTGCAATGGAAATCATACTCAAAAATAGGATAAATATGCGGGTTAATAAGGACTTTAAATAGTTTTTATAAACTGTTTTTAGCATATAATTAAGTGGAAAAAAGAGAAAAAGGCCGTACTTTTATGCACAAAAATTGCCCCTTATATCATGATTGAAACCCTAAAGAAAATACTGTTCTCCACCAGGCTCATGTCTGTACTGTTTATTGCGTTCGCCACTGCCATGGCTTTTGGAACTTTTATTGAAAGTTGGTACTCTACCGAAACCGC
>JAQWFV010000043.1 GCA_029238555.1 Flavobacteriaceae bacterium
CTCATATAGGAGTGAGAAGAAATGAGTTCATCTTGGGTACCAAAATCAAAACGGCTGTCTATAGATACCATATTGACCATTTTTCCACTCGCGTCAAAAGACCTGTAAATGGGGTAAGTAATATCTTGGGTAGCCCCAATAATAATGGGCACTATTTTTTGACCAACCAATTCAGAAACCACTTGATTCAGCACAAAATAAGTGTCCGAAACCTCAGCACCTTCCGGCACATCTCCCAAATCTACCACAGAACAATTCCAATTGCCAAACATAAGCTTATACCATTGAATTCTAATGGCGTCTATCGCTAGTCTGTGTGATTTTTTTTCAAAGGCATTTCTAGATTCGTGCACACCAATAAAAGCCAATTGAATGCCCTTTAATGAAGGAAGCCCATTTTTTTCCGTGTGGATGCTCATTTTATTTCCTATTGCCTGTCCCGGCAAAAGCGTATTGTGGGCCAATACTTTATCTGAAACGGGGAGTAGGAATTCTAAGGCCATGGGAGTGGTTAATAAGGTCTATAAAATCTATTTTTTAGCCGTTGTTTTTGGCTTGGCTTTAACAGCCGATGCCTTTTTAGTGGTCATTTTCTTAGCCGCTGTTTTCTTCTTAGGAGTTGCTTTTTTCTTAGGAGCTGCTTTCTTTTTAGGAGCTTTTTGTGCTAAGATAGCTTCTGCCTGTTCCAATGTCATGGTTTCCACTGCCACCTCTTTAGACAACTCTACCTTTATTTTACCCTTTAAAATATTATGACGTCCCCATCTGGCTTTTTCAATTCTAACACCAGCATCTGACCAGTCATGAACGACCTTTTCAATTTCTTTTTGCTTCTTTAACTCAATGAGTTCTGCAATATCTTCAGAAGATAAAGCATCAAAATCATATTTTTTATTCACGTTTATAAACAGCCCATTCCACTTTATAAAAGGACCAAAACGACCTGTCCCTTTAGTAACCTCAAGCTTATCATAATGAGCGATTGGAGCGTCTGCTTTTTGCTTCTCAACAATAAGCGCAACAGCCCTATCAAAAGTAACATCCATAGCACTCTCGCCTCTATCCATTGAAACAAAAGCCTCACCAAACTTAATATAAGGTCCAAATCTACCCACGTTAGCTAAAACTTCTTTTCCCTCATAAGTACCTAACTCACGAGGCAGTTTAAATAAATCCAACGCCTCTTGAAAAGTAATTGTACCCAGTGATTGGTCTGGCAAAAGGCTAGCAAATACAGGTTTTTCGTCGTCGTCTGCGTGGCCAATTTGTGCCATAGCACCAAACCTACCCAAACGAACAATAAGGGGTCTTCCAGATTTGGGATCCTCTCCTAAAAGCCTTTCCCCAGAAGCCCTATCTGCATGCTCCTCTACATTGAGCACTTTGGGATGAAAGTCACTGTAGAAGCTTTTCATCACTTTTTTCCAATCTTCCGTGCCTTGCGCTATGTCATCGAAGTCCTCTTCTACTTTAGCCGTAAAATGATAATCCATAATAGAAGAAAAATGATCCACTAAAAAGTCGTTCACAATCATACCTATATCAGTGGGGACCATTTTACCCTTGTCAGAGCCAACATTCTCAGAAAGCGTACTCACTTTTAAGGTATCTTGGGAGAGCACCAACTGCTGGTAAGCCCTTGCCGTTCCATCAATAGACCCTTTTTCCACATACCCCCTATTTTGAATGGTAGATATGGTTGGTGCATATGTAGAAGGTCTTCCAATACCCAACTCCTCCAGCTTCTTCACTAAAGAGGCTTCTGAATACCTGTAAGGAGGTCTAGAGAAACGTTCAGTAGCCGTAATATTTTGATAATCCAAGCTTTCAGATAGGCTCATTGCTGGCAACATACCCTCTTGCTCTTCCTGATCCTCGTCGTCTACTCCCTCTAAATAAACCTTCAAAAAACCTTCAAAAGTAATGACCTCTCCACTGGCTGTGAATTGTTCCTCATGGGTGTTGGCCGCAATTTTAACATTGGTTCTCTCTAATTCAGCATCTGACATTTGAGATGCCAAGGTACGCTTCCAAATAAGGTCATATAATTTGGCTTGATCCCTATCACTCACTGGGTTTTGAACCATCATATTTGTGGGTCTAATTGCCTCGTGAGCCTCTTGAGCCCCTTTGGTTTTACCCCTAAAATCTCTCGGATGAGAGAAAGATTTTCCATAATTCTCTATAATCGCAACAGCAGCAGCTTCTTTTGCCTCTTTAGAAAGATTCACACTATCTGTTCTCATATAGGTAATGTGACCTGCTTCGTAAAGCCTTTGGGCAACTTGCATTGTTTTAGACACTGAAAAATATATTTTTCTAGACGCCTCTTGTTGCAGTGTTGATGTAGTAAATGGTGCAGCAGGTGATTTTTTTGCCGGTTTCTTCTCTAATTGAGCTACCGAAAAATCTGCCCCAATATTTTGGTTTAAAAAATCCGCTGCAGACCCTTCACTAGAAAAAGTCTTGTATATTTTTGCCGAAAACAAAACACCCGCTTGGGTTTTGAATTGGGCAGTGATTTTAAAGGAAGCTTCTGGATTAAATGAATCAATTTCTCTTTCCCTTTCAACAATAAGCCTAACGGCTACTGACTGAACCCTCCCAGCAGAAAGGCCAGGTTTAATTTTTTTCCACAACACAGGAGACAGTTCATAACCCACCAAACGATCTAAGACACGCCTGGCCTGTTGTGCGTTTACAAGGTTGTAATCTATCTCTCTCGGATTTTGAATCGCATGTTGTACCGCAGATTTTGTAATAGAGTTAAATACGATCCTTTTTGTTTTGGCTTTATCTAATTTTAGCGTTTCTGACAAATGCCAAGAAATAGCTTCTCCTTCACGGTCCTCATCACTAGCCAGCCAGATAATCTCAGCTTTATTAGCCAGCACTTGTAATTGTTTCACCAGCGCTTTCTTGTCAGAGGAAACTATGTACTTTGCGTCAAAATCATCCTCCACTGCTACCCCCAATTCCTTGGACGGAAGATCCGCAATATGCCCATAACTTGAGGCTACTTTGAAATCAGGTCCTAAAAATTTTTCTATGGTTTTGGCTTTTGCCGGGGACTCTACAATTACTAAATTCTTTGCCATTGATCGTATTTATGGTGACAAAAGTAGGTCAATTTTTTTATTTTAAAAGGCCTCAGGCGCATCTGTTTTGAATAATACCTTTGAATAAGACCCTACTAAGGGCCAAAAAATCCATGACAAAATGTCACAAATTTGATTTTAGTACTATCTTTGTAAGCCATTAAAAAATAGCGCTTAGCCCCTATGGAAAAAACTATTGATCCAAGCATACAAGGAACCACTTTGAAATTAGACCTTCAAGGCTCAAATGAAAAAAAACTCTATTTAGAGAGTTATGGTTGCGCCATGAATTTTTCAGATTCTGAAGTAGTCGCTTCTATATTAGCCTCTGAAGGATACAATACTACAGAGATCTTGGAAGAAGCAGACCTGGTGCTCATTAATACTTGCTCTATAAGAGACAAAGCAGAACAAACCGTAAGAAAACGTTTGGAGAAATTTCAGGCTGTGAAACGCAGCAATCCTCAAATGAAAGTAGGGGTATTAGGATGTATGGCAGAGCGGCTCAAAACAAAACTACTCGAAGAAGCAAAAATTGTAGATATGGTGGTAGGGCCAGACGCCTACAAAGATATCCCTAACCTTTTAAAAGAAGTAGAAGCTGGAAGAAATGCAGTCAATGTAATTTTATCCAAAGAAGAAACCTACGGAGATATTGCTCCTGTGAGATTGGCGAGCAATAAAATTACCGCTTTTGTTTCCATCACCAGAGGCTGTGACAATATGTGCACCTTTTGCGTGGTGCCCTTCACCAGAGGCAGGGAAAGATCTAGAGACCCACACTCCATTATGCAAGAGATACAGGACCTTTGGTCCAAAGGCTATAAAGAGGTAACCCTTCTTGGGCAAAACGTAGACAGTTATCTTTGGTATGGAGGCGGTTTAAAAAAAGACTTCAATAAAGCCTCGCAAATGGCTCAGGCCACAGCAATAAACTTTTCACAGTTGTTAGAAAAAGTAGCCCTAGGATTTCCTGAAATGAGAATTCGTTTTTCAACCTCTAATCCTCAAGACATGACCCTAGATGTGGTAAGCACCATGGCAGCTCATGCTAATATTTGTAAGCACATTCATCTGCCTGTTCAAAGTGGCAGCAACAATATTCTAAAAGCCATGAACCGCCAACACACAAGAGAAGAGTATATGGCACTTATAGACAGCATTAGATCTATAATACCAGACTGTGCTATTTCACAAGATATGATTATTGGCTTTCCTAATGAAACTGAAGCAGACCACAAGAACACCCTGAGTCTTATGGAATATGTGAAATATGATTTTGGCTATATGTACTCCTACTCAGATAGGCCAGGAACCTCAGCCGGAAAAAATTTAACAGACAATATACCTGAGGCACTAAAAAGTAAAAGGCTTGCAGAAGTCATTGCCCTGCAGCGCAAACATGCTGCCATGCACACTCAAAATAGGGTGGGTAAAATTGAAACTGTATTAGTTGAGGGAGTTTCAAAAAAATCAGACCAAGACCTTATGGGTAGAAACAACTATAATGCTGTAGTGGTATTTCCCAGGGAATCCTATAATATTGGCGATCTAGTGGCCGTAGAAATTACGGACTGCACTTCGGGAACCCTATTAGGAAAAGCCATTTCACACACCAAACTTTCATAGTAATGGAAAACGTACAAGCCATTAAACAACGATTTGAAATTATTGGAAATGATCCTGGTCTAAACAGGTCATTGGAGAAAGCAATTCAAGTAGCACCTACAGATATTTCCGTATTGGTTACAGGAGAAAGTGGGGTTGGAAAAGAATCTATCCCCAAAATTATCCATGGCCTTTCACACAGGAAACATGCAAAATATATTGCAGTTAACTGTGGGGCAATTCCAGAGGGCACTATTGACAGTGAACTTTTTGGTCATGAAAAAGGTGCTTTTACAGGCGCTACAGCAACCAGAAGTGGCTACTTTGAGGTAGCAGACGGCGGAACTATTTTTTTAGATGAAGTAGGAGAATTGCCTTTAACAACTCAGGTAAGACTTCTCAGGGTATTAGAAAATGGTGAGTTTTTGAAGGTTGGGTCCTCACAAGTGCAAAAAACCAATGTGAGAATAGTGGCGGCAACGAATGTAGAAATGGCAAAAGCCATTCAAGAAGGCAAATTCAGAGAAGATCTTTATTACCGATTAAGCACTGTAGAAATAGGAGTACCTCCGTTACGCACCAGAAAAGAGGACATCCATCTTTTATTTAGAAAATTCGCGTCGGACTTTGGACAGAAATATAAAATGCCCACCATCAGACTTTCAGAGGAAGCCATTGAAATGCTTATAAAATATAGATGGCCTGGTAATATTAGACAACTCAGAAACATTGCAGAACAAATATCGGTATTAGAATCTTCTAGAGAAGTCAATAGCGAAACACTGCAGTCCTACCTCCCCCATGTAAACAGCAGTCAATTACCCGCTGTAATTGGCTCTGAAAAACAATCAAGTGATTTTTCTAATGAAAGAGAAATTCTCTACAAGGTGCTCTTTGACATGAAAGGAGATTTGAATGATTTAAAAAAACTGACCTTAGAGTTATTAAAAGGAAAAGATGGCGCTTCTGTGCAAAAAGAAAACGACAACTTGATCCGAAAGATTTACGGAAAAGAATCTCAAAAATCTACTCCTTTAGAAGCGCTGTCTGCTTATCGTGAAAATGAAGATGGTTACGAAGAAGAAACACTGTCAGAAAACAATTATGAGTCTCTCCCTTCTAAACCTATACTAGCCCTTCAAAATAGCGCTTCTGAAAAAGACCCCCTGACTGATTTGTCTCCATCGGATAAGTATCATTTCGCAGAAGAAATTGAAGAAGAAGAAACCTTATCTTTACATGACAAAGAAATTGAACTCATTATAAAAGCCTTAGAACGCAATAAGGGAAAAAGAAAATTAGCGGCATCTGAACTAGGTATTTCAGAAAGAACACTTTACAGAAAAATTAAACAATACAACCTCTAATGGGATATTATTTATTCAAAACACTTAGATTAGAAATTAAAATTGTCCTGGTCCTAATAATTGCATTATCATTAAACGGCTGTGGGATTTACAATTTCACAGGAGGAAATGTGGGAACGGCTAAAACATTTCAGGTAAACTTTTTTCAAAATTACGCTTCAGACAATCCTGGATCTACCATAGAACCTGGCTTAGACAACACCTTTACACTGGCCCTACAGGATTTTATACAAAACCAAACCAGTCTAGACCTTACTAATACCAACGGAGATCTTGTTTACGAGGGAGAAATTGTAGAGTTTAGGGTGTCTCCAATGTCTGCTACTGCGCAACAAACTGCGGCTCAAAACAGGTTGACTATAGGGATAAATGTACGTTTCTACAACACAACTAAGGAAGACGCAGATTTTGAAAAAAGATTTTCGTTTTTTTATGACTATCCTGCAGATTCCATGCTAGACAGTGTTAAAAATGACGCTTTTGACGCTATTTTTGAAAGAATTCTTCAAGATATTTTTAGTGCTTCTTTAGCAGATTGGTAAACCACTAACAAGCATTTAAAGGGAAACTCCTTATATTAGTCGCATGCAAGTATCTCGTTTTACAGCACTCTTAGAAAACCCCTTAGACATTAGTCAAGATGCAGACATTGCTGCATTGAAGCAAATTGTGAAAACATATCCCTATTTTCAAGCAGCTAGGGGAATGGAATTAATAGGCTTAAAAAATAGCAACAGTTTTAAATACAACGCAGCTTTAAAAAAACATGCGGCCTATACCTCAGATCGCTCTTGGCTTTTCGAAATTATCACACAAGAGGCTTTTAACAAATCAAAAAATACGGACGACGCCATTGAGACCCCGTCAACTGACAAAATAGAAAATACAGCTGCAGAAGCTGTAGCGCTTACCGAAATAACCACTGCTACGCAAAGAGATGCTGAAGCGCAATACACGGAACAAACTTCTAATGAGGAGCACAAAGTTTCTGAGGCTCAAGAGCCAAGCTTGTCTTCTCTCGAACTAGGAAAACCCTTAGAATTTAACAAAAACGACAGATATTCCTTTGAAGAATGGCTTCAGTTGAGCACTAAAAAATCTATTGATAAAAAAACAAAAAAAGAGGAAACAAACACCTCTGAAAAAAATAAAAAAGCAGCTAAAATGGCACAGATAAATGCATTTATAGCTACAAATCCTAAGATTAGCCCTCCTTTGCCAAGCACAGAAAAAATAACGATTAAAGATGCTGAAAAAATAAACAAAGAAGCATTAATGACAGAGACATTAGCCAGGGTTTACTTAGAACAAAAAAAATATAAAAAAGCCCTTCAGGCCTATAAAATATTAAGTTTGAAATATCCAGAAAAAAATAGTTTCTTTGCAAGCCAAATTAAAGTGGTACAAAAATTAATTAAAGAGAATAAATAGTCATGAGTACATTTACCATATTTCTAATCCTGATCCTTATTGTTAGTGTTTTACTAATGCTTGTTATTATGGTACAAAACCCTAAAGGTGGAGGATTGTCTTCTTCATTAGGAGGAGGTTCTAGCCAGGTAGTTGGAGGTGTTAAAAAAACAGGCGACTTTTTAGACAAGAGTACTTGGACACTTGCCACGCTTTTAATCGTTTTAATATTACTTTCTAACGTAGCCTTAAAAGGAAATTACGCTGGTGCAGACTCTAAGCTTTTAGATACTGAAATAAATACAACAGCTCCAGAAGTACTCCTTGAAGAAGCGGAAGAAGTTCCTGTAGAAACTTTAGAGGCACCTGCAGCAGCTGAAGAAACTCAAGAGTAAAAAAAATATAAAGACCTAGGGTCTTATTAAATTCTAAAATGCCAGCTTATGACAAGCTGGCATTTTTTTTTTGCGATTTTGTCATAAAAATGAATTGGCACAATTTATGTCTATAATTGGTCGTAAAATTAAATTATTTAAATAATTATATTATGGCTAAAATTAACATTAAACCATTGGCAGACAGGGTACTGATTGCTCCTATGGCCGCAGAAACACAAACAGCTTCTGGGATATACATACCAGATACTGCTAAAGAAAAACCTCAAAACGGTAAAGTAATCGCTGTTGGTCCTGGAACCAAAGATGAAAAAATGACCGTAAAAGTTGGTGACACTGTACTATACGGAAAATATGCAGGCACAGAACTCAAGCTAGAAGGAACGGATTATATTATGATGCGAGAAAGCGACATTTTAGCAATTGTTTAATTAGAAACGAAAAAAATCATGGCAAAAGACATTAAATTTGATATTGACGCAAGAGACGGCCTAAAAAGAGGCGTAGATGCACTTGCAAATGCGGTAAAAGTAACCTTAGGACCAAAAGGAAGAAATGTAATCATCAGTAAATCTTTTGGTGCACCTCATGTGACCAAAGATGGGGTAACGGTTGCAAAAGAAATTGAATTAGCAGATCCCTTAGAAAATATGGGTGCTCAAATGGTGAAAGAAGTCGCTTCTAAAACCAATGATCTTGCTGGAGATGGAACTACAACTGCCACAGTATTAGCACAGTCTATCGTTAAGGAAGGCTTAAAAAATGTTGCTGCTGGTGCAAATCCAATGGATTTAAAGAGAGGTATTGACAAAGCGGTAGAAGCTATTGTCGCAGATCTTGCCAAGCAATCAAAAAAAGTAGGTGATTCGTCAGAAATGATCAAGCAAGTGGCTTCAATTTCTGCCAACAATGAAGAAACTATTGGTGCACTTATCGCTCAGGCATTTGGTAAAGTAGGAAAAGAAGGTGTGATCACTGTAGAAGAGGCTAAAGGAACAGATACTTATGTAGATGTTGTAGAAGGAATGCAATTCGACAGAGGTTACTTATCTCCTTACTTTGTAACTGATTCAGAGAAAATGGTTGCAGAGCTAGAAAGCCCGTACATCTTGTTATTTGACAAGAAAATTTCAGCAATGAAAGACTTACTTCCTGTGTTAGAGCCAGTAGCTCAATCTGGAAAACCACTATTGATCATTGCAGAAGATGTAGACGGAGAAGCATTGGCTACTCTAGTGGTAAATAAACTTAGAGGGTCTCTTAAAATTGCTGCGGTTAAAGCACCTGGTTTTGGAGACAGAAGAAAAGCGATGCTAGAAGACATTGCCATTTTAACTGGAGGAACTGTTATTTCAGAAGAACGTGGCTTTTCTTTAGAAAACGTTACTATGGACATGTTGGGAACCTCTGAAAAAGTAACCATAGACAAAGACAACACAACAGTTGTAAACGGTGCTGGTGACAAAAACAACATTAAAACAAGGGTCAACCAAATTAAAGCACAAATTGAATCTACTACTTCTGATTATGACCGTGAGAAGCTTCAAGAGCGTCTCGCTAAATTAGCTGGTGGAGTAGCCGTACTTTATGTAGGTGCTGCGTCTGAAGTAGAAATGAAGGAGAAAAAAGACCGCGTAGACGACGCCCTTCACGCTACAAGAGCAGCGGTAGAAGAAGGTATTGTCGCAGGTGGCGGGGTAGCTTTGGTTAGAGCAAAATCTGTTTTAGCTAAGGTAAAAGCCATTAATCCAGACGAGGAAACAGGTATTCAGATTGTGGCCAGAGCTATTGAAGCACCGCTTAGAACCATCGTAGAAAATGCTGGAGGAGAAGGCTCAGTGGTAGTGTCTAAAGTAATAGAGGGCAAAGCAGATTTTGGATATGACGCTAAAACAGAAACTTATACCAATATGCTTAAGGCAGGAATTATAGATCCTAAGAAAGTAACCAGAGTAGCCCTTGAGAATGCGGCCTCTGTTGCCGGAATGATCTTAACTACAGAATGTGCCTTAACGGACATTAAAGAAGAAAGCGGCCACTCTCATGCTGGACCAGCAATGGGTGGCGGCGGAATGCCAGGCATGATGTAATATTTTACAACACATAAAAACCCCCTTTGGACGTATCCAAAGGGGGTTTTTTTATCATAAATATCGTATGAGCCCTTGCGCTACAAAAGCATTACCAAGGCCATAGCGATCATAATCGCATTTTCAATAAAAGTGGCCTGCGTCATAGGGAGTTTTAAAGCAGTCCCCAAACAGGCACATTGAATTTGTCGCTTGTTTAAAAGAGACTGCACCACCCCTATAGTGGTGGCGCCCAAAATAACAAGAGTCACGACCAGTACTTGAGTGATGCCCACCCGCATTAAAAGCATGATCCCCAACCCCAACTCAATAAAAGGATAGATTTTACCATAAAAAGAAAGGCGTTTAGCAATGGGATCATACATGGCAAAACTCTGGGGAAACCCCTTTAAATCTAATAATTTAAAAAAGGCAAACACCAAATAAAACAAAGCCATAAAATCTAGCATCATCTCTGGCCAAACGGGATCAAATCCCAGAGCTCGCAGCTCTGAAAAATAGGCTAGAAAAACACCGCCAATCAAGAATCCAAAGATTAAATAAAGTGGCTTAAGCTGTTTCCAAGGAGAATCAGCTATATTTAAATGGTCGCTTACACTGTGTGAATCTCCCTGAGAAACAGCAGTGACAATTTTATCCTGTTCCAATACCGCTACACTATACTTCTCTCCCAATAATTTTTGAATTGCTTGAAATTCAATGATCGTATTGGCATGTACATAAGCACGTTTTAAAGGCAAATCTACTATCACATGCGCTACTCCTTCCATGGCTTCAATGGTCTTTTTAACATGGGCTACACAGCCCATGCAAGTCATTCCCTCTATACTATAAATTGTTGTCGTATTCATTAATGGTCAAAATAATAACGGTTCATCTGCTGCTTTTTATAATCAATCACATATAATTTCTCCTCATGAATTATTGCGTCTATAGGCTTCTCCAGACCAGCTTCAATGACCTGAGCCAATTGACCATCTTTAAAAAATACCAAAAGTCTATGGTGCTCAAAATCAGTTACAAAAACCTGTTTTTCGCTTACAAATAAACCGGTGGCTGCATTCATTTTCTGATCGGCTCCAATGATTCTCACAAAAGCACCTTGCTTATTAAACAGTTGTATTCTATTGTTATAGGCGTCTGCCACCCAAATATGATCCGCTGTAATTTGCACATCTGTAGGGTAGTAAAACTGTCCAGCTTCTTTTCCCTCGGTACCTAAAGAAATCCAATCCATTCCATTGAAGTAGAGAATCCTATGGTTATAAAAATCTGCAATAGCACGCTCCTGCCCAAAAACTGAAATGGATGCAGGCGCGTCTAAAGAATCCTTTAAAATTAGGGGTAAAGGAAATTTTGAAGGCAGTTTAAACTGTGCAATAGTATCTGAGCCATACTGAGGCACCCAAAGCCCTGCTGCAGTTGCATCTATATGCATAGGCCTATCCAATCCAGTGATACTATCTGTGAATAAACCGGTAGTATCTACCGCAACCAATCTGTTATGGTCTCCGTCTGAGAGCCAAAACTGCTGCTCAAAAACACCTATACCAATGGGATTAACTCCTGGCAGTTCAATGGTTTTTTCTAACACCCACTGCTGTGTAGGGGGTGCCTTACGCTCGCAACTCACTAAAGTGACTACTGCCACTAAAACAATCGAAAATATATATTTTACCTGTCTCATATTACTTATTTTCTACACGTTCGTATTTACAACACATAGGCAATCCGTCATAGGTTTCCCCGCTGGCCTTGTGGTCTTTGGTGTCGTGCCCTGCTGCTGCAATGGCTTTTGAAATGCTTTGGCGGTCTAGGACATTGGCGTCAAATGAAATATCTAATATTTTAGTCTTGGAATTCCATGCGGCCTGAGCCACCCCTTGTAATCTAGACGTAGCTTTCAATATCCTAGCTTCACACATTTCGCAATTACCTGCCACAAACATTTTTTCAGAAACTACTCCTGCAACTCCTTGATCTACGGCGGCTAAAGGCGCGTCTGTTTCTACGAGTCCATTGGCCCTACTAATAACGGTTTTCATAGGCGTATATCCCGCTTTTTCCACTTGCTGAACCACTGCCGCTAGAGAAAGAGATTTCTCTGCCGGGTATTGAAAACTAAAATCTCCCGTTTCAATGTCTATTTTCACGTCTTTGATCCCTTTAAATTCTTTGAACTTTTTCTCTAATCCATAGGCGCAAAATGGACAGCCTAAACCGTCTACTTGTACTTCAAATGCATCCATGCTTTTTTGTCCAAAAGCCACAGTGCTACCGAGCACTAGAAGGCTAAAAAATAATACTATTGTTTTCATCATGTTGTTTTTTAATCCGTTAAAAAGTAAAGCGAGTTCCTAAAAACAAGCTTCTGTTAAAAGTCATATTTTGAGGTATATCATTCACCAAAGGAAGCTGATACGCCAAGTCAAAGGTGATATTTTTTCGAGCGTATTGTATGCCTTGAGCATACAAAAGCTGATACCCCTTTTGCTCCCACAACCACTGTTGGGTATATTCGAAAAATAAGTTAATCTGCCTGTTGGGGTATTGGGGCTTTAAAAGCGGCAAACCAAATCCTAGTTTGTGCTGTAGAAAGTCTAAATCTCCTTCGGGGATGTTATTGAGACCCAATTCAAACGAGATTCCGTATTTAAGGCTTTCATAACCGGCTACAAAGCCGTAATAGCCCTGATACAGACCACTACTGAGTTCCATGACGCCAAGTGCTTCTCCGGTTGGAAGCGTCTGAAGTGTCTTTGCGACCATACGAAAAGTCTTACCAGTACCGTCTATTCTGAGGAATTGATACTTGGCTAAGAGTTTGACATCGGCCAGGGACTGGCCAGAAGTTCCGTCTGCCAACTCATAGGAAACTCTGGGAATATGAACAGCCACTAGTGCATTTGAGCTGATCAAATAATGCAGCATTAAAGGGGTGTACTTAAAGGTCCCCATAGCCGTTTTCCGGTGTTCAATTAAGGTTTTGGCGGTAAAACTTCCGCCACCCAACATAATGGGTTTGTCTGCTGTTATTGGTGGGCCTTGAGCAAAAAGACCAGCTGAAAAGCACCCAATTATACCTAGGGTGAACAGGTATTTTATACAATATTTCATGGTAGATTTTTTAAATTAATCACAATACATTCAAAGTCAATTGAACGAAAAAGTTTTAAAAAGTCTACTTGATCTAAATTAAAAACGCTTGGTATAGTATAAAAAGTAAATGGCCCTGATTGGGTGGAGGCGGCTCAAATAAAAGTTGCTTTACTGTGGGGCTAATCCAAGAAACTACTTCAAATTTAAATTCAGTTAGAAGCACAAAGTCTGCCAACACAGGAATAAAGACAGCTTCAACAGCCTGCTTAAATAAAGGTGTAGGCTCAACTACCTCAGCAATTTCATTGCAACAAGAGGGTTTTGACCATTCGCTCCCTTCCCCCATCTCCATGCCACAAGTTTCTGGGGTGCCAAACAGCGCTGAATCTATTTTTATAGAGCCACAATAATGGGTGTCAAAAGTCCATGAAGTTGACGCTCCTAAAACCAAGAGTGCCAAAACGGTAGAAATGAATATAGAAAGTCTATTTTTCACCCTACAAAAGTACAAAAAAACCGAGAAAAAGAACGTATTTTTGTCCTTTGATTCAAAGCTTTAAAAAAGCCTTTGTTTGAATGCATATTTAAGAAACTAAGCACATGTTTACGGAACTTTACCCAAAATTAGACAGCATTTTTGCTTGTGCCCACGATAGTGAAACCAAGCTTAAAACCATCTGTACTTTGTTAGAAAAAAACATCCCTCATTACAATTGGGTGGGTTTTTATTTTAGAAATGGTCAGAAAGAAGAGCTTTTACTTGGGCCCTATGTTGGAGCGCCCACGGACCATACTGTAATACCTTTTGGTAAGGGTATCTGTGGTCAAGTAGCCCTTAGCAATGAAAATTTCGTAGTACCAGACGTTAAAGCACAAGACAATTATATTGCCTGCAGCATTTCAGTTAAGTCTGAAATTGTCATACCTATATTTGTCAATGGAGAAAACATAGGCCAGATAGATATTGACTCTGAGACCATAGACCCTTTCACTAAAGAAGATGAAACTTTTCTTGAGTACGTATGTAAAGGAGTTGCCTCATTTATTTAAATACACCTTTTATTAACCCTATTATATCTTTTTAATTCCAAACACATGAGTAGTTCAAAAAAAGCCTCCGCAGCACTAATTTCAGTATTTCATAAAGACGGACTTGGTCCTATTGTAGAAACCTTACACGCTCAAGGCGTGATCTTGTATTCTACAGGAGGTACAGAAACCTTTATTAAAGAAATGGGCATTCCAGTAGTGGCTGTAGAAGATGTAACTAGCTACCCCTCTATTTTAGGAGGCCGTGTTAAAACACTTCACCCAAAAGTATTTGGTGGAATTTTAAACAGACAGGACAATGAAGGAGATGTGGCACAGTTAAAAGAATTTGAGATCCCTCAGTTAGACATTGTCATTGTAGATTTATACCCTTTTGAAAAAACAGTAGCCAGCGGCGCTAGTGAACAAGATATTATAGAAAAGATAGACATTGGAGGAATTTCGCTCATTAGAGCAGCCGCTAAAAACTACAAAGATGTTATTTGTGTGTCTGATAGAGCAGACTATGCAGATTTCTTAAATATTTTAAAAACACAAGATGGGGCAACTACTTTAGCGCAACGAAAAGATTTCGCTACGCGATCTTTTAACACTTCTTCGCACTATGACACTGCTATCTTTAATTATTTTAATGGGGGTTCTCAGATAGACAAATTAAAAATTTCTGAAACCAATGGCCAGGTACTTCGCTACGGAGAAAACCCTCACCAAAAAGGGGTATTTTTCGGAGATTTTGAGGCGATGTTTACCAAACTTCATGGAAAAGAGCTCTCTTACAACAATCTTCTAGACGTAGATGCAGCAGTGCAATTGATGGGAGAGTTCAAAGAAGACGCCCCTACCTTTGCTATTTTAAAACACAACAATGCCTGCGGTCTCGCCACCAGAGACAGCTTAGTGACCGCATACAAAGACGCACTTGCCGGAGATCCAGTGTCTGCTTTTGGAGGTGTGTTAATTGCCAACAGGACAATAGATCTAGACACTGCAACAGAAATTCACAGTTTGTTTTGTGAGGTGGTTATAGCGCCTGGATTCACCCCAGAAGCGCAGGCATTACTTCAGGAAAAAAAGAACAGAATTCTCCTGGTTCAAAACGAGGTTGAAATGCCTCAAACGCAATTACGCACTTGTTTAAATGGTTTCTTATTACAAGAAAAAGACAGTATTACAGACGCTGTAAAGGACTTGCAATATGTAACAGACACACAGCCAGATGCAGCGGCCATAGAAGACTTAATTTTTGCCTCTAAATTGTGTAAGCACACCAAGTCTAACACCATTGTTTTAGCTAAAAACAAGCAACTTTGTGCTAGTGGTACTGGTCAGACTTCCCGTGTAGACGCACTAAACCAGGCCATTCACAAGGCTAACAGCTTCTCTTTTAACTTAGAGGGCGCTGTAATGGCTAGTGATGCGTTTTTCCCTTTCCCTGACTGTGTAGAAATTGCAGGAAATGCTGGAATTACTAGTGTGATTCAACCTGGAGGTTCTATCAAAGACCAATTGAGTGTAGATTATTGCAATGAAAATAAAATTGCCATGGTACTCACTGGGACCCGCCATTTTAAACATTAAATTTATTACCTTCGTTATCACTAACTTAGACCAAGCAATTTAACATCTTTCCCATGGGCTTTTTTGATTTTTTAACTGAAGATATTGCAATAGATTTAGGAACGGCCAATACACTGATCATTCACAATGATAAAGTTGTGGTAGACAGTCCTTCTATCGTTGCAAGGGATAGGACTACTGGAAAAATTATTGCCGTAGGTAAAGAGGCCAACCTCATGCAGGGTAAAACCCATGAAAACATCAAAACAATTAGACCTTTGAAGGACGGGGTTATTGCTGATTTTGACGCTTCTGAAAAGATGATTAGTATGTTCATTAAGAACATTCCTTCTCTTAAGAAAAAATGGTTTCCACCAGCACTGCGAATGGTGATCTGTATCCCTTCAGGGATTACAGAAGTAGAAATGCGTGCGGTAAAAGAATCTGCAGAGCGTGTAAACGGAAAAGAAGTGTACCTAATTCATGAACCCATGGCAGCAGCTATTGGTATTGGTATAGATATTATGGAACCCAAGGGGAACATGATTGTAGACATAGGCGGAGGAACTACAGAAATTGCCGTTATTGCTCTAGGAGGGATTGTGTGCGACAAGTCCGTTAAGATTGCAGGAGACGTTTTCACTAATGATATTGTGTATTATATGCGTACGCAACATAACCTTTTTGTAGGAGAAAGTACCGCAGAGAATATTAAAATTACCATTGGTGCAGCTACGGAAGACCTTCAAAGCCCTCCAGAGGAAATGTCTGTTCAAGGAAGGGACTTACTCACAGGGAAACCCAAACAAGTGCAAGTGTCTTACAGAGAAATTGCAAAGGCTTTAGACAAGTCTATATTGCGTATAGAAGACGCTGTAATGGAAACCCTCTCAAATACCCCTCCTGAATTGGCCGCAGATATATACAATACAGGTATATTTTTAGCCGGAGGCGGATCTATGTTAAGGGGACTGGACAAACGCTTGTCTCTAAAAACTGATTTACCTGTTTATATTGCAGAGGACCCCCTTAGAGCTGTTGTTAGAGGAACAGGGATTTCTCTAAAGAATTTAGAAAAATTCAAAAGTATTTTAATGAAATAGCCCCTGGCTAAAGAAAACTCCAACCCATGCAACGCATTATAGATTTTTTTCTTGGCAATAGGCTGCGTTTGTTATTTTGGTGTTACTTACTCATTGGGATTGCGCTTACTACCAGTGAAAATATTTACTTAAAATCAAGTTATTTAAACACCAGTAGCCGCTTAAGTGGTGGTATTCATTTGTTCTTTAGTGGCATTGGAGACTATTTTTCATTGGCTTCCGAAAATGAATTTCTCACCACTCAAAATAAGGTTTTAATGGAGCGCTTGGTCGCTTTTGAAAAGTATGAATTAAACCATGACTCCACCCTAATGAATAAAAATTTTGAATTCATTAACGGGAGAATTATAAAAAATAGTTTCACCGGAATAAACAATTACCTCACCCTTTCCTTGGGTGAACAAGACAGTGTGTTCACAGACATGGGTGTTGTGAATGAAAAAGGACTTCTTGGAATTATAGAGTTCAGCGGAAATTCATTTTCCACCGTTCAGAGTATTTTACACAGCAAATCTAAAATAAATGTCAAGGTGAAAGGAACTGACTATTTTGGATCCTTAGTTTGGAATGGAAAAAAACCCAACAATGTTCAACTGATCGACATTCCAGATTTAGCGCCTATCAAAAAAGGAGACACCATTATTAGCGGAGGAATGTCTAGCATTTTTCCTGAAAATATTCCTGTAGGTACTATTGAAGACTTTAAACTTACTGCTGCTAAGAATTACTATATTATTGAGGTGCGACTGTTTAATGACATGCAAAATATTGGGCCTGTTTATGTTATAAAAAATCATCTAAAACAAGAGATTAAAGCGGTAGAAAATAATACAGATGAATAGAGAGCTTCCTATATACCTGCCTATAAAAGTGATTCTTTTGATCCTTATTCAAGCTTTTGTATTTAGTAAAATGGCTTTGTTTGGGTTTATTAGCCCAATGATCTACACCCTACTCTTATATATTTATCCTACCCATAAAAATAGAAGTCTTTGGATTACTTTGGCGTTTATATTTGGTCTTATCTTAGATATTTTATTAGACACTTTAGCCCTTCATGCCATTGTTTTGGTTTTCATGGCTTATATAAGGCCTAAAATGATGCGAATTGTGTTTGGATTGAACTTTGAGCAAAAAAGTTTTAGAATTCAACAAGCACCTGTGGCACAACGTTATTCATTTATAGCAGCAATAATTATTTTACACCATTTGGTTTATTTTAGCTTGGAGGCATTTAGCTGGTCTAAATGGTTGCTGGTACTTGAAAAAACCTTTTCCACTGGAATAGTGAGCTTTATTTTTAGCCTGCTGTTAATCACACTACTAAGTCCGAGAAGAAAATGAGAAAACTATTACTTTTCTCAGTTGTTATAATAGCTGCCATTAGCTTTATCATTAAACTTGGCAGTCTACAAATCAGTGGTGCTAATCCTGAAGCTTTTAAATCAGATCCCGCAATAAGTGCACAGACAATCTACCCCAGTCGTGGATACATCTATGACAGAAACAATACATTATTGGTAGCCAACCAGGCGGCCTACGACCTTATGGTAGTACCAAGAGAAGTGTCGTTAAAGGACACTTTGGCTTTTTGTCAATTACTAAACATCAATAGAGAGACTTTTATAAATCAAATGGAGAGAGCCAAAAGATACTCCCCTAGGTTACCTTCCGTAATGGTGTCTAAACTCTCCAAAGAGACTTACGCTGCTTTCCAAGAAAAAATGAGAAAGTACGAAGGATTTTATATTCAAAAACAAAATTTAAGAGATTATAAAACAACTGCTGCAGCCAATGTACTGGGCTACATTAGCGAGGTAAATCCTTGGGAGGTGAAGAACAACCCAGACTACAACTCTGGAGAACTTATTGGTAAAACAGGCGTAGAAAAGCAATATGAGTCTATTATTCGGGGTGAAAAAGGGGTCCAATACCTACAAAAAGATCGATTCAATAGAATTATAGGGCCTTATAAAAATGGGGCTCATGACAAAACACCAAAAGCGGGAACAAATTTACAAATCACCCTAGATAAAGAACTTCAAGAATACGGAGAGAGATTACTTGAGAACAAACGCGGTGCCATTGTCGCTATTGAACCAAGTACAGGTGAAATTCTAGCCCTCATTACAGGCCCCAGCTTTGACCCTTCCTTATTGGTTGGAAGAAGTCGATCTAGAAATTACACCAACTTGTATTACGACTCTATAGCCAAACCCACTTGGGATAGAAGTTTATTGGCTCAGCCTTCCCCAGGATCACCATTTAAAATAATCAATGCACTTGCCGCTTTAGAAGAAGGGGTTTTAAACCCTTTAGAAACCGTTTACTGCAACAATGGATACTTCGTAGGGAAAGATAAAAAAGGATGCCACTGTGGGGGTGGTTCAAGAAACTTATACACAGCCATATCTGAGTCTTGCAACGCGTACTTTGTCGCGGTTTTTAAAAAAATATTTCATAAATATCCCAACTCAGACGCTGGCCTAGAAGCCTGGGTCTCACATATGAAAAGTTTTGGCTTAGGGGATTATTTGGGTACAGACTTGCCTACAGGTGCACCAGGAAGAATCCCTGGCGTTCCGTTTTACGACGCTTTTTATGGAGACAATAGATGGGGGCCTACCTACTTTATTTCTAACGCTATTGGACAAGGAGAGGTAGCAACAACTCCTATTCAATTAGCTAATATGACTGCAGCAATAGCCAACAGGGGTTTTTATTTTAGACCTCATATCCTTAGAAAGATTGACCGTGTTTCTTTTAATGACAGTGTGTACAACACACCAATATTCACCACTATTAGCAAAGAACATTTTGAGCCAATCATTGAGGCTATGCAAAAGGTTTATGAGTCTGGAACAGCGAAACACTTGAAAACAAAAGGGCTTACTATGGCGGGTAAAACGGGTACTGGCGAAAACTACACCCGAATTAACGGGGAACGAAAGCAGCTGACCGACCACTCTATTTTTGTAGGCTTTTCTCCAGTAGAAAAACCAGAAATTGCTATTTCTGTTTATGTAGAACACGGGTATTACGGCTCTAGATATGCTGGCTATATAGCCACACTTATGATGGAAAAATACTTGAAAGGTGCTATAAGCAATACATCCCTAGAAACAAAAATACTTGAAAGCAGTTTAGAGAAAGAATACGCAAAACCTTTGAGCGGAAAGCCCTTTAAAATAAACGAATATGCGTGGTAGTATAGGAAAAATAAGGATAGATTGGGTTTCGATTGTCTTATACCTTATTTTAGTTTTTGTAGGCTGGGTGAATATTTACTCCAGTACGGTTACGGAAAATCACAGCAGCATTTTTGACTTTAGCACTATTTATGGCAAGCAACTTTTCTTTATTGTCATAAGTCTCTGTGCCGCAGGATTCATTTTTATTGTGAACACAAAAGCCTTTGAGCGATTTGCTGCAATTTATTACTTTACTGCACTTTTATTACTTTTGGGCCTATTTGTCTTTGGAAAAACAATTGCTGGAGCTACTTCCTGGTACAATCTAGGCTTATTTAATTTTCAACCTTCTGAGCTGGCAAAAATAGCTACTGCTTTAGCGCTTGCTAAATATTTAAGCGACATACAAACCGATATTAAAAATAACCTTCATGCTACCATTGCATTTACTATTTTATTAATTCCTGCATTACTCGTTATTCCCCAACCAGATCCTGGTTCTGCATTGGTGTTTTTTGCTTTGTCTTTTGTGTTATTTAGAGAGGGATTTTCACTGAAAATATTTTGGGCTGTTTTTGGCGCTATTATATTATTTATAGCCGTATTAAAATGGGGGGTCTTATGGAGTATTGGAGGTCTGGTTTTGGGTGGTGGTTTAGGATTTATTTTAAAACCTAAAAGAATAAAATGGTCTTGGGCTAAATTAAGTTTTGGACTTTTAGCTGGAATACTTTTTGCCACCAGTGTAAATTATGTTTTCAACGAGGTTTTCGAGCAAAGACACCGGGATCGTTTTAGCCTTTGGCTAGATCTTGAAACAGATCCCGAAATTTTAGAAAAAATCAATAGATCTATTGGATACAACACCTATCAATCTACAGAGGCTATTAGAGCTGGTGGTTTTTTTGGAAAAGGATTTTTAGAGGGCACCAGGACCAAAGGAGATTTTGTACCTGAACAACACTCCGATTATATTTTTAGTACATTAGGTGAAGAGTGGGGGTTTTTAGGAACCACAGCAGTGGTTCTGCTATTCACAACACTTTTGTTGAGGCTATTATTTTTAAGCGAAAGACAAAGTAATTCGTTTAACCGTATTTTTGGGTATGGAGTGGTCTCTATATTAGGCATTCACTATATTATTAATATTGGAATGGTACTGGGTTTACTTCCAACCATAGGAATTCCACTGCCTTACTTAAGTTATGGAGGCTCTGGAATGCTAGGATTTACATTGTTACTTTTTATATTTTTAAAACTAGACGGAAATAGGTTAAAAGAATGGGATTAGAAAATAAGGAAATTGTTCTTGGAGGCGGATGCTTCTGGTGTGTAGAGGCTGTTATGGAACTCCTCAAAGGGGTAAAAAGTGTGGTCCCTGGTTATATGGGAGGAACTGTACCTGGAACACCTACCTACAGAGAAATTTGCTCAGGGCGTACAGGCCATGCAGAAGTAGTTAAGGTAGTTTACGATCCTACTATTATTTCACTATCAGTACTATTCGAGATATTTTTAACCACACATGATCCTACTACCCTTAACAGACAAGGGGCAGATGTTGGAACTCAGTACAGGTCTGTTATTTTTTATGGTACTCAAGAAGAAAAGGCTTGCGCAGAAAAAACCTTTCAAAGTTTAAAGGAATATTTTGACGAGCCAATAGTCACTACTTTAGAACCTAAAGCAGTGTTTTACGAGGCAGAAAAAGAACACCATAACTACTACAGCAGCAATCCTTTTCAAGGATATTGTCAGGTAGTCATATCTCCTAAAGTAACTAAGCTAAAATCACAACATTCAACATGGCTTAAAAAAGAATCATGATAGCTTTTCAGTTGGACCATTTTATAGAATCATTACCAAAGGACCCTTCTTTAGATGAGTATCCCCGGGCTGTACCAGAGGCTTTATACTCATTTGTAAACCCAAAAAAAACAAAATCAGCTTTAAAAATCCACCTCAATAGTAGCTTGCTAAAGTCTTTGGGAATTGATGAAGATGATCCAGACCTCATCCAACAACTCACCGGAAATACAATAAGTGACCATCACATTCCTTTTGCTATGAACTATGGTGGCCACCAATTTGGCTATTGGGCTGGGCAACTAGGAGACGGTCGCGCCATTCACTTAGGAGGAATAAAAATAAATGGCAATACAACAGATTTAAACTGGAACACTCCATCTGATTGGGCTCAAATTCAATTAAAAGGTGCAGGTCCAACTCCGTATTCTAGGTCTGCAGATGGATTGGCCGTATTGAGATCTAGTATTAGGGAATATTTATGTTCAGAAGCCATGTATCATTTAGGGGTACCTACCACAAGAGCTTTGTCCTTGTGTCTCAGTGGTGATTTGGTCAATAGAGACATGCTTTACAATGGCAATCCCGGTTTAGAGCAAGGGGCCATTGTTGCAAGGGTAGCCCCAAATTTCATCCGATTTGGCTCTTTTGAATTGCCTTCCTCTAGAGGGGAAATAGCTACATTGACAACCTTAGTAAAACAAACCATTAAATACTATTACCCCAACATCCAAGGTCCACTAAAGGAAGCGACCATAGATTTTTTCAAACAAGTTTGTGAAAACACCGCAAAAGTAATCGCAGATTGGCAGCGCGTAGGCTTTGTGCATGGGGTGCTCAATACAGATAATATGTCTGTTTTGGGGCTTACTATTGATTATGGCCCATATGGCTGGATGGAACCTTATGATTTAGATTGGACCCCTAATACAACAGATGCCAAAGAAAATCGCTATAGATTTGGAAACCAACACCAGGTAGGACTTTGGAACCTGTATCAGTTGGCTAACGCGCTCTACCCTATTGTAAAAGATGCAGCGCCTTTAGAAGCCGCATTAGATCATTTTAAAGAGACTTATGAGACAACTTACGCTCAGATGAGAAAAGAGAAGCTAGGACTGCATTTAAGCAAGGATGTTGCTTTAGATGCACTCATAGAAGACCTTGACCCTCTATTATCTCTTATAGAAACAGATATGACACTATTTTACCGGGAATTGGCCTTTTTCAAATCAGCCCAATTTTTAGAAAAAATCAAAACGGCTGAACTACACTCGGACTCCAGCAACACTAAGCAAGCTAATACCATCCAAACCGACCTAGAAAAAGACAACCAATGGTTATTTGGCTCTTTAATAAAAGCTTTTTATGACCCTAAAGCACTCAATGGTACTGTAAAAAACAAGTGGGTTTTATGGCTGCGTAGTTATGCAAAAATTAGATTGGCTCAAAAATCGCCTGATCAGGTCGTTATAGAAAAAATGAATGCGGTAAATCCAAAATATGTTTTGAGAAATTATATGGCTCAAATGGCTATTGAGGCTGCAGAAAAGAAAGACTACTCTATAATAAATGAACTGTTCCAACTGCTTCAAAAACCCTATGAGGAACAACATGAATTGGACAAATGGTACGCCAAAAGGCCAGAATGGGCCAGAAATAAGATAGGTTGTAGCCAATTATCTTGCAGTTCTTAATGCCAATTGATTACTACCCCATCAAGGATAAGGTGAATATCACCATCAATTAGACTAAACCTCCAGTCATTAACCTTTTACTGAGGCTAATTTCAAAGGATTGGTAAACCTGATTTTTAAATCTTGCAGCACATTTACAGCCTCTTCTACATAAACGTCTTTGGCTAAATCCCTGTGCCAGCGATCTCTTTTCTCTCTGAGTTCTGCATCTTGGGCAAGCATTGTTTTCTCTACGTTCAAAGATTGAAAAGTCAATTTAGAATCGTACTTGGTTATTTGCTTAAAATAAGCGGCTTTTTCTTTATCTAATTTTACCTCTGCAACATAATCCTCATAAAGCAATGACACCTTATTGTTGTCTTGCTGCGACTTTAACCACTTAGCATTCTCCTCAATGAGCTTTAATTGAGGGTTGGCAGCCATTCTCTTTTTTGAATTAGCTATGGTACTTTCAAAATCAATATATCCCTCCCAGGAGGTATATTCTGCTGCTGGAATTTTATCCCAAGCCATGGGGTGGTCCAAATCTCTTTCACCAATATCCATATAACTGTATTTATCTGGCACAACAACATCACTCATTACACCTTTTAATTGGGTAGAACCTCCATTAATTCTATAAAATTTCTGGGTGGTTAACTTTAAAGCCCCTAGGTCTCCAAATTCACTACTCCTCACAATATTATTTAAAGGCACCACATTTTGAACGGTACCTTTTCCAAAAGTCTGCTTACTCCCGATCACTACTGCTCTTTTATAATCCTGCATGGCAGCTGCTAAAATTTCAGATGCAGAAGCAGACAATTCATTCACTAGTATTACTAAGGGACCATCCCAAACTAAGCGATTGTCAGTGTCTTCGTATAATTCAATTTTTTCTTGTCCCGTTTTGACTTGAACAACCGGACCGTCTTTAATAAATAAGCCTGCAATATCTACAACAGTTTTTAAAGATCCTCCGCCATTGTCTCTGAGGTCCAAAATGAGTCCTTGAGCCCCTTCTGCTTTTAGTTTTTCTAACTCAGCCGCAATATCAGTTGCCGCATTTCTCTCGTTATAATCTTCGAAGTCTACATAGAACTTAGGCAAGTTAATAAGTCCATACTTATATTCTCCTTGATTTACTGTGGCTGTTTTAGCAAAAGTTTCTTCTAGTTTAACGACATCTCTGGTAATTGAAATTACCTCTAGGGTACCGTCTACTTTTTTAACGGTCAAATCTACCAAGGAACCTTTTGGACCTTTGATAAGTTTTATGGCGTCGTCTAATCGCATTCCCACAATATCTACCGGATCTTCTCCTGACTGCCCTACTTTTATGATCTCATCTCCTACCTCAATTCTTTGGTCTCTCCAAACAGGTCCTCCAGAGATTATTTCCACAATCTTCGTTTGATCTTTACGCTTTTGAAGTCTAGCGCCAATCCCTTCGAATTTACCTGACATGTCCATGTCAAATCTGTCTTTCTCTTCTGGAGCAAAATAAAAAGTGTGGGGATCATAGGTCTCTACAATACTGTTTAAATACTGTACAAACCAATCTTTTCTTTCTAAATCTGCCACAAAATCAAAATACTCTTCCAGACTTTCTTTAGTTTTTGCCCTTGCTTCAGATTCCAAGACTTCCATCCCTTTAGTGGTATAATTTGAATCTTCCGCTACTTTTAAGGCCTCATTCTCCTTAGATGCGTAGTAGGTTCCTAAAGACACATATTTTAATTGTGCCCTCCAACGGGCTTCTAATTCTTTTTTTGATTGTGCGTAAGGCAGAAGATCATAATCTACCACCAAAGAGTCTGTCTCTGAAAAATCATAAGGGGTATTGAGTACTTTCTTATAGAGGTCTTTGGACTCGTCTATTCTGTAGATTAAACGCTCATGAACAAGGTTAAAAAAACTAATGTCTATTCCTTTAATCTGATCGTCTATTTGGGTTTTATATTCCTCGAATGACGCTAAGTCAGTAGCTAAAAAATATCGTTTCATGGGGTCCAATCCCCCTATGAAATTATCATAAACTCTTTCTGAAAATGTATCATTCACGGCTGTAGGCTCAAAGTGTAGCCTTTCTAATACATAACTAATTAGCTCCAACAAAAGCTTGTCTTTATCAGAGGTTTCGCTAATACCTTTTGTAAAACTACAAGAGACAAAAGCAAATAAAACAACCGAGCAAACTAATATAAAATTCTTTTTCATCTTCTTCATTTTTTTTGCAACCACCCTTTTAAGGGCTTTTAAAGTCCTAAGATAAGTAAAAGTGCCTGCAATTATTGAGCCTGCTGAAATAATTTTTTGTTAAAATAGCCGTGACACAAATGCTTATAATTATTGTATTTTTGTGATTAAATAGCCTACTATGCAAAAGCCTCTCATACTCATTACCAACGACGACGGAATTACTGCTCCAGGAATAAGACACCTCATTGAATTTGCCAAGGAGATTGGCGAAGTGATCGTTGTTGCTCCAGACAGTCCACAATCGGGTATGGGCCATGCTATTACTATAAACAGCACCTTGTATGTAGAGCAAATTGTCGTAGATAAAAACAATCCAGATCAAAAAGAATACAGCTGTAGCGGCACACCCGCTGATTGTGTTAAAATTGCACTTCAAGAAATTTTACACCGCAAACCGGATCTTTGCATTAGTGGAATTAACCATGGTTCAAATGCTTCAATCAATGTCATTTATTCAGGAACTATGAGTGCTGCCATTGAAGCTGGAATAGAAGGAATTCCCGCTATAGGGTTCTCTCTTTGCGACTTTAGTTGGGAAGCCAACTTCGCAAGCGCCAAACCTTTTATCCAACAAATTATCAAGGAATCCTTAAACAAAGGAATTCCTTCTGGAGTTGTTCTTAATGTAAATATTCCTAAAACAACGGAAAACACATCCATCAAAGGAATTAAAGTGTCTAGACAGGCCAAAGGAAATTGGAAAGAGAAATTTGACAAAAGAACCAGTCCAATGGGAAGGGATTACTATTGGCTAACAGGTGTTTTTGACCTTCAAGACAAAGGAGAAGATACGGATCAATGGGCTTTAGATCATGGATATATC
>JAQWFV010000113.1 GCA_029238555.1 Flavobacteriaceae bacterium
CCGTGTTGAGACAGCGAGGCTGTCCAACCAATGAAAGGCTTTCCAATTGGAAGGCTTTTTTTTATACCCAAAGTTGGTACATGAAAATTCCAGCGTACACCAAAGAAATACCTAACTTAATGAGTGTTCCTGCCAGAAAACCTAAAAAGGATCCCCAAGCTGCCCTCAACGCATTTTTTTGACTTTTTTGTTGGCTTAACTCCCCAAGAAATGCACCTAGAAAGGGCCATATTAATATTCCAAATGGACCGAGAATAGGGAAAAATACCGCTACAAAGAGTCCAATAATAGCACCCCACACCCCCCTTTTACTACCACCATATTTTTTAGTACCTGCGACGGGCAAGTAATAGTCTAGCAAGGTAGCCAACAGTGCTATGGCCCCAGTGACCACAATAAACCACGGATCAAATGAGACTTGTTCTGTATTGTATAGTAACAACAATCCCAGCCAACTCAAGGGAGGCCCAGGTATTACAGGAATAAAGCTTCCTATTATTCCTGCCAAAATGCAAATGGCTCCTAGGGTGATTAGTATAATATCCATATTTTATTTAGTCTTCCCTAAGTTACAATTTCTATCGTTTTATAAAAATGAGTTTTTTCCCCTACCTTTGGGTATGCGTAAGATGTTTTACATTGGTTTCATCTGCTTGTTCTCCAATTGTGCTTGGCTCACTCCAAAAGAAGAGCTCAAGGCCCAATATGTAGCAGATCAATTAAAAGAAATTGATTGGCAGTCTGTAGATCTCTACCCATTGTTTGAATCCTGTGAAGAAACTCTTTCAAAATCATTGCAAAAAGAATGTTTTGAAGCCGTTATAAAAGAACAAATAGTCAGGGTTATTCAGCAAATGTACGATCAAGATAGCTTGTCCTTTTCAGGAACTTTTTCAATAGACTTTAAAGTAAATGCAACAGCAGATATTCACATTCAAAAAATTGAGGGATTTAAAGGGAGTTTAAAAGAACAACAGTCTTTAGAAAAAAGGGTTCAAAAAGGAATAGCTTCCTTGCCTTCTTTATCACCAGCGGTAAAACAAGGAATTCCAGTAGCTACTCGTTTTCAAATTCCAATTGAAATCCATTTAGATTAAATCCATTGGCAAAAGAGAGAATTATTTTAGGCATTGATCCAGGAACCACTATTATGGGTTTTGGCATTATAAAAGTAGTGGGAAATGAAATGTCATTTGTTCAGCTCAACGAGCTGATGCTTCAAAAGTACACTGATCCCTACACAAAACTCAAACTCATTTTCGAAAGGACCATCTCTTTAATAGATACCTATCACCCAGATGAAATTGCTATTGAAGCGCCATTTTTTGGAAAAAATGTCCAATCTATGCTCAAGTTAGGAAGGGCTCAAGGCGTTGCCATGGCAGCTGGCTTGTCTAGGGAAATCCCCATTACGGAATACCTGCCCAAAAAAATTAAAATGGCCATCACTGGAAATGGAAATGCTTCTAAGGAGCAGGTCGCTAAAATGTTACAAAGTTTATTACAATTAAAGACTTTGCCAAAAAATTTAGACAGCACAGATGGTTTGGCTGCTGCGGTCTGCCATTTCTATAATTCAGGAAAAGTAACCGGAGAAAAATCCTATTCAGGCTGGGCTTCCTTTGTCAGTCAAAATACAGAGCGGGTTAAAAAATAACAAAACTTTTCATGAGTGGTATTTATATACACATCCCTTTTTGTAAACAAGCTTGTAGCTATTGCGACTTTCATTTTTCCACTAAAATGTCTTCTAAAGATAAAATGATTGACGCGCTATGCAAAGAATTGAAAATGCGAAAAGCCAGCTTTGCGAAAGATCAGATAGCTTCCATATATTTTGGGGGAGGCACTCCTTCTGTTTTAACTCCTATGGAGATTGAACGACTTATAGAAACGGTCTATTTGCATTATGAAATTAACGCTACTCCAGAGATTACTTTAGAAGCCAATCCAGATGACCTTTCAAAGGAGTATATTAAAGCACTTGCTAAGACAAAAGTGAATAGGCTGAGTATAGGGGTGCAATCCTTTCATCAAGAAGATTTGTCATTTATGAATCGCGCCCATAATGCGGGACAGTCAAAAGAGGCTTTGCATTGGGTGCAAGAGTATTTTGACAATTACTCCATAGACTTAATTTATGGGGTGCCTAGGTTAGGAATGGCCTCTGAGGAACAGGACCTTTTGTGGTCCGAGAATGTGAAAATTGCTTTGGGTTTTAGTCCCAATCACATTTCTGCCTATGCACTTACAGTAGAGCCCAAAACCCTTTTAGACCATCAGATTAAAACTGGTAAATTACCTCCATTAGATGAATCTCGCGCACATATGCAATTCAATGAGTTAGGACGATTACTAAAAGATGCAGCCTATGAACATTATGAATTTTCAAATTTTTCAAAACAAGGCTTTCACGCTGTAAATAATTCAGCTTATTGGGAAGGGAAACCTTATATAGGTATTGGTCCTTCTTCTCACTCTTATGATGGGGAAAGTCGTTCTTGGAACTCAGCCAGCAACCCTTTGTATATTAAGGCTATTTCTGAAGGAACACGACCATTTGAAGTGGAATATTTGAGTGTGTCTGAAAGATACAATGAGTATGTAATGACCGGCTTGAGAACATCGAAAGGAATAGAATTAGCCAAAATTAACACTTTGTTTGGCCCACAATATGAGTCCTATGCGATTAAAGAGGCACAAAAAAAAATAGCAGAAGGTCATTTAGAATTAGTGCAAGAAAGTGTATTAAAGGTCACTCACTCTGGCTTGTTTTTTACAGATGGCATTGCAGCTCAATTATTTTATATCGATTAATATGAAAGCAATTATTACTGGGGCCACTGGTCAGAAAGAAATTGATTTGTCTGCTCCAATAGGCATTCATTTAAGTCTTCAACACAATCAGACATTAGGCGCTTGGTATGTAGCTCCGCCAAGTATTACACCACATAGAGAAGGTGATTTTATAGGGAGTATTGAAGCAGGTGCTCCAGTAAATTTCAACGACATTTCTTTTAATCCTCATGCACATGGCACCCACACAGAATGTGTAGGCCATATTTTGTCTGGCGATTATAAGGTACTCGATGCTTTGAAAAGGAATTTTTTTGAAACATTACTCATTACTGTTGCACCTGAATTAATACAGGGAGATTTACAGATTACTAAAGGCCAACTCATTGCGGCCATAGGAGGCCATCAAGTTCCAGAGTCATTAGTGATCAGGACCCTACCCAATAATGCAACCAAAATATCCCAACAGTACAGCCACAGTAATCCGCCCTATTTAAGTCAAGAGACTGCTACTTATATCAGGGAGTTAGGCGTTCAGCATCTTTTGGTAGACCTTCCTTCAATTGATAAAGAAGAAGATCAAGGAGCCCTTAAAGCCCATAAGGCTTTTTGGAATGTAGGGGGGGCTATTAGATTGGAGGCTACTATTACAGAGTTTATTTATGTGCCAAACACAGTTTTAGATGGTCCTTATTTGCTCCAAATTGGCTTGGCTCCTTTTGTGAATGACGCAACACCAAGTACCGTGTTTCTATATGAGTTTAAAAACACTTTATAGGTAAAACCGTGCGTTTAATCCGATTTTTATTTTTTTTTAACCGTAGCGGCTAATTAAAGTCTATTTTTATATGAAATTCATTTTTATAAATGTTTTAGATGACTATTTTATTAATAGAAGACGACGCTGTAGAAATTCTTAAATTCAACAGGAGCTTGGTCAAATTAGGGGAGGCACACGAGCTAATCGAGGCACATAATGGAGAAATCGCCCTTGACTTATTGGCTGAAAATAGTCAAATAGATTTAATACTATTAGACTTGAATATGCCAAAAATGAATGGCTTTGAGTTTCTTAAACAGCTTCGGGCGCATACTGATTTAAAATACCTACCTACCGTGGTATTAACAACCTCTATTAATAGATCAGATTTAAAGCAAGCCTACTCCATTGGTGTGGCAGGATATTTGGTCAAGCCCTTAAAATATGATGATTATGTGCTAAAAATAGCCGCACTTTTGAATTATTGGAAACAAAATGAGCTCGTTAAAGGCCCCCAATAATTAAAAGGATCAATCATTTGGTGTAAAAACTGTTTCACATACAAAAAACAACAGTTTCACAACATTTTCACATGCCTTCTGAATAGAAGCCTTATTTTAGATTTCCAAATCTTAAGGTATGAAAGGAATTATTTTTACGGAGTTTTTAGATATGGTGGAAGCGCAATTTGGCTTGGCCGTTGTAGACGAAATAATCACTAATTCACATACGGTAAACAATGGCGTTTACACTTC
>JAQWFV010000117.1 GCA_029238555.1 Flavobacteriaceae bacterium
ATCTATCATGAATCAAAATATTTCTGCTCAAAAATACTGGAGTATAAACTTAAAGTATTTGTCAATTCTTTTATTCATATGGTTTTTATGTTCATTTGGCCTGGGTGTATTTTTTGTAGACGCGCTCAATGATTTTAAGATAGGAGGTTTTCCTTTGGGTTTTTGGTTTGCACAACAGGGTTCAATTTACATTTTTGTGGTATTGATCTTTACCTATGTCTTTTTAATGAACAGGCTAGACAAACGATTTGGGTTTGAAGATTAATAAACATCGCATTAAATTCTTTTAAATTATGAGTGTTCAAGTTTGGACTTATATTATAGTAGGCATCACTTTTGCCCTTTACATTGGGATAGCTATTTGGTCTAGAGCTGGTTCAACCAAAGATTTTTACGTTGCAGGAGGTGGGGTTTCACCCTTAGCAAATGGAATGGCTACTGCTGCAGATTGGATGTCTGCAGCTTCATTTATATCCATGGCAGGAATCATATCTTTTACTGGCTATGACGGATCTGTTTACCTGATGGGTTGGACTGGAGGCTATGTGCTTTTGGCATTGCTTTTGGCACCCTATTTAAGAAAATTCGGAAAATTTACAGTACCAGATTTTATTGGTGATAGGTACTATTCAGATACTGCTAGAATTGTTGCAGTAATTTGTGCTTTGTTGGTTTCATTTACCTATGTGGCAGGACAGATGCGTGGGGTAGGTGTAGTGTTTTCTAGATTTTTAGAAGTAGACATTAATACCGGCGTAATTATAGGAATGATCATTGTGTTGTTCTATGCTGTTTTAGGTGGAATGAAAGGGATTACCTATACCCAAGTAGCACAGTATTGTGTACTTATTTTCGCTTTTATGGTACCTGCTATTTTTATCTCCATTCAAATGACTGGAAACCCAATCCCACAATTAGGTATGGGAGGAACTGTATTAGATGGATCAGGAATGTATTTGCTTGAAAAGCTAAATGGGTTGTCTACCGAACTTGGTTTTAATCAATATACAGATGGTTCTAAAGATATGATAGATATTTTTGCCATTACTTTAGCCTTAATGGTCGGTACAGCAGGATTGCCGCACGTTATTGTGAGGTTTTTTACGGTTAAAAAAGTAAAAGATGCCAGGAAATCTGCAGGATTGGCCTTGTTGTTAATTGCTGTTTTATACACCACAGCACCTGCGGTAGCTGTATTTGCAAGAGTGAATCTAATTGAAACAGTGAGTGACAAGTCTTATGAGGGTATGCCTGAATGGTTTAAAAACTGGGAAAAAACTGGTCTTTTAACCTTTGAAGACAAAAATCAAGACGGTAAAGTACAATATGTGGCAGACCCCAAAATAAATGAGCTTAAAGTTGATCCAGATATTATGGTTTTAGCCAATCCTGAAATTGCCAACCTACCTGCTTGGGTTATTGCTCTTGTAGCAGCTGGTTGTTTAGCTGCAGCATTATCTACAGCAGCTGGATTATTACTAGTTATTTCAGCTTCTGTGTCTCATGATCTAATCAAAAAGATTTTCATGCCAACCATCTCTGACAAAGGAGAACTTCTTGCAGCTAGATTGTCTGCAGTGGTGGCGGTTTGTGTTGCGGGATATTTTGGAATTAATCCGCCAGGATTTGTGGCAGCTGTAGTAGCCTTAGCCTTTGGATTGGCTGCGGCCTCTCTTTTTCCTGCAATTATATTGGGAATTTTCTACAAGAGAATGAATAAAGAAGGGGCTGTTTCAGGTATGATTGTGGGTATTTTACTCATGCTATTTTACATGGCTAAATTTAAGTTAGGGTGGTTGGGAGACATACCACCTGCCTCTGAATGGTGGTTCGGAATATCTCCTGAAGGATTTGGGTCAGTAGCCATGGTAGTGAATTTAATAGTATCTCTAGCAGTTTGCCGCTTCACTACTGCACCACCACAAGAGGTTCAAGAAATTGTAGAAAACATAAGAATACCAAGTGACGTAGGTAAAGCTTCAGTAAGTCATTAAAATAACAACAACCAAATAACCACTAAATAACCAAAAACCATGAGTAATTATCACATTAAACACTTAGAAGAATACTTTAGTGTCTATAGAAAATCTGTCAGAGATCCTGAGCTTTTTTGGAGCGAAGTGGCAGAAGAGCATTTTATGTGGCGTAAAAAGTGGGATCAGGTATTGGATTGGGACTTTGAGAAAGCAGAAATCTCTTGGTTTAAAGGTGCTCAATTGAATATTACAGAAAATTGTATTGACAGACATTTATATACAAGAGGAGACAAAACGGCTATTTTATTTGAGCCAAATGACCCAAAAGAACCTGCTATACACATTACTTATAGGCAATTACACGAGCGTGTTTCAAAATTTGCTAATGTATTAAAAGATCAAGGCATTGGTAAAGGGGACAGGGTCTGTATTTACCTGCCTATGATACCTGAATTAGCAGTAGCGGTGTTGGCTTGTGCGCGAATTGGTGCCATACACTCCGTTGTTTTTGCAGGCTTTTCTGCTACAGCACTTTCTACAAGAATTAATGATTGTGGGGCCAAAATGCTCATTACCTCAGATGGTTCATTTAGAGGGGCGAAATCTATTGACCTAAAGGGAATTGTAGATGAGGCCTTGGAAGATTGTCCAGGTGTTGCGGCTGTTTTGGTAGCCAAAAGAACCCATGCAGAAATTCATATGGAAGCAGGAAGGGATCATTGGTTGCAGCCGTTATTAGATGACGCTTATGGAGATTGTGTACCAGAGGTAATGGATTCAGAAGACCCATTATTTATATTGTATACTTCTGGTTCAACGGGAAAACCAAAAGGAATGATGCACACAACAGCCGGTTATATGGTGTATTCTGCCTATACTTTTAAAAATGTTTTTCAGCAAAAAGAAAATGATGTGTATTGGTGTACTGCAGATATAGGATGGATTACGGGGCATTCTTATATTGTTTATGGACCTCTTGCTAATGGAGCCACAACTGTGATGTTCGAGGGTGTACCTTCCTATCCAGATTATTCCAGGTTTTGGGATATTATTGACAAGCACAAAATCACGCAATTATATACGGCTCCAACTGCCATTAGAGCCTTAGCAAAAGAAAGTTTGGATTATGTCACTTCTCATGACTTATCCTCATTAAGAATACTTGGTACGGTTGGAGAACCGATCAATGAAGAAGCTTGGCATTGGTATAATGATCATATAGGAAAGAAGAAATGCCCTATAGTAGACACCTGGTGGCAAACAGAAACAGGGGGTATTTTAATTTCTCCAATCCCATTTGTTACCCCAACTATTCCAACCTATGCCACCCTTCCAATGCCTGGTATACAGCCGGCATTAATGGATGAAAACGGAGAAGAAATTAAAGGGAATCAGGTAGATGGCAGACTGTGTATAAAATTCCCATGGCCTTCTATTGCAAGAACTATTTGGGGAGATCACCAGCGCTACAAGGACACTTATTTTTCTGCCTTTAAAGGCATGTATTTTACTGGAGATGGAGCACTTAGGGATGAGGTAGGCTATTATAGAATTACTGGTAGGGTAGACGACGTGATTATCGTATCTGGTCACAATTTAGGAACAGCCCCCATAGAAGACAGTATCAATGAACACCCAGCTGTAGCAGAATCTGCTATTGTAGGATTTCCTCATGACATTAAAGGAAATGCGCTCTACGGTTATGTTATTTTAAAAGAAACAGGAGAGGGAAGAGATCGTAATAACTTGAGGAAAGAGATTAATCAGGTCATCACTGAGCATATAGGACCTATTGCTAAGTTAGATAAGATTCAATTTGTATCTGGACTTCCCAAAACCAGAAGTGGTAAGATTATGAGAAGAATACTCAGGAAAATAGCTTCTAAAGACACCTCTAATTTAGGGGACACCTCTACTTTATTAAATCCTGAGGTGGTAGCAGAAATAATGAAAGAGGCCCTTTAATTAAAAGTATATAAAAACATTTTTTCTACACCATTGATTCAATGAATGAAAAGCCTTTTAAAGCTCACTTGTCCTGTTTTCTCTTTTAGTTTTTTGAAAATTTTAAGGAATAACAGGGCAGTGATATAGGCATCTCCTAGGGCGGTATGGCGGTCTTTTTTTGAGATATTGAATTTGTCTGCTAATTCGTCTAAGCTATAATGATCTTTTCGCTCTATTAGCGGACTTCTTAACAGGCTTTTTTTATACAGTACTACGGTATCTAAAAGCTTGTTTTTTAAAGGAGGTAGTCCATTCCTGTCTAAGGCTTTGTTGATCATATTAACGTCAAACATAGTGTGATGGGCTATTATAGGGGCATTTCCTATATAACTTAAAAAGTTTTTCAAAGCCTCAATTTCTGTAGCCTTGTCTTTCTTTTCTTCTTTTAAAATTCCATGAATGGGCGTACTGTCACTGTTGTAGTGTTCTTGTATTAAATACACCTCAAAACTTTTCTTTACCGCAATGTGACCTTTTTCTAATATGACCGCGCCAATGCACAGTATTCTGTCGTTTTCATAGTCAAATCCAGTAGTTTCAGTATCTAAAACGATAAATTTACTTTTACTATCTATGTTTTGATCCTTAGAAAATAGGGCCTCATAATCTATCCAAAATTGGGGATGATTTGTGGCTGATTTGTTCCGTGTATTTTTGAAAAAAGAGAAGATCACAACAATTGGGATACTTTAAATCTAATATTAATGAGTTCTTGGATTTCTTTAATTGTTTTAAAGGTTCTTTTTAATTTTACACGCTCTTCTTTGCTCAGTGTATTTAGATCCAAATAGCGTCCCGAATCGTGATGAAGAATGCCTTGTTTTGTTCTAAACTTAAGCAATGCTTTGGTGGCATAAGAGCAAGAGAGGTACAATTCTTTATTATTGGGCTCTAGTGTTGCTAACTTTTCAAAACGAGCAGCTGTGTTGTTAATTCCTTTTACAAAATGAGATAAAACCAGTACCCTTGCAGCATCTGTAAGCGGCATAAGAGCTCTTCTCTTCAGATCAAAATTGTCTTTATTTGCGCCGTCATGCTCTACAAGAAAAGATCTAAAAAAACCAGATGGGGGTGGGCTTTGTAGTGCGCCGCTTGCTAAATGAGTAGTAAATACTGGAAATTTCTTGAGCGTTTCGAAAATAACATCTGACAATTCATCAGCAAGTTTGTTGTTACCATATACAGCATTAAAGTCAAAAAAGATTGAAGAGAGCAGCACTTCATTTTTTCCAGGATTACTAATCCAATAACTTACATTTTTCTTCCAACTATCAAGGTCCAAACACCATTTGGGATTAGAAGCCATCATGTCTGCAGGACAGTATTCGTAGCCAATTTTCATTAATCCTTTGTTGATTTTCTGAGCCAATTCAAGGAAGTAGGCTTTATGGGGTGCTCCGTCTCCAGTGCTTTCATTTTCAAAAATAATAGCGTTATCCTGATCTGTTTGAAGCAATTGTTCATTTCTTCCTTGACTACCAATAGCCAGCCAGACAAAAGAGCAGGGTGGAGAGGTCTCCATTTTTTTTAAATTCAGTTCAATCACTTGTTTGGTACATGCATTGTTGAGTTCTGAAATTATTTTTGAGGTAATGGTCATAGGAATTCCTTGTTGCAAATACCCCCTGAGTAATTTCATAATACTCAATCTAATTCTTTTGATCTCTTTTGTTTTGGTAGCCCTTTGAATGGCTTTTATTAAAACAGATGGGTTATTTCCAACAGAAAGCATGATGTCGTGTTTAGAAACTATACCCACCGCTTTTGTGTGAGGTGTCCCATCTTTTGTGATGCATAAATGACTTACTCCAGATGCCATCATGCCCATTTGTGCTTGGGTTACGGTAAGTTCTTCGCCATAAGTTATTACAGGGCTACTCATTATTTCTATTGCAGTTCCACTGATTGGAATTTCTCCAGTACCAATTTTATTTCTCAAGTCTTTATCAGTGATAATACCAATGGGTAGTTTGTTTTTTAAAACCAGTATAGCACCAATCTTATTTAACTTCATAGCATTCGCTAGTTCTGTTATAGCTGTACTTGTTTCGCAACTGATGATGTTTTTAGACCATCGAACCTGTTGCACGTCAAACAAGGGTACTATTGCTTCGTTTTCCTCTCCACTAGTCTCTCCATAAAGTGTTCCTCTATGCTTTTTGGCATAAGGATTTCTAGTATTAGAAGCGAAACTCTCCAATAAGAAATTTCCAATGGATTTGTTTTTTAAGGCATAAGGCTTAAAAACTTCAATGGGAATACAGTACAAAATGGTTTCCTCATAGGCTTTGGCCTCCATTTTGTAATTCTCTTGAGCCATTAATGGTCTCAAGCCAAAAATATCTCCCTCATCACAGAGGTCTACCATTTCGTTTTGAGGCGCTTTACGCAAGGCAACAGCTCCTTTGTGCACTACATAAAAATTAGTATGAGGGCTGTCTCCTTCTTTAAATACTAGCCCATCTTTATCTAGGTATTGTATGTTTATTTCTACAGCAATATCTTCTAAAACCTCAATGCTTAACATATTAAATGGAGGAAAACCTTTTAGAAAGTCTGCTACTCTGTGGCTAATGGTGTTTTTCATTGATATAGATTGCTAGACAAATATAATGATTGGGGAAAGAATGTGCTCATTGTTAAGTCTTTATATCTGAATATAAAGCATAAAAAAACCCTAGTGCTAACTAGGGTGATTTTGTAGCGAGAGGGGGTCACGATCCCCCGACCTCCGGGTTATGAATCCGACGCTCTAACCAACTGAGCTACCTCGCCGTGTTTTAAAGGCTGCAAATATAAAGTTTAATTTGTTGACCCTCCAAAAAACTTCGCAAAAATATTACAATACAATAGTTTTTTTATCGTCTATAAATATTTATATTGTCAATCAAAATTTAGAAATCAAAAATGAGTGATAAAATTAAATACGAAATAGAATTTGTGATTCAATCTTCACCACAGATGTTATTTCAATATATAGCTACACCCTCTGGATTGTCTGAGTGGTTTGCAGATAATGTAAATTCACGAGGAGAGATATTCACTTTTATTTGGGATGAGTCAGAGGAACAAGCAAAGCTGGTCAAAAGAAAGTCAGATGAGTTTGTGAAATTTGTTTGGGCAGAATCAGAAGATGAAAGTTTCTTTGAAATGAGAATTATAGTAGATGAAATTACTTCAGATGTTTCCTTGTTCATAACAGATTTTGCTGAGGAAGACGAAGTAGATGAATCTAAAATGCTTTGGGAAAATCAAATTTCAAGTTTAAAGCAAGTACTTGGCTCTTCTTAGGGCTATTGTTTTATAAAATAATATCTTTGGGCCTTGATTCATCAAGGCTTTTTTTATGGTTGTTTTTAACGGAAAATTATACTCAGATCAGGAATGTTTTATAGGTGTAGGCAATACTGCGCTTTCTTTTGGTCATGCTGTTCTAGAGGAACTTAGAATAGAAAATGGTCGCCTATTATTTTGGGAGCCACATTATTTAAAAATAATGGCCAGTATGCGCATGTTACGCATTGCTATTCCTATGACCTTTACGCCAGATTATTTAGATAGTGTCATTAAGGATGCGCTTTCTAAAACACCCCATCTGAATAATAATGCTATAGCAGTATTTCAGGTATATCCAAGTGAAGATAATATTTCACAGACCCATTACCACATATCATTTAGGCCTTTAGAAAATTCACACTTAGGTGAAATGTCCCTTGCACCTTTTGAAATAGGGCTTTACAAAGATTTTTATATAGCAGACTCATTACTGAGTACCCTTCCTACCAATTATAAATTAGTAGAACGTTTGGCAGGGGTTTTTTCTGATGAAAACGATTTTCAAAGCTGTTTTTTACTCAACGAGAAAAAAGAAGTGATAGGCACTCATATGGGGCCTTTATTTTTGGTTACTAAGGAACAAATTCAGACACCTCCAATTAGTGGGGGAACTCAAAACAGTGTATTTAGAAAGGAAATTCTATCACTTTTAACTAAGGATAGTGATTTTGACATCTCAGAAGCTGTTATTTCACCATTTTCGCTTCAAAAAGCAGATGCCTTATTTATTTTTAATCCTTCTAAAGGTTTTATTTCTATTAGTAAATACAGAAAAAAAATATATGAACAGCATGAATTTGTTCAGGCTATTGCATTAAAATTTCAGCAAAGTATTCCATCTTAGGAGTTAATTAAGGCTTGGATTTTCAGGGGTATTAGACCATATAAGGTAATTTCCCCCCAGGGCTTTAATACGGTCTTTCCAAAGGGATTGATTTTGTTGTTGTATAAGGGTTTTTATGTCTATGTCATTTATTGTAATCCAAGAATTAGATTTTATTTCTCCATTCAATTGTTGTTCAGACCAACCACTATACCCCAAGAAGAATTTTATTTGATTTTCAGAAACCAGTTGTTGTTCTAAAGCTTCCAGTAGGGCGTTAAAGTCTCCACCCCAGTAAATACCATCACTTATTTCAATACTTCCAGGAATGACTTCTGGAGCAGTATGAATGAAATATATATTGTCTTGCTCCACAGGCCCACCATTGAAAACAGGAAAAGGATAGTTTATGTCTTCTATGAGTTCGTCTAAAGTGTAGGTCAATGGTTTGTTGAGAATAAACCCAACTGAACCCTTTGGATTGTGTTCAGCGATTAAAATTACTGCTCTACTAAATGACACATCTCCAGTGAGTGCGGGTTCTGCTAATAGAACATGTCCTTTTTGAATAAGCGAATCTGACATATTTAAATATAGTTAAATATTTAATTTATTCTAGAAAATCGACATAAAAAAAGCACCTCAATTGAGGTGCTTTAAAATTTTTTTGAAGATATATCTTAGTTTACAGACTTAGATAACTCTGCTCCAGCTTTAAATTTTACTACGTTTTTAGCAGCGATTTTGATTGTAGCACCAGTTTGTGGGTTTCTACCATCTCTTGCATTTCTTTTAGATACAGACCATGATCCGAATCCTACTAAAGAAACTCTTCCGCCTTTTTTAAGAGATCCTTCTACATTTCCTAGGAAAGACTCTAAAGCTTTTTTTGCAGCTGCTTTTGTGATACCAGCATCTGCTGCCATTGCGTCGATTAATTCTGTTTTGTTCATGATAATTAATTTAAATGTTATGTTTATAACTTATTACTCTAACAAATTTATACGGATTATGCATAAACACAAGTGTTCCCGCATGAAATCGCTCTTTTTGTTAATAACTTTGACGTTTTGTTTATAAAGGAGGGTGTTTTTTAGTTGTTTTCTCGCAAGGCAGTAGGAATAAGCCCTTAGAGTATGTAAGCATTTTCTTTCAATTGGAGCCCATTGAGCACCTCTAATATATTCATGGCTCTTTTTCCTGGAAGTTGAATTTTTAGAAGTACAATAAAACCGTCCTTCACAGCAATTTTAAGTTCTTTTTTGGATTTTATTATTGAACCAATTTTGCTGTCGTGAATCATTTTTATAAATGTTGCTTCAAAAACTTTTAAAACGACCGTTTCACTCTCTTGGTTTAAATGGGTCCAAGTAGTTGGATATGGACTCATTCCTTTGATGAAATTTTCTATCTCTTTTCCGTCTTTGGTCCAATCTATCCTGCAGTCTTCCTTAAAAATTTTGGGTGCTTCTTTTAATAGGCCGTCATTAACTTGACTTTTGGGGTTAATGGTGCCATTTTCAATATCTGTAAGCGTCTTTTGAACCAAATCTGCTCCGAGTATCATGAGTTTGTCATGTAAGCTTCCTGCAGTATCGCTTTCAGCTATGGAAATAGCCATTTGGTCAATTACAGCACCTGTGTCTATTTTTTCATCTATAAAGAAGGTTGTTGCCCCCGTAGTCTTTTCCCCATTTATAATGGCCCAATTAATTGGCGCCGCGCCACGGTATTGAGGGAGTAATGATGCATGTAGGTTAAAAGTGCCTTTAGCGGGTATTTTCCACACCAATTCAGGAAGCATTCTAAAAGCCACCACAACAAATACTGCTGCATTTAATGCCTTTAAGGCTTCAATGAATATGGGGTCTTTTAAATGGGGAGGTTGTAATAGCGTTAATTGATGTTTAAGTGCTACTTTTTTTACC
>JAQWFV010000152.1 GCA_029238555.1 Flavobacteriaceae bacterium
GCATTAGTGTCAAAACTTGTTTGGAAGACTGGCACGTCTAATTCAAGACCTAAATCGGTTACAAATTGGGCATCGGCTGCGGAAGCAGCCCCGCGTAAATTGAAATTACAATGAGCCAAAGCAAATGACAGCCCACACTGAGCACACAAATGGGCCAATACCACTGAATCTACCCCACCACTGCAAGCCAATAAAAATGGACTCGTTGTAAGCTCCTTAAATTGGGCATTTAAATGATTTTTAAAAGCGGTAATCACGAGAACTAATTTATTGGGTTTAACGTGTTTATATTTGCTACTTTTGAATGGTAAAGATACCCTTAATTTTGGAGTTAGCCCTTATGGAGCAAAAGCGATTACATTTTATAGACGCCATTAGAGCTTGGGCTATACTCATGATGCTGCAAGGCCATTTTATAGATGGATTACTCGCCCCTCAATTCAGAGATATAGATCAGAACTGGTTTCAAATTTGGACTTATTTTAGGGGCATTACTGCACCGGTGTTTTTTACCGCGTCGGGATTGATATTCACCTATCTTTTATTTAAAAACACCCAGACAGATTACGTCAATAAAAGAATTAAAAAAGGCTTGAAAAGAGGGCTGCAACTAATGGTTCTAGGGTATTTATTGCGACTCAATATCCAGGGGCTCCTAAATGGGCATATTTATCCAAGTTTCTTTTATGTAGATGTATTGCACTGTATTGGCTTGGCCATTCTAATGCTCATTTTTACCTATAAATTAGTAGGCCGTTGGTCCAGTAGGGTATTTACTTTTGTTGTCTTTGTATTAGCAACGCTTATTTTTAGCGTTGAACCCTGGTTTAAAAGTTTGGATTGGTCCAATTGGCCAGTAGCCTTAAGCCATTATTTTACCCGTGAAAAAGGATCTTTATTCACCTTTATTCCCTGGGTAGGCTATAGCTTCTATGGGGCATTTATAGCCGTAATTTTAGTGAAGCTAAGCCATAAAAAAATGTTTTATCCCATCGCTATAATGGTCTTATTTATTTTGGGCACTTGGCTAAAATATGACTCTTCCAGATTTTTCATATGGCTAGACGATCAATTTGACTTAAAGGTGTTAGGGGCTGTTGCTTTTAACAATTACCTCTTCATTAGACTCGGAGATGTGTTATGGGTTCTAGCTGTTTTCATGCTAGGAAGGCATTTGGTTCAATACAAACCAATTTTAGCTATAGGACAAAACACCTTAAGCATTTACGTCATTCACGCGATAATTTTATACGGAAGCTTCCATGGCTTTGGTCTGTATAAATTTTTTAAAAAATCACTTAGTGTTTCCGAAGCTTTTTCTGGAGCACTTATTTTCATTGTGTGCTGTGTGAGTGTATCATTCTTTTACGAGCGCAAAAAGGGATTGGTGAAAGATTATATTTCTCGTATATTTAAAAAAAAAATAAGTTATGAATGAAAAGACATCGGGACCTGTTGAGGTTCGCTTAGAAAAAGATAAAAATTACGGATGGTGCACCTGCGGTCATACTGAAAACGAACCTTTTTGTGATGGTTCTCATAGAAAAAATAACGCTACACCTTCCTTGAAATTTAGTGTTTCTGAAGAAAAAACTGCCTTTTTATGTAGCTGTAAAAAAACATCAAACCCACCTTATTGTGACGGCAGTCATAACGGTTAATGTAGAATAATAAGCGTCATAGTAATAAAAAAAGCCCGCTATTAGCGGGCTTTATTTTGTGTCAAAACTATATTATATGTGCAATGCCCTATCTTCTGTAGCGGCTAAGGCAGCTTCCTTAATGGCTTCTGCGAAAGTAGGGTGTGCATGAGACATTCTTGAAATATCTTCAGCAGATGCTCTGAATTCCATGGCTACTACAGCTTCTGCAATAAGATCTGCACATCTAGCACCTATCATATGCACCCCCAAAACCTCATCGGTTTCTTTGTGTGCCAATATTTTTACAAAACCATCTAAATCCATACTTGCTCTAGATCTTCCAAGAGCCCTCATGGGAAATTGACCCACTTTATAAGGCGTGTCACTTTCTTTTAATTGCTCTTCTGTTTTTCCAACAGCAGCAACTTCTGGCCAAGTGTACACAACTCCAGGAATCAGGTTGTAATCAATATGAGGCTTTTGGCCTGCTATAATCTCAGCTACCATGGTACCTTCTTCTTCTGCTTTATGGGCTAGCATTGCACCAGCAACAACATCCCCAATAGCGTATATATGTGGTGTGGCAGTTTGTAAATGACTGTTAGTAACAATCCTGCCTCTTTCATCGAGGTTAACCCCTGCAGCTGCAGCATTTAAACCAGCCGTATAAGGGCTTCTGCCCACTGCAACCAAACAATAATCTGCCTCTAATACTACTTCTGCACCTTTTTTATCGTTGGCTTTAACAATGACAAGATCTCCTTTTCGAGTGACTTCTTTTACTCCGTGGGACAAAAGAAATTTCACTTTCTGTTTTTTCATCACTTTAGTGAGCTCTTTTGAAAGTGCCGCATCCATAGAAGGAATAATACGGTCTGCATACTCCACTACGGTTACCTCTGCACCCAATCTCCTGTACACCTGTCCTAATTCGAGACCAATGACACCTCCACCAATAACCACTAAATGCTTTGGAATTTCTGGGAGAGACAAGGCCTCTGTAGAGGTAATAATACGCTCTTTGTCTTGGGTAATAAAAGGCAATTGACTGGGTTTTGATCCAGTAGCAATAATGGTGTTCTTTGCAGAAATGTCTGTGGTTTTTCCATCATTGTCCTTGACAGCAATGGTATGCGCATCTTTAAAACTACCGAAACCGTGAAGTACCGTAATTTTATTTTTATCCATTAGAAACTCAATCCCTTTGGTTGTTTGTGCTACAACACTGTCTTTTCTGGCAACCATTTTAGAGAGATTGGCAATAATTTCTCCTGGAATTTCAATACCGTGAGTGTCAAAATGTTTTGTAGCGTCTTCATAGTGGTGAGAAGAATCTAACAAAGCTTTAGAAGGAATACATCCTACGTTTAAACAGGTTCCTCCTAAGGTATTATATTTTTCTATCAAAGCCGTTTTAAGGCCTAATTGTGCACAGCGAATTGCTGCTACATAACCTCCAGGTCCTGAACCTATCACAGCTACATCAAAAGCATCCATATTTTTTATTTTTTGTAAACTCAAACAAAATTACCACATAAGTTTTAGCTTACAAAGGTATATGTGCAGTATCTTTTATTTCACTAATCACAAAGGCACTTTGGGTACTCCCAATAGCTGAAATAGTAGTGAGTTTACCTACCATAAAATCCCTATAAGCAGCCATGTCTTCTAAATGAATTTTCAATAAATAATCATATTCTCCAGCGATATGAAAACAACTTACCACGGCTTCTAAACGGGCAATTTCTCTCTCAAATTGGAGGACCATATCTTTAGAGTGTTGCTGCAATTTAACATGGCAAAATGCCACAAAATTCTTGTTTAGTTTTGACTTATCTAAAACGGCAACATAGCTAGATATAATTCCTGATCGCTCTAGTTTTTTAATGCGTTCATAAATGGCGGTATTAGACAATCCAAGTTGGTTTGCATAGTACTTATTGGGTTTTTTACTGTCTTCTTGAAGCAGCTTCAATAGGCTTTTGTCAATAGAATCTATCATTTTTAGAACATTTTAAAGGCAAAATTATAATTTAAACAATTAAAAAGATTTATTTTCTAATAAAATTACATTTTTAAGATAAATGATCTGTTATTATAAATTTGAATTGTTAATATTCAATTACAACAGTAGATTTACTGAAATTAATATTATGAAAACTTCAAAATCTGGTGCAGCATCTATTTTATCTCAACTTAATACTGGTGCCCATAGTGGTGTAAACCCTTCTATTTCAGATAGCAGTACCTATGTGTTTAACACAGCCAAGGATATGTCGGATACTTTTGAAGGCACCAAAGAAGGTTGTTTTCTATACAGCAGACACAGTACACCTTCCAACAATATGCTAGCCAGTAGTTTAGCTATAATGGAAGGAAGTGAAGCTGCCCATGTATTTGGCAGTGGAATGGGTGCAATTACAGCTGTATTATTTCAGTTATGTACTGCAGAAGACCATATTGTAAGTAGCAGAACCATTTACGGAGGTACCTATGCCCTATTAAAAAACTTTATGCCTAAATACGGCGTACAAACCAGTTTTGTAGACACCACTGACCTCCAAGCTGTAACAGCTGCCATTACCCCTAAAACAAAAGTTTTATACTGTGAGGCAATGAGTAATCCGCTTTTAGAAATTAGTGATATTGAGGCGTTGGCAGCAATAGCTCAAAAACACCAGCTCACTCTAGTGGTAGACAATACCTTTACCCCGTTAATGATCACTCCACTAAAACATGGTGCTCACATTGTCATACACAGTCTCACGAAATTTATTAACGGTACCTCAGATGCAGTCGCTGGCGTGGTTTGTGCTACAGAAGATTTCTGTAACTCCCTGAGAGATGTCAATCAAGGGGCAGCCATGCTCTTTGGAAGCACACTAGATAGCCAAAGGGCAGCTTCAATCCATAAAAATTTAAAAACACTTCCTATAAGAATGGCCAAACATTCTGAAAACGCCTACTGTATTGCCCGAGGGCTTCAGCAAGCAGGCTTTAAAGTAATGTATCCTGGACTAGACGGCCATAGAGGAAAGCACACCCTTGAAAAACAATTGGAACCAGGTTTTGGGTATGGTGGATTAATGACCTTAGACGCCGGTAGTCTCGAAAAAGCAAATGCTTTAATGGAAGCCATGCAAGATGCTGGCGTAGGATACTTAGCTGTAAGCTTAGGATTTTATAAAACGCTTTTTTCTGCCTCGGGAAGCTCTACCTCTTCTGAAATTTCTAAAGAGGAACAAATTCAAATGGGTCTTGGGGAAGGTTTAATACGTTTTTCGATTGGCCTAGATCACATGCCAGAAGAAACCTTAGCGCTTATATTGACCTGTATAGATAAAGTAGCCTTGCATAAAGGCGCGTAAAATTGTAATATTACGCTTTACTAAATTACTACTATGAATTCAAAAGCGTCTACTCCAAAATCTATTTCCCTTAAAGCTTCTTTAATACCCGTGGTATTATTAGTTGTTTTATTGGCTTACAATGTTTTTGTCTTTGGAGACGACGCCCTAAGCGGTTCTAATCAGTTTATATTACTCATAGGAGGAGCAATAGCTGCTGTAGTAGGATTTTTTCATCAAGTTTCTTACGATAAAATGTTGGCAGAAGTAGCGGAGAATTTAAAATCCACCACAGGTGCTTTACTCATTCTACTGATGGTGGGTGCTTTATCTGGTACCTGGCTCGTTAGTGGTATTATTCCAGCCATGATTTATTACGGTTTACAAATCCTAAACCCCACCATATTTCTTGCTGCCTGCGTCATTATTTGTGCTATCATTTCTATAGCCACAGGTAGCTCATGGACTACATCTGCCACCGTAGGTATTGCCCTTATTGGAATAGGCAACGCCCTTGGAATCCCCATGGGAATGACAGCAGGTGCGGTATTGTCTGGGGCTTA
>JAQWFV010000142.1 GCA_029238555.1 Flavobacteriaceae bacterium
TGCTATTGTTGTAGCACTTCCTATTACAGACTCTAAAGTATTGTTTGCATATTTACCCCAGAAACGATTAGTACCTGATGTTGGGTAATCTGTTGCGCTTGTGAAATATCCATAAGCTTCATCCCAATGGTGCTCCATTTCTGTGTAATGCTTTCCATTAGCAGCATCAACAGCAGTAGTGTTGTCATCAGAAGCAATTCCAGCTAAGTAATTACCTGTCATTTGGCTAACAAAACAAGCACTCATTAATCCTTTTTCAATTAATTGAGTCCATTCATGTCCACTTGCAGCTTGAAGGTAACCTGAAGATATATCAGGAGATGCAGCAGCAACTTCATTCATCCATGTTTCAAATTGACCTTGAACACCAGCATCACCCAAAGCAGTTTTGCTTTTTAATTGTTTTCCATTACCAACTAAAGAATTATCAGACCATCCAGTATATGAATTATCATACATTGCTAATAAATCTGAAGCACTTAGATTAGCAGGGCTTGAATTTGATCCGTTAGCAGTTTTAAGATACGAAGTCATTTCACCCAACATATCTAATCTAGCAGTTTGACCACCATAAGATACAGTATTGTTTCCACTCGCATCAGTAAATGTGTAAGTTGTTGGAACAGTATATGTTATTGGTGTTGGCGGTACAACAGGATCATAAGTACAACTTCAGTCATCTTTTTCTGCTTCTGTATTGTAATTGTTTGCGTTGGGGTCCATACATCCTTTTTTCTTACAAGATGAGATTGCTACAACAGTAAATAAACCTAAGAGGATTATTTTTTTCATTTTTTAACTAATTTGAATTTTAAATAATAATTTATATTAATAACTGTGCAAAAGTATTTCATTAATACAGTCTTAACAATACCATAAAAGTGGTATTATTTAAATTTAGTCTAAATAAAATTTATTTTATATTTTACAATATTAATGTATTATAAATTATAAGTTTAATTTTGCTATCTCACATTTGTTAAATGAAAAGAAGTAAAATAGATTCGAGTATTAAAAAGGCTAAAATTTCTAATTTTTTTACAATTTTTAAATTCATGCGCCCATATATTGGAGTATATCTTGTAGGTTGGGTTTTTCTTATTTTATCTAGTTTGGCAGGATTATTCTTCCCCTACTTATTAGGAAAGCTTTTAGGTTCATCAAATGCAACACTCAGTAATCAGGAATCATTTTCTTTGTTATCAGTAGAAACTATAAATGACATTACAATTGCCTTGTTTATTCTTTTTGCTTTTCAAGCTATATTTTCATTTTTTAGAATTGTATTGTTTACAAATGTTACTGAAAATGCATTAAGAGATATTAGAAATTTTGCTTTTAAAAAACTAGATCAGTTTAGCGGTCAAGTCACCTTTGGCGCTTGGTTAAAGAAAATTGTCATTAACAAAGCGATTGTCGCTTTTAGAAAACAAAAAAAACAAGACACTATTGGTTTAGAAGAAGAGATTTATACCCTTTCTGGGCCTTTGGCCGATGCCACTCACCAGACAAACAACGAAAAAAAAGCGGCTTTAGTTTTAGAAACCATAGACCGTTTAAAAGAAAATTATCGCATTTCACTGACCTTACACCTCATAGAAGGATTAACCCATGAAGAAATCTCTGAACTATTAGGCATAAGTAGCGGCAATTGTAGGACCACCTTTTCTAGGGCAAAAGAACAACTGAGAAAAAAATTAGAAACACATCCATTATGGAAAGAGTTATAAAACAAATTATGGCATTGGTACCAGAGGCACTTGAAAGCAAAAAACCGCTTGAAGGCCACGAAAACCGCTTTTTAAAAAAACTTTCTGAGGCTTCTTTAGCGCAAGCGGAAACTGAAATGAACCCTGCACAAACAGCACAAAATCTCCTTGAAGAATCTGCCCAAGAATCCACTCCCCCAAAGACGGCCCTTAAATTAGTATGGCGAAAAAACACCCGACGATTTTTGAGTGTAGCTGCGAGTGTAGCCATTTTATTTTGCGTGTTTCAGTGGGGAGTGCACAGTCAGGCCACCCAAACAAAAATTGCCTCCTTTGCTCCTGAAGCAGCAGCTATAAATGACTACTATCCTGGCTTAATTGCCATTGCTGTTAAAGAAATTGAACAACAGAGCAGCCCGCTAACTAAAGCTCATATAGACAAGGCATTTAAGGAAATTTCAAAATTAGACGACCGCTTTAAAGAAATGGAGGTCGCTATGATTAATGGCGGAAACACCAAATTAATCCTTCAGGCCATGGTACAAAATTACACCACAAGAATAGAATTATTAGAAGAAGTTATGCACCAAATAAACACCATTAACGCTATAAACGAACACACAGATGGAAACCTTTAAAAAAACAGTTAGAATACTTTTAATTACTTTAATTTTCCCTGCATTAATGTGGGCCAACAAACCTGAGGTTCTCGAAAAAAAATCTCCTTTCAGATATGAAAAAGAAAGGGTGGTTAAGAAAAACTTCAAGGTCAATGCAGACGCACTCATGAAAATTGACAACGCCTATGGCAATCTAACCATTAGTAGTTGGAACGAGAATAGGATTGAAATGGTCATTACTATTAAAGCAGAGGGTAGCGATGAAGACCGTGTAATTGAAAAAATCGAAGGGGTAGATATAGACTTTATGTCTAGCAGCAGTATGGTCTCTGCCAAAACAATTTTCAACAACAAAAGAAGTGGTTGGAGTTGGAATTGGGGGAATAACAATGTAAACCTCTCTGTACACTACAACATAAAAATGCCCATTTCTAACAGTGTAGATTTAGAGAATGATTACGGAAGTATTATCATTGATCAAATCAATGGAAATACCAAAATTAATTGTGACTATGGAAGGCTGGAGATTGGTTCCTTAAATGGCGACAGAAACGATCTCAACTTTGACTACACCTCCAAATCTACTATAGCCTATGTTAAGAAAGCCTATATAGAAGCAGATTATTCTGGGATGACTATAGAAAAAGCGGGCGATTTAAATATCAATTCAGACTATTCCTCCATAAGTATTTATCAGATGGACAATTTAAGTTATGACGCAGATTACGGAAGTATAGAAGTAGAAGAAGCCAATGATGTAAATGGAGTAGGCGACTATTTTAGCACTAAACTTGGTGTCCTTCATGGAAATGTGACTATAGATGCTGATTATGGAAGTGTAAAAATTGCAGAAATGGCTGCAGACGCGGGAAGCCTAAATATCAGTTCTGATTATACTGGTGTAAAAATCGGATACCATGAGGATTATCATTTTACCTTTGAAATTGAAACCAAATACGCAGGAGTTAGTGGTACAGATGCTTTTGAGATGTCTATCTCTAAAGAAAAATCTAGTGAGCGTTATTACAAAGGCTACTACAAAAATCCAAACAGCAAAAATCACGTTCAAATATTTAGTAAATACGGCGGTTTGAGCTTTACTAAAAAATAAGTATTTCGCAAAGTAAGCTATTAAAATACCACCTAATAATATCATAAAACAATATTCTTTTGATTCATTCAACAAGGCAACCAACATTTTAAACTTCTTAATTATGAAAAAAAGCATCTTATTAATCGCAATGATTTTACTTGGAACCTCTGCGCATGCTCAGTGGTGGAAGAGAATTAAAGGAAATGGTAACAGCATTACACAAACAAGACAAACAGCTAATTATGACAAAGTTTCTGTAGCAGGATCTTTTGACGTGCAATTGGTTAGAGGTGAAGAGGGAGAGATTACACTAAAAGGAGAAGAAAACCTCTTAGAGCACATTGAAGTGTATGTTAAAAACAATGTGCTCATTTTAAAAGTAAAAGACAATATAAACCTGAGTAGTTCGTGGAATAAAACCATCGCTATTGAGGTGCCTGTCATTGAAATAACCGGAGTTAAATTATCAGGTTCTGGAGATATTAGCACACAGACCACTTTAAAGGCAGCAGATTTTAACGCTACAGTATCGGGTTCTGGAGATGTAAATGCTTATGGTGTAGTTGCACAGGACGCTACAGTAACCGTATCTGGATCTGCAGATGTTACACTGACTGTAAAAGGCACTTTAAATGCAAAAGTATCTGGTTCTGGTGATATTCAATACAAGGGAAATCCTAAAAAAGTAGCGTCAAAAGTGTCTGGTTCAGGAGACGTTACTGGCTA
>JAQWFV010000041.1 GCA_029238555.1 Flavobacteriaceae bacterium
TAAAGGAATTAGGTGCACATGAACATGGGGCACCTCTAAACCAATCACAGTAAAACCAACCCGCTTGCAAGGAACTGATTTTTCAATGGACTGTGCTACTTTTAAAGAAAATGACATGAGTGAAAGGTACGCTTCCTGTGACAGATCTGTAATCTTATCTACTTCTTTCTTCGGAACACAAAGTGTATGTCCCTTTGCATTTGGATTTACATCTAAAAAAGCAATACAATCTGCTGTTTCTGCAATTTTATAAGCGGGAATGTCGCCTTGAATTATTTTGGTAAAAATACTAGCCATTTGTAAAAGGTTAGGAATAAATCGGTGATTTTCGAAGTGTAAAAAATCCTTTTTTCAGTATAAAAAGGAGGTTGTTGCCTGCGCTAAATTAGGACCTAGTGATGGCTACAATCTCAAAGCCCATAGTTCCATTAGGCACTTTAATTTCAGCAATATCTCCCACTTTCTTTCCCAGTAAACCTTTTCCAATAGGAGAGTTCACAGAGATTTTTCCCGACTTGAGATCTGCTTCGCTTTCAGCTACTAAGGTGTATGACATAAGCATTCCGTTCTGGGTGTTTTTTAATTTCACTGTAGAAAGCACCAAAACTTTAGACACATCTAACTGTGACTCATCTATTAATCTCGCTCCAGCTAAAATTTCTTCCATTTTAGCGATTTTAAGCTCCAATAGGCCTTGGGCTTCTTTTGCCGCGTCGTATTCAGCGTTTTCAGACAAATCTCCTTTATCTCTCGCTTCTGCAATAGCTTGTGAGGCCTTTGGCCTTTCAATATCGCGCAGCTGATTCAATTCGTCTTTCAACTTTTTTAATCCCTCTGCGGTGTAATAAGATACTTTACTCATATCTTCATGGTTTTAAATAGAAAAATCCTCTATTATAGAGGATCTAAACAAAGATACACAATTTTTTATTCAAAACAGCATGTTATGCCTAAAGTCAAAACCACAAAAACCCTTGCTATACTTCTGTTTTTTAGCGCTTTGATGGTCAACTGCAGTACCCAAAATTCAAGAAGAAACCCATACCTTCAAGAAATTAACTTTTCTATTGAACTCAATTTGAGCTTACCTAAATACAACCCACTCAAAATAATAGGCAACCCTATTTATATAGATGCTACGGGTATTGGAACCAAAGGAATTATTGTCATGAATTCTGGATTCGATCAGTTTGTAGCTTTTGAAGCCAGCTGTGCCAATCATAGCCCAAATAGCTGCAGCACACTAGTTATTGAGGGTCAAAATGGGCGCTGTGACTGCGACGCTTTTAGCTACAGCCTATTTACGGGACAGCTACTAAACCCAGCCAATAATTCGGAAAGAACCTATGATCTGCTGGCTTACCAAACGCAGGCCAGCGGAAACACAGTAAGGGTATTTAATTAAAGCATCGGCGAAGCCAAATAAACCTTCATGACTTTCTTAAAAAGAAAAGGTAGCGCCCAGCAAAAAGTTGGTGCCTGCTTGTGGGTAATAACCAGCTCCTTCTATAGTTGTCACCGTCCCTGGTGAGGAAAAATCGTCGTCATAGGTGAAAAAATAACCGTTACTCACAAAAAGATTATTGAACAAATTATTCACTAAAAGATTCAAACTAATCTCCTTAAAAGTATGGGAGGGATTCCAAGTGTATTGGGCATTTAAATCCGTATGGCTGTAACCTTTTAAAACGGAAGCATCTGAGTCAATGTTCCCCATATACTGCTTACCAACCCGCTTGTAGAGCAGACTCAAAGTAAAGTGCTCATCTACATTGTACTGGACCATTTGTCCTGCAATAAATCTTGGAGAAAAAGCTATTTGTGTATTGCCAAGGTCCCTGAGCTCCCCATCCCTTTTAAAGAAATAGTCTAGGTTTCTATGGTCACTAAAAGACACATTGGCCTGCCATAACCATTTATCTGACACTTGTTTCTGAGCATCTATTTCAATTCCTAACCTATAACTATCTCCCACATTGGCCCTGAGTGGGGCCCCAACGTCGTTTAAAGCCCCAGTTAAAACCAGTTGGTCTTTATAACGCATGTAAAACAAGTTGGTGTTTAATTGAAAAGAGGGCGACAAATAACGCCATCCCAACTCTATGTCCCTAAGCTGCTCAGGCTTAGGATTGCCACTTTCGTAATCATTTCTATTGGGTTCTCTATTCGCCACAGCATAGGAAATATATATACTATTGGCTTTATTGGCTTGGTAGGTTAGGCCCATTTTAGGATTGAAAAACCCAAATTGATCGTCTACAAGCCCTGTTTCTTCTCCATTGGCCGTATAGCCCACTCCTCTGTATTGAAGGTCTATAAATGAGGTCCATTTTTGACCAAATTGTTGCTGCCACTTCAAGTAGATATTCGCATCTGTTTTAGTAGAAAAATCGTCATAATAGCGGTCTCCTATGTGCGCTGTGCCCATTTGCTGTGCCCAGATCACTTCGCCAAAATGTGCCCCTTCATACTTGTTTAAGGCCCCTCCCAAAATGAGCTGTCCCTTATTGGTTTGCTTGGTCACCGAGGTGGTCAAGCCATAAAACCTGTTGTCTAACCAACGCCTTCTGATCAAATCCGTAGGCGTGTCTTGCAGCAAACCAATGCCGTAAGAACCATCTGTTTCACCTTCCTTATACTGCTCAAAATAACCCCTTCCTCTAGTGAAATGAAGGGCAAATTGGGCGTTCCAACCGTTCGCTAACACTTCATTCCAATGTAATTGGGCATGGTCTTGTTTGTAGTTGTCTTCTTCCTTGTCATGAAATTGCAGGACTCCATTGGCATCTGTGTACATTCCTGAAGGATTGAATGTTCTGTTTTCACTAAGGGTTTGTGCATCTATTCCGTTCCATGCCTGGTAAGTAACCTCATGACCACCAAATAAAAGTCCTTTTAAAGTAGTACTGCCTTTTTGATAGGTCCCCTGTAAAAAATAAGACGACAATAGGGCGCTTGCCCTGTCAATATAGCCGTCCGAAACAATACGAGACAGCCTTCCAGAAAGGCTAAAATCGTTGTTTAAGAGACCTGTGTTAAACTGAACGCTGTTGTTCAAGGTATTAAAACTACCCACAGCGCTTCTGATTTGGGCAGAGGCTTCGGGCGCAACGTCTTTGGTAGAAATATTTAAACTGGCACCAAATGCTCCAGCACCATTGGTAGAGGTACCTACCCCTCTTTGAAGTTGTACAGAAGAAACGGAAGAACCAAAATCCGGCAGGTTCACCCAAAAAGTGCCCTGAGACTCTGGGTCGTTATAGGGAATTCCGTTGATGGTTACATTAACCCTAGTCGCGTCTGACCCTCTGACCCTAATTCCGGTGTATCCAATTCCTGCTCCAGCATCTGAAGTAGTGACTACTCCGGGTAAATACTGTAGTAAAATAGGTAAATCCTGGCCTAAATTTCTAGACTCAAAATCTTCGGCCTTTACATTAGAAAAGGATACCCCCATGGCTTTTGTAGCCCTAAGGGCACTGACAAAAACCTCGTTTAAGGCAATTTCTTTTTGGAGCAAACTATCTGTTTGCTTTTTTGGCGCGCCATTAGATGGTTTCTTTGTTTGGGCCCAGACTGCTGTTGTGAGCAGCGCTGTAGCCAGTGTAGTGAAAACAATTTTCATTCGTAATAAAATTAGTACGAATAAAAGGGGCTGTTATTCAGGTTAAAAATCAGTGAAATGGTCGCTTAAAACACACAGATTGAACTTATTTGACCAAAATAAATGCGCAAATAAAAAACAATCGAAGCTTTTAAGCAGTCCCTTGGCAGCATTACCCGCCCAGGTTCCATGGGTATAATCTCAGCTTATTCAATAAATGAAGTTCGCACCCCTTTGAGACAAAGCAAAGATAGGGGGCAAATCCTTAGGGCACAATATTTTTTTAAAGAAATATCACTTGGCGTTTCACTGCGCGCTTAGCCAGGTATATGACCTGAATCAAGTAGGTCTAACACCGTTTTTACAGGAGTAAAAGTTTCTTTGGGCACTTCTATAAAAATGGTATTCCATTCCCACATTCCGCCATTCCAAAGCCCTGGAAGTTCTAACACTTTGACCCTCTTGCCCAATCGGTTCTTCTCGGCAATAAAAGCAGTAGATGGATTGTTAAAAGCGGAAAGGTCAAAAGTTTCTCCTTTGTAGTTTTTGATTCCACAAACAATATCTACTGGGTTAAAATGGGTAGACGCTTCAAATATTTCCAATTGTTCTGGATCTTTAACCGCCACTTGTGAAGCCTCAATAATCTGAAGGCTTTCTTGGCCCAAGCTGTCTTTTATCCAAAATGGGCCACCTCCTGTTTTTCCTTCATTCTCCACCATACCACAAACCCGTATGGGTCTTTGAAATAACTCCAATAAAAAATCACGCTGCTCTTCTAGCGTCATTTCTTCAAAGTATTCCGGCAAGTTTTTAGAAAAAGTCTCCTTGAAATAAGTGACCATAAATGCCAAATCAGTGGCATCTAAGAGCATGTCAGAATCTAAGGCTTCGGTGTAAGCAAACAATTGTTGTTGCACCTGTAAGAGTTTACCCCCCAATATTTTTTTATACTGTAAAGAGGTCTCTAAAGCGTGTGGAGCGCATACGTTGTCTACATTTTTTATAAAAATAATGTCGGCCTGTAAGGCCCCTAAATTATCCAATAAGGCGCCATGACCCGCTGGGTGAAATACCAAACGGCTGTCTTTGTCCCTCAGCGGATGCAAATCTAAACCAACCACCAATGTGTCTGTCTCCGACTTTTGATGCGAAAACTGAACCTTAAATGGGCCAAAATCTCGAAATTTATCTGAGGCTGAGATCTCCTTTATGGCTGCGTTAAAAGCATCTAAATGGTGTTCAGAAATCGTTAAATGTAGTTGCGCTTCTCCTTTCGTTTTAGCGTAATGCAAGGCTTCCAAAATATGCTCTTCCAAAACCAGCGGTGTCTGCCCCTCATTTATATGAAATGGCAATAAAGCCTTTGGTTTATTGCCTAAATTAAGTCCTGGACTTTGCAATAACGCTTTGAGATAGGCAATTACAGAAGCAGGAGCGTCAAATGAAAAATCTACAGGAAGTTGCTTTAAAACTGCTTCGTGAAAAGGAAAATGATGGGCTTCCCTTATAAAATCAGATACTTCTACATGGGCTTTTAAGTAAGCAGAAAAAGAAAAATCTTTCGCTTCACTCGCTTCCAAAAATGAGAGTAGTGGCTTAAACATTCGCGTTGCCGCCCCTGAAGCAGGAACAAATTTAACGGCATTTAGGGTGTTTTGAGCCGCCTCAAAAAATTGTGCTAATTTACGCGCCTCCCTAGGTTTTAATACAGAAATTCCGTCACCGATAGTAGCGGCTCTCTCTAAAGCTTGTTTAGGAATACCCCTTCTAAATGTTTTTAAATCTTCTGTAACTTTATCTACAGAAATATTAAGGTCCTTAAATTGTTGAATATCTTGAGTGGTCCAAATCATTTTTTAGCAAGTAAAGCGTCTATATGTGCTACTGCTGTAGCCAATCTAGTTTTCTTATCGCCTTTTAAAAGGACATAAGGACGGTTATATTTATCAAGGGTGCCTTTAAAATAGGCAAACATTTCCTCCCTAGCAGTGGGTTTATCTCTAAGGTCGTCTGCCTCCCAAGGCACATCTATATAGGTTAGAAAATACAAGTCATAGGTGTTTTCCAATGCGTATTTTTCAAGTGTAGGGTCACAGTATCCAATATAATAGGCTTCAGAATATACTTTGGTCTCCAACAAATCTGTGTCACAAATTAATAAATCTGTTGCTTTTTGGGCCAATTTATTTTCTAATGCAATCTGTCCGGCTGCAATGGGCAAAAGGTCGTGAGGTTCACAAGTCTTGCGTTCTTCATTCCATTTATCTTGCAAATATTCTCTGGCATACTCAGGCGCCCAAACTGTATTGTAGTGTCTGGCCAATTGTTCAGATAAGGTCGTTTTTCCCGTAGATTCTGGACCAAAAAGGACTACTTTGATCAGTTTTGATGGCTGTTGCTTAAATTTTTCTTCCATGATTGGTATCCGAGAACGGCAATAATAGTAAACAGTATATATTGAAAGGCGGTAAAGGTAAGGCCTTTATACCAATAAAGCGGTATGCTAATCAGGTTCCCTACAATCCAAAAATGCCAGTGCTCCCATTTCTTTTTAGCCATAAGCCACATGGCAACAAAGAATATGGCTGTGGTAAAAGTATCTACATAAGCCGTCCAGACATGGAACATATCAAAGGACATATATACTCCAACCACAAACAAAATGGCGCCAATAAATAAATACCCGGCTTTACGCCATTCATTTCTGGAAACTCGAGATATTTGAGGCTCGTGGCGTACGGATTTTTTATACCACCAAAACCACCACCCATAAATACTCATTGCGGTATAATAGCCATTAATCAGCATGTCTCCCAGCAAACCGTACACCCATAAGATATAAACAAAAATACCTGTGCTCACCAAACCTGTGGGAAAGACCAGTATATTCTCTTTATGGGCAAACCACACAGAGAGCACCCCTAAAAATACTGCGGTCATTTCCAAGCCCACCAAAAGAGGCGACACCCCAAAATAAGCCCCAAAGAAAAATTCAATTATCTGATCCATTACTGCAGTGGTATTTGGTCTAAACCATTAATAAATTTGCGCCTTCTTAACAGCTGTTGCATAGGCCTCTTTTAATTGGCCCTCTCGGGCCGATGCCTTTTGAATTTCCAACCCCCAAACACCTCCAAAATCGCCTATTTCAAAAGGGTGCATTTCATAAAAATGTTGGGACCCATTCACTGGAGCACAGGCGGCTAAAATAGCTTCTGAAAACCAAAAGACCTCAATGCCTTTTAAAAAACTCAATCCTGGGGTCCCGATTATTTTGTATACCGTTTCCTTAGTAGCCCAGATATGAGTCAAGGTAGGCACAACTGTTTCATTAGTAGCGTTAAAAGTGGTGAATTTATGTGCAATTCTAAGTATTTTATCCCGCTTCATTTCTACATCTATACCAACCGGTATATTTTTATGCACTACTAGAGCTGTTTGGGTGAAAGAATGCGAGATTGAGACAAAGCTACCGTCTTCAAGATGGGGTTTGCCATACAAATCATAAGATAAATCACTGTCTTGGTAGCCTGCTATTTTTAACAAATGCCTAATACTCAAATAGGCCCTTCTATGCAGTTCAGATTTCATATGAGCCAGCCGGTCTTTACTGTACCCTGCTAGCGAAATACCTGTTCGCAAAGTGGCCTCAGATTCTGTGACCTCCCACAGGTATACCATACCATTTGAATCTATTGGAATTGTCTTTTGGAGCGGCATTTAATTCTGAGCTATGTTGTATCTTTGCAACTTAATAATAATACGAAAGTAAAAATAAAAAAAGACTATGAGTGCAAATCCCCTACCCTATGTACCTTATAAGGTAAAAGATATTGGATTGGCCAACTGGGGCCGTAAAGAAATTACATTAGCAGAAGCAGAAATGCCTGGGCTAATGGCCTTGAGAGAGGAATACGGACCTTCTCAACCTTTAAAAGGTTCTAGGATTGCTGGTTGCCTGCACATGACTATTCAAACAGCAGTACTCATCGAGACCTTAGTAGCCCTAGGGGCAGAGGTGACTTGGAGTTCTTGTAATATTTTTTCTACTCAAGACCACGCAGCTGCAGCTATTGCAGCAGCAGGTATAGCGGTTTACGCCTGGAAAGGAATGAATGAAGAAGAATTTGACTGGTGTATTGAGCAAACCCTTTTCTTTGGGGAATCTCGCGAGCCGCTGAATATGATCTTAGACGACGGTGGAGATTTAACCAATATGGTACTAGACCAATACCCTGCCTTAGCTGAAGCCATTAAGGGGCTTTCAGAAGAAACTACCACTGGAGTGCATAGATTGTATGAGCGTGTTAAAAAGGGTACCTTACCCATGCCAGCCATAAACGTAAATGACTCGGTAACCAAATCTAAATTCGACAATAAATACGGCTGTAGAGAATCTGCTGTAGACGCCATTAGACGTGCCACAGATACCATGCTTGCTGGTAAAAGAGTCGTGGTAGCAGGATACGGAGACGTTGGAAAAGGAACTGCTGCCTCATTTAAAGGCGCTGGTTCAATAGTAACTGTGACTGAAATAGATCCTATTTGTGCCCTTCAGGCGGCTATGGATGGTTTTGAAGTAAAGAAAATGGCTTCTGTCATTGGAAATGCAGACATAGTGATCACCACTACTGGAAACAAAGACATTATTCGTGGAGAGCACTTTGAAGCCTTAAAAGACAAAGCTATTGTTTGTAATATTGGTCATTTTGACAATGAAATAGACATGGCCTGGCTCAATAATAACCATGGGAATACAAAAGAGGAGATTAAGCCTCAAGTAGACATGTACACCATTAATGGTAAAAACGTGATTGTATTGGCAGAAGGAAGATTGGTAAACTTAGGCTGTGCTACTGGGCACCCAAGTTTTGTAATGAGCAACTCATTTACCAACCAAACATTGGCACAAATAGAGCTTTGGACCAATTCAAGTGCTTATGAAAACAAAGTGTATATGCTGCCCAAGCATTTAGATGAAAAAGTGGCTGCATTACACCTTTCTAGACTGGGTGTAGAGTTAGAAACACTCAACGAAGAACAAGCAGATTATATAGGGGTAACTGTTCAGGGGCCTTTCAAACCTGAGTATTACAGATACTAAATACAAGCGCTTAATAATAAAAAAAACCCGCCATTGGCGGGTTTTTTTTATACATCAATACTATTGATGTATATGCTTAAAGAAATAGTTAAGACAAAAAAATCCTATGCTGCGTGAGCAACATAGGATTTTAATTATTATTTAAAGCGCACTATTAAGCCTGGAATGGCTCAATAGAAACAAAAGACTTACCGTCTACTTTTTTAGTGAATTTCACTAATCCGTCTACTCTTGCATGTAATGTATGGTCTTTACCAGCATATACATTTTCGCCTGGATTGTGCTTTGTTCCACGTTGTCTCACGATGATGTTCCCTGCAATAGCAGCTTGGCCACCAAAAATCTTAACTCCTAAGCGTTTTGATTCTGATTCTCTACCGTTTTTAGAACTACCTACACCTTTTTTATGTGCCATGATCTATCTATTTTTAACTTTATTATTTAGCTTAAAGCAGCAATTAAATCTGCTTTCTTCATTGTTGAAATTCCTTCAACACCTTTAGCTTTAGCCATTTCTTTTAATTCTGCAACCGTCTTAGAAGATAAATCTTCCGCAACTTTTGGAGCAGCTTTCTTAGCAGCAGCTGGTTTAGCTTCTACTGGTTTGGCAGCTTTAGTTGCCGCTTTCTTAGCAGGCGCATTAGCACCAGAAGCAACAATTCCTTCAATTACAATTTCAGAAAGGTATTGTCTGTGACCGTTTTTAACACGGTATCCTTTTCTTCTTTTCTTTTTGAAAACAATGACTTTGTCTCCTTTAAGATGTTTAATTACTTTGGCCTCTACTGCGGCTCCTTCTATAGCTGGGGCGCCAATGGTAATGTTTTTACCGTCTTCTAAAAGCATTACGTTAGAGAAATGAACTTTCTCTCCTTCTGCTTCTGGCAAACGATGAACAAAAACCTTCTGGTCTTTTGCAACTTTAAATTGCTGCCCTGCTATCTCTACAATTGCGTACATAGCTAATGATTAATAGTTAATTAACGCCCAAATAAGTTTAGGCGGGTGCAAATATACGCTTTCTCGTTTGATATGCAAATCCTTTTTTTAAAGAAAA
>JAQWFV010000050.1 GCA_029238555.1 Flavobacteriaceae bacterium
TAAAGGCGCAGGACTAGGCGCACCCTCATAAGCTTTATAAGCAGGATCTTTAAGCCCGCTAAAACGTCTAATCAGCTGGTCCTTAGCATCCCTAATCTCCAAGGAAATATCTGTATTGGAAACACCTTGAGGTAAATGGTAATAAAACACCACTCCATTCGCTGGGTTCACCCCTTGTAAAACATCGGAACCTTTAGGTTCGGCGCCATTCATGCTACTGTACCAATTTCCTAAAATAGCCGGTTCAGGGGTAAAAAATTGAATCCCATTTAAAGCAGCTGGGGTGGCTTGTCTTATGAGGTCTAAGTCATCTAACACCCAAAAAGAACGGCCCTGAGTGGCTACTATAAGGTCATTATTCTTAATCAGTAAGTCTGTGATGGGAACATTAGGGAGGTTTAACTGCATGGGTTCCCAAAATTCACCCCCATTATAGGAAACATATACCCCTTTTTCCGTTCCTGCAAAAAGCAAATCTTTCACCACAGGATCTTCGCGAACTACTCTAGTAAAAGATCCTTCTGGAATTCCAGCCGATATTTTTTTCCATTGCGCGCCATAATTGATACTTTTATATAACCCAGGCATTTTGTCATTAAATTTATAACGTGTGGTCGCTATATAAACCGTTCCTGGGTCATGCGCAGACACTTCAATGGCATTTATGATGGTCTCTGGCAAACCCCTAGGGGTAATATTTTTCCAACTAAGCCCTCCATCTTTGGTAATATGCACCAGACCGTCGTCCGAACCTGTGTACAAAAGCCCCTTTTCGTGAGGAGACTCCACAATATAAGATAGGGTACCGTAATTTTCCGCTCCAACCGCTTCAATGGTATAGGGCCCGCCACCATGCACCTGCTTAGACCTATCATTCATGGTTAAATCTGGAGAAATAACGGCCCAATTTTGTCCAATATCTGTAGTTTTTAAAACATATTGGGCGCCGTGAAAATAAGTATTAGGTTCATGTACAGACCTAATAATTGGCGCATTCCAATTAAAACGATATGTCATTTCGCTGGCCGCCATACCCAAATACTGAATGGGGTCTATCATAATATTGGTACTGGATTTACTCTCGGGATAATAAGCGTCTATAGTCCCCAGATAACTCCCTCCAAGCACTACATCTGGCTGGTCAGGATCAAAAGCTAGAAAGGCACTTTCGCCTCCGGCCGATGCCTCCCAGCTCTCCGCGCCAATACCCCCATTACCCAAAGATAAACTGGCAATTCTCACACTGGTATTGTCCTGTTGGCCGCCATAGATATTATAAGGAAATAAATGATCTGCATTCACCCTGTAAAATTGTGCCGTGGGCATATTATTCTGTGAAGACCAACTCAGACCGCCGTTAAAACTAATGGCCGCGCCACCGTCGTCTGCCAAGACCATTTGCTTATTATTGGTTGGGTGTATCCATAAATCGTGGTAGTCTCCATGGGCTGGATTCATTTCCTCCCAATGGGCGCCTCCGTCTATAGATTTATAGGCCGTAGCACTCATGACATAAATAGTGTCTGCATCTGTTGGGTCTAAAAAAACCTCTGTATAGTACCAGGCACGCTGAATGAGCCTATGGTCTGCAGACACCCTGGTCCAATTTTCTCCAGAGTCTTCAGACACAAATAAGCCGCCTTTTTCTTGCTTAGAGTCACTTTCAATGAGCGCCACCACTTTAGAGGGATTGGCTCTAGATACTGCAATAGCCATTTTTCCTTTCTCTTCAGGGAGTCCATTTTCTAATAAAGTCCAGTGTGCACCCCCGTCTACCGTTTTATACAAACCACTCCCAACACCTCCACTCACTACCTGCCAAGGCAATCTTTGGTGCTCCCACATAGCGGCATACAACACTTCCGGATTTTTCATATCCATAGACAATTCCGCAGCCCCACTCAGGCTATTCACAAAAAGCTGTTTTTCCCAATTTTTGCCACCATCTGTGGTCTTATAAATACCCCGCTCTTGATTGGGGCCGTGCAAAGCACCTTGAGCAGCCACATACACAATGTCAGGATTGCTTGGGTGAATCCTAATTCTCGAAATATGTTGTGTGGCCTCTAAACCCAGATGCTGCCATGTTTTACCTCCATCTAAGGATTTGTACACCCCATCTCCATAGGTAGTCATAACCCCTCTAGGTGCATGCTCACCCATCCCTACATAAACAATATCAGGATGGCTCTCAGATACTGCCACCGCACCAACGGAGCCTGTATTAAAAAACCCATCAGACACATTGTTCCAATGTTGGCCCGCGTCTTCTGTCTTCCACAATCCACCTCCCGTCGTACCCATATAATACACCATTGGCTGCTGAACCACTCCAGAAGCCGCTACCGACCTGCCCCCCCTAAAAGGACCTATATTTCTGTAATGAACTGCCTTAGAAAGTACTTCTTGTTGTTGTCCAAAAACCGTTTGAACAGTAGCCAAAGCGAGTAAAAAGAAAAAATGTTTTTTCATGATTGTTTTTTTAAAAGACTATAAAATATAAGCACTCAAGCCCAAGAGTACAAATTGACCCTGTGAATTTATATATTGATTTTTATTCCCTACGGGATTTTCTAAAAAGTTTACTTCATGTGTTTGACCGCTTAAAGAATAGCGAACGTCCAATTCAAATCTTTTGTACTGGTATCCAAAACCCAACTGTGTTCCTATAAAAGAAGTCCTTTCAAGGTCCTCTATTTGAACTCCTTTCATATTGGCTTTTTGGTTAAAAGTCCATCTAGGTCCTGCAAAAATGCGAAGCGACTTAGAAATATTGTACCCCAAGAGCAGGGGCACATCTAGATGGGTGACTTCAAAATCAGTGATAATTCGTTTTACATCTGTCAGTACAATAGGGATTTTAAAAGAGTGGTCCCTTTTCACTTGCAAAGCCTCTACCCTAATATACCAATCTTGATGATTGTATTTGACAAATCCACCAAAATGACGGCCTTCTCTTCCCACATAAATGTTGATGTTTTTTTGGAGTGCTGCGACTTCTGCGTCCACATTATTAACAGTGTCAAAATCAGTTCCTCCGGTAATTCCCACTGAAAACTGGGCCAAAGCTGAATAGGAGGTCATAAAAAAGGCGCAGAAAAAAAAGGCAAAATACCCCTTGAGGGGATTGTTCTTGTGAAGCATTTAGTGGTTTTAGTGGTTGGTTTTATGCCCTTAAATAAAAGCATCACTAAATATATTAAAAATTTCTAGTCGCTTATGACCTCCATAGTCAAATTTTCAATTTTGGAGAGCCATTGAAGTTTGCCTTCTTGGAAAAGTACGGGCAAACGGTCTAAAGGGGTGGGGTGAACTGGGGGCTTGTAATTGTCAAAATCCTGAAACAAAATACCCCCTAGTCTATTTTTAGAAATAGCGGCTCTAAAACGAGTGCCCCCGCCATTGGTGTGGTAGGAATAGGCCATATAATCTATCTCAAAGCGATCGCTGTGGATCCAATAGTAAAATTGGTCTTGAAAATCTTCTCCACCGCCTTCTTGTTTAAAAGTAACTGCCAATTGGTGGTAGGGTTCCGTGTTAATTTCTACCATACCTTCATAGCTAGGAACTACGGCCTGGTCCTGAAGTCCTAAAGGCAATTGAACAAAGTATAGCACTGAATTCAGGGAATTGGCATAGACCGTTTGCAAGGAATCTGATAGCGTAACAGGCGCGCCATTTAAGGTCCTTTCAAAGCTGCTAAAATTGGTCCAAACGTCTTTGGTCACTCCCAAACTGTCTTGTTTCTCTCTGGAATATTGAATCCCAAAAGCGCCTCTTTGTACCTCATAGTGATAATCTCTAAAATCAAAATTAATCTGAGAAGGCTTAGACGTCCATCCATGGGCAGCAACCGTTTTCTGTATCAGAGCACCAGCATCCATCTTCACATTAGGCGCACAAGAAAACAACAATCCCAATAACAAACCCACTATTACTTTAGCCATAAATACCATGTTAATCTTCAAAAGTAAAGATACCCTCAATTGGAGTCTTAAACAAATGGGCCAATTTAAAAGCCAATGGCAGCGAAGGGTCAAATTTACCTTTTTCTATGGCGTTAATGGTCTGGCGAGACACCCCTACTTCATGGGCCAAGTCTTCTTGGGTAAAACCATCTCTAGCCCGGAGTTCTTTAATGCTATTTTTCATTTGAAACGTCTGGTGTTAATGGCTAATCCCGCCAAATAAGTCAAACTAATCACAATAGTCATAAAGGCAAAATCCATTTTAAAACCCAGTAAATCTTGCTGCTCCAAAATGGACAATCCCAAACCCAAAACCACTGCTACACCCAAACTAATGGCCATGGCCTCTAAATGCATGCGTTGTTGCAACTCATCCAAGTTTAAAATGTGCTTTCTATTGGCCAAAATCATGGCTGCGCCGGTGATTAAAAACAAACCTACGCCTGCGTAAGTGAAAAGGGAATTTTCCCATATAAATTCAGGACCAAAGGTGGCTAAGGCGGTACTGAGCACCCAAATCATGGTCCAAAGTGCCAATCTCTTGGTGCTTTTGTGCTGTAATTCTTTAAAAGATGTGGAGTTTTTCATAAAATGTAATTTTAAATATTATTGGTTATTAATTGTAAAACTTACTTGATATTTTGTAAAGTTTATTTGACAAATATACACATTTATTTAAAAATGTAAAGTAAAGTTGACATTTAATATCAATTGTTTTATAAAAATAGTCTCATAGTCCGTAAAAGTGAAACACTTTGTAACGTTTTACAATACCGTTCGTCTTTAATGGGACTAACCACCGCTTTACAAGCCTATTACTTATGAAACATCGCTTGAATTTTTTTATCCCTTTTTTAGGTGCGCTCTTTATGGCATCGGCCCTATGGGGCCAGGAACCCGCTCAGAAAACAGACAGGTTTCAGGTGCCCGAATTTGACGGGGTGGTTGGGGAACAGGAGTGGGCCAATGCCCAGAAATTTCTGATTAATTACGAGATAGATCCCGGAAATAATACGCCTTCTGAAAACCTTACTGAAGTATTTGTGAGCTATTCTGAAACCCATTTATACGTGGGATTTATTGCCTATACAGACATGAAAACCCTGAGGTCTTCTATTAGAAATAGGGATGAGGCTTGGAATGACGACCTGGTGATGTTTGGCATAGACACCTATGGAGATGGTCGGTATTTGGTGAATTTTGGGTCCAATGCAGAGGGAAATCAGGTAGATATGAAGTTCACGGCAGACGGCAATGACGACGAGTCTTACGATATTAATTTTGAGTCCAAGGCCAGTAAACAGGAAAATGCCTACCATGTAGAATTGAAAATTCCCTTTAATGTCCTTCAGTTTAAAAAAGCCCCTTCCTACGATTGGAATGTGCTGTTATACCGCTCTACTTATACGGGCGAAAATAGGAGTCAGAATCTCAATATTGCCATCGATAGAAACAACAATTGTCTGCCCTGTCAGGCGGTGAGTACCATTCATTTGGAAAATATTAAATCTGAAAACAGGCTGCTTTTTACCCCCAATATGGTGGGGAGTTGGTCTGGAGAAAAAGTAGCGGGGGCGCTTTCTTACGGAGCTTTAGACGCTGGTGTTGGGCTCAGTGGTCTATTAGACCTCAACAATACCGCTTCGCTTGAATACACCATTAATCCAGATTTTTCACAGGTAGAGGCAGACGTTTCTCAGGTGACGGTGAACAATACTTTTGCGGTAGAATTTCCGGAGCGTCGTCCTTATTTTAACGAGGGAAATGACATGATTGCCTCTGAGCTTAATACGGTGTACACCAGGGCTATTAATCAACCGCTTTTTTCTTCAAAACTCATCTCTCAAGGGGAGAAAAACAGGGTCTATTGGCTCACGGCTTACGATGAGTCTTCTCCTTATTTAGTGGCGGGAGAAAATGAGTCTGTGTTGGAGCAAGGAGGGGCGTCTTATGCGAATATATTGAGGTATCAGCGTACGTTTAAAGGGGGGTCAAACGTAGGATTTTTAACCACCAACAGGTTTTTTACTGAAGGGGGTTCTGGAAATACTTTTGGGTTCAATGCCCTGTATAGAATGAAAGAAAAATACGCCTTTACTGCGGAATTCAGTAAGAGTATTGTTAAAGAACCTGAAGCAGATTGGATAGACAACAGCGGGCGTATTAAAGATAAGAGTATTGCCTTAGACGGGGAGTCTCTCAAGGGAGACGCCTTGGCATTAAAGGTGACAAGGAATACCAAGCACTGGAATTCAGAGGCCTTTTACGAGCATTATAGTCCGCATTACCAGACACCTTTAGGGTTTATTACCCGAAACAGTATTAAAAGGGTGTTTTTGGGCCATGGGTACCAGCATTTTTTTGAAAAAGAAAATACGGTGCGGCAATTGAATCTCTTTATGGGTAGTGAGGCCATTCACAACTATGACGGTTTAAAAAAGTACAGTACCCTGGGCGGGGAACTCTCCATGCAATTGGCGGGAAATATTTATATGGAATTCAGTAAATGGTGGGTCTTAAACGAGGAGTTCGAGGGCTTTAACGCCACCAATATGCCAGAAAACAACTTTTTTATTCGTTTCAGCCCATCGGAAAAAATAAATATGAGAATATTCACCTCTTGGGGAGAGAATATTTTTTACGGAGACGTTCCAGAGGTAGGAAAAAACTTTTTCCTAGGGAGTTTTAACAACTTCCAATTTAGTCCCAAATGGTCTGTAAGCCCCAGTATTCGCTACTCCAGATTGGGTCATTTAGACGGGAAAAATACTTTTTACGAGGGTTTCATTGTCAGGGGAAACACCAATTATCAATTCAATCAAAACCTCTCCTTGAGACTGGTATCTGAGCTGAACTCTTTTGGATCAGGTGCTTTTGTGCAGACCTTACTCAAATGGAATCCCAATCCGTTCACCATATTTTACATTGGGGGCACCAATGGGTATTCCTACACAGAACACATTGGAGACCTGCGCGTAGATGGGGTAAATCTCTACTTTAAATTTCAGTACCAGTTTGGTTTGTAGGTATCTTTAAGATAATAGTAGGTAGTGGCACGCATTTAATGGTTTATTAACGTTTAGTTCATTTTTAAAATACAAATGCACACCACCTTTGTACAGCGTGCTAGCCACGTAGGTTTCTTAATAACGTACTGGTTTTTGTCGGTCATGCGTTAGAAATCTTGCAGCTGTCCTTAGGGGCAGCTGCTTTTTTTTAAATCTTTATTATATCATAACACCCAAGTTACAATAACTTAACATTAGTAATGGTTCTTTGCACCAGACAAAAACCAGTACCATGCAATTATTTAAAAAAGCAGTCATTTTAGCCTGCCTTTGTTTTTCTTTTAGCCTAAGCGCACAAGAAACCCCAGCACCCAATTTTGGAAAAGGCCTATTTAATCTAGTAGGTAAAGACAGTACTTGGACCATGAAAATTGGTGCGAGAATGCAAATTTTAACCATCGCTAACTGGAAAGAAAGTGCGTCAGGAGACTTTGAAACCCAAGAAAGCAATATGCTCATTAGAAGGGCCCGCTTAAAATTTGACGGGTTTGCTTATTCCCCAAAATTAAAATACAAATTAGAGCTAGGACTCTCCAACAGAGATATTTCAGGTGGTTCCATTTATACCGGAAACACCCCAAGGTATATATTAGACGCCGTAGTGATGTGGAATTTTCATGGAAACTGGGAATTGTGGTTTGGGCAAACCAAACTACCAGGAAATATTGAGCGGGTTATTTCCTCAGGGAATTTACAACAAGTAGACCGTTCCTTACTCAACAGCCGCTTTAATATAGACCGTGATATGGGGGTGCAATTGAGGCACAAAACCAAAATAGGCAAACACTTTTTAATGCGAGAAAAGTTTGCTATTTCACAGGGAGAAGGTAGAAATATTACTGCTGGAAATTTAGGGGGTCACCAATTTACCAGCCGTATAGAGCTTTTGCCTTTTGGGGCTTTTAAAAGCAAAGGAGCGTACAGTGGGTCAGATTTAAAAAGAGAAAATTCCCCAAAACTTATGATAGCCGCTACATACGACAGCAATCAAAATGCCGTAAAAAACAGGAGCAATATGGGGTCTTATATGGAAACTGATGCTGGTCTGTTTCAAACAGATATAAATACCTGGTTTATAGACGGTATGTTTAAATACCGCGGTTTCTCCTTTATGGGTGAATACTCAGACCGCAGTGCAGCTAATGCAATAGCTAAAAATCTGGACGGATCAGAAACAGGTTCGGTAGTGCAAGTTGGAAAAGGCATTAACTTACAAAGTGGTTTTTTACTAAAAAACAATATTGAAATCTCAGGGAGGCTCACTAAAATCACCCTAGACCAAGTCATCACAGGAAAAGTTCCAGAAACCCAATACACGGTGGGTGTGTCAAAATATATAGTGGGACACAAATTAAAAGTGCAATCAGATTTTAGCTACTTAGACAGTCCCGGCGCTTCCAATAAACTCATGTACAGGCTTCAATTAGACTTACATTTTTAACCTTAAGATAACCTCAAATACCCAAAATTAAGAGTACATTTAACCCCTTTTAAAATAGATTATGGACAATTTATATATTTTAATGTTGGCCGCACTTGCGGTATTGGCTATTGCAGATTTAGTGGTTGGTGTGAGCAATGACGCCGTGAATTTTTTAAACTCTGCCATTGGATCTAAAGCCATCTCTTTTAAAACCATTATGATCGTTGCCTCTATTGGAATTGCCATGGGTGCTATTTTTTCTAGCGGTATGATGGAAGTGGCTAGAAAGGGTATTTTTAATCCCGGAGAATTCTATTTTAACGAGATCATGTTCATTTTTATGGCCGTGATGATCACTGATATTTTATTGTTAGACTTTTTTAATACCCTGGGAATGCCTACCTCTACAACGGTTTCAATTGTATTTGAACTACTAGGTGCTTCTGTAGCCATGGCATTAATAAAAATAAGCAATCAAGGTGGCGCTTTTTCAGATGTTGTGCAGTACATAAACACCTCAAAAGCGGCAGATATTATTTTTGGTATTTTACTCTCAGTAGTTGTTGCGTTTTCTATTGGCGCTATTGTTCAGTGGGTTTCTAGGATATTACTTTCTTATAATTTTGAGAAAAAACCCAATTGGGTTTCTGCTGTTTTTGGCGGTATTGCTACTTCTTCAATTACCTACTTCATTTTAATGAAAGGAATAAAAGGAACTGCCATAGCAGGAGAAAATTTAGAGATACTCGGTGGTCAAACTATTAAAGATTTCTTAGAAACAGAGGTTTGGAGTCTCATCCTTGTGAATTTATTAATATGGTCCTTAATATCATACCTGCTTATTTCATTGGCTAAAATTAATATCTATAAGTTTATTATCGTCATAGGTACATTTGCTTTGGCTTTAGCTTTTGCTGGAAACGACTTAGTGAATTTCATTGGTGTACCTATTGCTGCCTGGCAATCTTATGAAGCTTGGAGCATGTCTGGTATTCCAGCTGCAGAGTTTAGCATGAACATTTTGGCTAAAAAAGTGCCAACGCCTACCTTTTTATTATTTGCATCAGGAATGGTCATGGTGGCTACTCTTTGGTTCTCTAAAAAAGCGAGGTACGTTGCAGAAACAGAAATTAATCTGGCTAGAGAGGGAGAATCCAAAGAGCGCTTTAACCCAAACTTCTTATCCAGAGGAATTGTGCGTTTCGCCATGAGCATTTCAAATTACTCACAAGCCATTCTTCCTAAAACATGGCAAAACAAATTAGACGCACAGTTTCAAAAACCAGTCATTTCATTATCCAAAGACAAGAACTTTGAACTGCCCGCTTTTGACATGGTCAGGGCTGCAGTAAACCTCGTGGTTGCTGGTATATTAATATCTATTGCCACTTCCTATAAATTGCCCTTATCTACAACTTACGTCACTTTTATGGTGGCCATGGGAACCTCATTGGCAGACAAAGCCTGGGGAGCAGAAAGCGCCGTATATCGTGTAGCTGGAGTGCTCAATGTCATAGGAGGATGGTTTGGAACAGCGCTAATTGCATTTGTAGCTGCTGGAATTATTTTAACAATCATCTCTATAGGTCAAGGAACAGCCATTGGCGTGTTGCTTATTTTGGCTATATTCTTATTGGCTAGAAACTACGTTAGTTACAACAAAAAAAGCAAAGAGTTTCAAGCAGAGGACAGCCTTAGAAAAGCAGAGAGCAGTTCTATTCAAGGGGTTATAGAAGAGAGTGCAAACAACATTTCTAACGTGATTAGAAGAACCCAGAACATCTATTCTAATGCAGTTACAGGACTGGCAAAACAAGATCTTGAACTGCTTAAAAAGAATAAGAAACAAGGGGCCAAATTGGCCGACGAAATAGAAGACCTACGCAACCACATATTCTACTTTATTAAAAATCTAGATGAGTCTAGTGTTCGTGCAAGTGATTTTTACATCTCCACCATTACACACCTCACAGATGTGTCTCAATCTTTGGATTATATCTCCAAAGTGAGCCACAAACACGTAAACAACAACCACAAAAAGCTTAAATACAACCAACTCAAAGAGCTAAAGGAATTAGAAAACCTTTTTGAAGAAGAATTATTTACTAAAACTAAAGTCATCTTTGAAAACCGTAATTTTAATGATATTGGAAAAGTCCTAGCGGTAAAACCAACACTGTTAAAATTCGTTTCTGAAAAGATTGAAACACAGGTAGCCAGGATCAGAACAGAGGAAACAAGTCCAAAAAACTCCACTTTGTACTTCTCCATTCTCCTAGAGACAAGAGACCTTCTCAATGCAATAATGACCTTATTAGAACTCTATTACAGATCATATGACGCAGACATTACGCCTGCGAGTGTTGAAGAGTAAATACCTGAGTATTTTCCCAAATAAAAAAGAAGCCGCTAATAGCGGCTTCTTTTTTATTAAAGAATTTACACATTATAAATTATTATCTTTAAGCGAATCATTTACTAATAGCAACCATCAAAATACAAATACACCAAATTAAACAACCCCATGAATTTGATAAAAAAAACCAAATGGGCGGCGCTTAGCTTGTTGCTTTTTGCCTGTCAAAACCAAGTAGAATACGCTAAAACAGAAGACCTCAATAATTTTCAGTTTTTAGAAATTACCATTCCCGAGCTTCAAGAAGGCTACAAAAATGGCGGCTGGACTATCAGAGATGTTATCGCTGCATACAGCAACCGTATAGACGCCATTGACCACAGCGGCCCCCAATTACATTCAGTCATTGTAGTGAACCCTGACGCTTTGGCCATAGCAGACTCCCTAGACAGGGTAGCCCCAGAACAGAGGGGACCCTTACACGGTGTGCCCGTATTACTTAAAGACAATATAGACACTAAGGACCAGATGGCCACTACGGCGGGTTCTCGTGCCTTAGCGGGCTCTATGCCGCTACAAGACAGTGAAGTAGCGGCGCAATTACGTGCAGCAGGAGCCGTGATACTGGGAAAAGCCAACCTAAGCGAATGGGCCAATTTTAGAGGGCAAATGTCCAGCTCTGGATGGTCAGGAATTAATGGCCAAACCAAAAACCCTTATGTACTCACCAGAACCCCATGTGGGTCCAGTGCAGGAAGCGGGGTGTCTGTTTCTGCCAACCTCACGTTATTGGCAATTGGCACAGAAACCAACGGATCTATCGTATGTCCATCAACCGCCAACGGAATTGTGGGCATTAAACCCACGGTAGGACTCATTAGTCGTGCTGGAATTATCCCTATTTCTTATACCCAAGACACGGCAGGGCCCATGGCCCGTACCGTGGCCGATGCCGTAATAGCTCTAGGCCCACTCACCAGCCAAGATCCTAGAGATGGAAAAACAGCAGCAAACAGAGGTAAAGCATTAAAAGATTACACCCCCTATCTCAAAAAAGACGGCTTAAAAGGAAAACGTATTGGATGGTTTAAAGCTGCTTTTGGCACCCATGCCACTACAGATAGCCTCACCCTAAAAGCCATCGCGGTGCTCAAGGCGCAGGGTGCAACAATTATAGAAATTGATCAAATTAATGAGCGAAGCACTGGAGCCCATTCATTCCAAGTTATGCTAACAGAATACAAAGCAGGACTCAATGATTATTTTGCCAGCCTTGGCCCAGACGCAAAAATTAAAAATTTAGAAGACCTCATTGCCTTTAATAAACAGGATTCGGTAGAACTCAAATACTACAATCAAGCCTATTTGGAAATGGCCTTAGAAAAAGCAGGGCTAGACAGTAAAGAATACCTAGACCATTTAGAAGCCCTCAGAAAGGGAAGCAGAGACAATGGAATAGACAAGGTCATGGCAGCACACCAATTAGACGGTTTTGTAGCCCCTACTGGATCCCCAGCATGGAGTATAGATTGGTTGAACGGAGACAACTACCATGTGTCCAGTTCTTCGCCCGCCGCCTGGGCCGGCTACCCCAATATAACCGTTCCTATGGGAGCTGTGCATGGTCTGCCAGTAGGACTATCGTTCTTTGGCACCGCTTGGAGTGAGCCTAGCCTGATAGAAATGGCCTATGGCTTTGAACAGGCCACCAAAGCCAGAATTGTTCCCACCTTTAGGGCTTGGGATGCAGAGTAAATGATGTCATTCAAAACAAAAAAGTCCGCAGCACTTGCTGCGGACTTTTTTTATAAGGAACTGCGAATTATTCTACCGTAAAAGTCAAAAGGTTTTGGGTAGCCTGGTTGTGAAACAGCTGGTAAAAATAAACTGTTTCTTTCTGGTTTTTTGTGCCCCAATCTTCGTATTGGGTTATTTTCAAGCTCACTGGAGTGTCTGCTTTAGAATGGGCTTTTCCTAGCAAACTCCAGGATCCTTTTAAACTGTGGTCCAGGAAAAAAGAGGTGGCACTATAGCCATTGAGCTGTTCTTTTAAAATGGCCTCTTGCTGCTTGGGCAACTGGTGCTCGTAATTGAAAATTTGCTTGTCTGGATTTAGAAAAGTCAAAGAAAACTGGTCCAAAGGATTCCCCCACTCTACCACAAATCTAATGGGTTGTGGAGGGGTTTCTTTATAGCGATCGGACAATCTAATTAAGGCCATATTTTCCCTAGAAATAGGATAATTTCTTTCTAAATTCCAAATCTCATCATATACAATACCCTCAATACCATCTGACTGGTCCATTTTTTTACCCCTTAAAATGTATTTCATATAAGTTTCCCAAGACTTTTGGGTTTGTGCATTGCGTAAAAAAGCCTGGGCCAAATCTCTAAATGATTGTGCATAAGAAGGCCTTTGCATGAGTATTTCTCTGTATAAGGCAATAGACAAATCTGTGCGTTTTTCTGCGTCTAAATAAAAGGCGAGCTTCTTTAATAGGTCTGGATTGTGGCGGTAAGTAGTGATAAAATTTTGAAGGTAATCTTTGGATAATAGTGTTTCTTTAGATGCATAAATCCCTTCATTCGCCATGCCATTGAAATAAAAATTTCGCTTTTCATAAGGGGCAAAAAAACTTTTTTCAATGTTGGTATTAAAGAGCAGCTTTTCTTTTGCTACAATATCCTGCTTTTGCTTTAATAATTGATTTTTGGTCCTGATGGCTATAACACCTCCACTGGCCTGAGAACCATACAAGGCAGTAGCGGCTAAACTTCTTAAAACCAAAATATCTTCTACTGAACTAATGTCAATAGATTCAACAACTGTTTGGTCATTGTAGATGAATCCATCTATATCCCAAAGCACTCCTGTGGTAAGCCCAAAAGTGGCCCCATTTCTAATCCTCGTTCTAAAGCGTATGGCTTCGAATATATTGGAGTAATTCTTATTGAGGTCTTCTCCTTTTATATACATGGTAGAAAAACCTGCAGTCTCTGGGTTTATAGTTGCAAATGCAGTCTTAAATGCAATGGGCTTGTCCAAAATAGAAAAAGGTTTCTTTTGGCGGTTTTCTCTTGAAATAACCACCTCATCTAATGCAGTCACTTCAGGACGCATTTCCAAAGTGAGCTTGGCTGTGACGTCGTCTATTCGAAGGCTTAACTCCTGCATGCCTAAGCTATTGAAGTAGATGAAATCTCCTTCTTTAACTTCAATACTAAAATCTCCTTCTTGGTTGGAGCGCTCAGCCATTTCTTCATTGTTCAATTTTATTCGAACTCCTTCTAAAGGCGCATTATCAAATAAAATTTTTCCTTTTAAGTTTCTTTGTGCTTGAACACTTACAGTCCCCAAAGCAATCAATAAGAATAATACATTTTTCATAGGGAGGTATTTTAAAGTAATTAATAATCAAAAAATTACAACAACTGTGTCATAAATTTACAACACAAGCCTCACAAAATAAAATTCTATACAGTAACTTAGGGAGGTCTATTAAAATTAAAGTATCCCCATGAAAACACCAATCTACACAAAAATCTTATCGATTCTATGTCTTTTTATAGCCACAGGCAATGCCCAGGCACAAGAGACCCCCCAACCTAATTATGATCTAGCGGCTAAATTTTCCCCCACCCAATTGGCTAAAATGGTCCATTCTACAGAGGTGAGCCCCCACTGGTTAAAGAATGGCAATAGGTTCTGGTACCAATACAAAACCACAGAAGGATCTAATTATTACCTAGTAGATGCAGACAAGCGCAGCAAAACCAAATTGTTCAACAATGATCAAATGGCAGCTTGGCTCACTGAAATTACCAATGATCCTTATGATGGGCAACACCTGCCAAAATTTAATTTTGAGTTTGTAAACAAGGAGCGGGCCATTCGCTTTAGGGTCACTTCCTCGGAACTCGTTGCTGTAGTAAAAGACAGCTCTGATGTAAAAGACAAAGAAGGGGAAGGCAATAAAGCATTGGCCAAAGGCCAAAAAAAACCTAAAAAAGAAAAGAAGGTATTTCTTTTAGAGTACACGCTTGGGGGGAACGGACTCAAGGTCATTAGCCACGAAAAGGAGGCTAAAAAGGACTATGAAAAATGGGCCAATATTGCCCCGGATTCCTCAGTGGTTCTATTTTCTAAGGAGTACAACCTCTATTGGATGGACAAGGAAAACTTCCTTAAAGCAGTAAAAAACGAGAAAGATTCCACTATTGAAGAAAACCAATGGACCACCGACGGCGAGGAGCATTTTGGCTACGGTGGAGGGAGCAGGGGAAAAGACAATGAGGAGGTTGAAAAAGAAAAAAAAGACCGTAAATACGTCTATGGACATTGGACAGATAATGGCGAAAAATTTGTTTTCCAAAAGACAGATAGTAGGGAGATTAAAGACCTTTGGGTCATTAATTCAGTAGCAGACAAAAGGCCTACGCTGGAAACCTATAAGTACCATATGCCTGGGGAACAGGAGTTTTACAAAAGGGAACTCTGGGTGTTTGACATTCCCTCTAAAACCCATAAAAAGATCGCTTTGGACACGCTGAGACAGCAGAGTCTTGACGTCTATAGCCGCCCGAGCCTCCCTTCTACCTACGACGATGATTTTAGACCCAGCCTACTCTTGTCTAAAAAGGAGAAAATTTACTTTAATGTCATTAGTCGGGACCGTAAAAAGATGGAAATCTGCGTGGCAGATATTAAAACCGGCACGGTGAAAGTGCTCATTGAGGAACGCATGAACACCTATATTGAATCTAGGGATTTGGTGCTGTTAAACAATGAAACCCAAATGATTCATTGGTCTGAACGCGACGGTTGGGCCCATTTTTATCTGTACAATTCAGACGGCAGCCTGCGCAATAGAATTACCCAAGGGCCTTTTCACTCAGAGGGAGTGAGCGGGATAGATGAAAAATCTGGAATGCTTTATTTCACTGCGCACGGGCTGCAAAAAGGACTGGATCCTTATTATGAACACCTCTATGTAGTACCTTTAGGTGGTGGAACACCTAAGGCCTTAAATCCTGGAGATTTTACGTCTAGCACCCGTCCTTCTGACAAGCACAATTATTTTGTGAGTAATTATTCTAGGGTCAATACCACTCCAAAATCTGAATTGAGAAATGCGTCTGGGCAATTGGTGCTAGATTTGGAAACTGCAGATTTATCTGCACTATTTGACGCTGGCTACCAATTTCCTGAGCCTTTTAAAGTTAAGGCAGACGACGGCATTACAGACATTTATGGGGTCTTGTACAAGCCCTTTGATTTTGATGAAAACAAAGTGTACCCGCTCTTAGAATACGTCTATCCTGGCCCCCAGACAGAGGCTGTAAATAAGGCGTTTTCGGTGAGAATGGATCGTTTGGACCGAATGGCCCAGCTGGGTTTTGTGGTGGCTACCATGGGAAATAGAGGGGGGCATCCAGACCGCTCAAAATGGTACCATAACTACGGTTATGGCAACCTAAGGGACTACGGGCTAGCAGATAAAAAATATGTGGCCGAGCAATTGGCCAACCGCCATGCTTTCATAGACATTAATAAGGTGGGTATTTTTGGCCACTCAGGAGGTGGCTTTATGTCTACCGCGGCCATGTTGGTTTATCCAGATTTCTTTAAGACGGCAGTTTCTGCGGCTGGAAACCATGACAATTCTATGTACAATTCATGGTGGAGTGAAACCCATCATGGGGTGTTAGAAGAAATGGACGAAAAGGGAGAAGTGCGTTACCAATACGACATTGACAAAAACCAATCTCTAGCAGCAAATCTAAAGGGATCATTGCTATTGGTCACTGGCGACATAGACAACAATGTACATCCTGGCGCTACCATCAGAATGGCCAACGCACTGATCAAGGCACACAAACGCTTTGACTTTAAATTACTTCCTGGCCAAAGACACGGTTTTGGTAATATGACAGAGTACGCTTTTTGGCTGCGTGCAGACCATTTCAGCAAACACCTTTTAGGCGTGACCGCTACTGAGGTAGACCTGCTGCAGATGAACAGGGATGTTCCACAAAATAAATAGAAAATTATTGTTTTACCAGCCGCTTCTTGCTGTACTTGTTAGAAGCGGTATTAGGTGGCAGTGGTTTTACAACTGTTTTCTTTTTTGCTATACCAGGTGTTTGCGTCAAAGTTTGGGTATTGCTTTTTAAAGACCCACAACCCACCATTAGGCCAAAAATTACTATAGAAACAAATGCTTTCATGACTTTTTTTATTAAAAATATAACAGAAAAAGAATTTTCCCAAATATTTTGATAGGGTTCTATAATTGCATATTAAATATTTTATTACATTTGTATATACAATAGTTGTATAAACATTTAGTTTTTTATTATGAAAACAGTCTTACATACTTCAGACAGCAGGGGAAATGCCAACCACGGTTGGCTGCAATCTCACCATACTTTTAGCTTTGCCGGATACCAGCATCCAGAGCGGCATCATTTTGGCGTACTCAGGGTGTTGAATGACGACACCGTAGCTGGAGGCATGGGTTTTGGCACTCACCCCCATAGAGACATGGAAATTGTTTCTATCCCATTAGAGGGAGACTTAAAACACCTAGATAATACCGGAACTGAGGCCCTGATTAAAAATGGCGATGTTCAGGTAATGAGTGCAGGAAGTGGGATTGAACACAGTGAATACAACGCCAATAACGACAAAACGGTTAAATTTTTACAAATCTGGATTATACCTAAAGTAAAAGGGGTCACTCCCAGGTACCAACAAATTACTTTAGACCCAACACAAAGCGCCAACAAACTTCAGCAAATACTCTCTCCAAACCCAAATGATCAAGGGGTCTGGATACATCAAGATGCCTGGTTCCATTTGGGAAGCTTAGAAAAAGGAACTGAACTAAAATACCAATTAAAAGACCCAAAAAACAATGGGGTGTACGCTTTTGTTATTCAAGGCTCATTGGAAGTCGCTGGTACACTTTTATCACACAGAGATGGATTAGGGATCACCGAAGTCAATGAATTTGAGATAAAAGCGTTTAAAGACAGTGAAATTTTACTCATGGAAGTGCCTTTGGGATTGCCCAGGCTATAGTAATACTTAAACTTCTGGAGGCCTAAAAAGGTTTTACCCAAAATTTATTCTATTTTTGGGTAAAACCTATATATGAAAACGGAACAAAATTTTAAAAACCATCCCATACTAATCAAAGGATTTCACGGTTTGTTATTTTTAAGCATACTCGCCCTTTTAGGCGGTGGTGTGAGTTACTTATTATTGGCAGAAGAAGGCCACGCCTACCCTGCTACCTTATTTATTTTAACCTCTTGGATATTTGTTGTCATGATGTGGTACACCAGACAATTCCCCTTAAAAGCACAAGACAGGGCTATAAGAGCAGAAGAAAGCTTGAGACACTATGTACTCACCGGAAAATTGCTGCCTGCCGAACTTAGAATGGGCCAAATCATTGCGCTACGCTTTGCGCCAGATGAGGAATTTTTGCCGCTTATAGACCGAGCAATTAAGGAGGGGTTGAGCCAAAAAGAGATTAAAATGGCTATTAAAAACTGGAAACCAGATTATTACAGGGTCTAGTCAATAAAGCTGTTCAATTTCATTATAAGAAAAAACAATAGCTTTTATTGTTTTCATATCTAATTCTGATATAACTTGTTGTGGTCTAATATAAAGTCACATCAATTATGGAACATTATTCAGAAAATGGGGGCGCTAAGTGTCCTTTCTCTCAAGGAGCCGTTAAAAGTGCCGCAGGAAAAGGCACCTCTAACAAAGACTGGTGGCCCAACCAGCTCAATATTAATATACTCAGACAACACGGAAAAGCTTCTAATCCTATGGATGAGGGCTTTGACTATAAAAAAGCCTTTGAAGGTCTAGACCTTAAAGCGCTCAAGCAGGATTTATACGATCTTATGACCGATTCTCAAGATTGGTGGCCTGCAGATTTTGGACACTATGGTCCTTTCTTTATTCGAATGGCTTGGCACAGTGCCGGAACCTATAGAATTGCAGACGGCCGCGGTGGTGGTGGCACCGGCGCACAGCGTTTTGCCCCGCTTAACAGCTGGCCAGACAACGGCAATTTAGACAAGGCAAGATTGTTACTTTGGCCCATTAAAAGAAAATACGGCAATAAAATATCTTGGGGAGATCTAATGATTCTAGCAGGAAACTGCGCCTTGGAATCCATGAATTTTAAGACCTTTGGTTTTGGTGGAGGTAGAGAAGATATTTGGGAACCAGAGCAAGATATTTACTGGGGATCTGAAGGCAAATGGTTGGAAAATCAAAGATACTCTGGAGACAGGGACTTAGAAAACCCACTAGCTGCAGTGCAAATGGGTCTTATTTATGTAAACCCAGAGGGTCCAGACGGACATCCTGATCCTTTGGCTTCTGCTAGAGATATTAGAGAAACTTTTGGAAGAATGGCCATGAATGATGAGGAAACCGTTGCCTTAATCGCTGGAGGTCACACTTTTGGAAAAACCCACGGAGCTGCTAACCCAGATGAATATGTGGGTCCAGAGCCTGCTGGAGCACCTATTGAAGCGCAAAGTATGGGATGGGAAAATAGTTTTGGTACTGGAAATGCTGGAGACACCATTACCTCAGGATTAGAAGTTACCTGGACCACTACCCCAACCCAATGGAGCAACAACTACTTTGAAAATTTATTTGGCTATGAGTGGGAACTTACCAAGAGTCCGGCAGGTGCCCACCAGTGGAAACCTAAAAATAATGGCGGCGCGGGAACGGTTCCAGACGCACATGACCCCAGTAAGCGTCATGCCCCTATGATGCTTACCTCAGATATTGCCCTTAGAGAAGATCCTATCTACGAGAAAATTTCGAGGCGTTTCTATGAGCATCCAGACGAATTTGCAGACGCTTTTGCCCGAGCTTGGTTTAAATTAACCCACAGGGATATGGGACCTAAATCACTTTATTTGGGAGCAGAAGTACCCCAAGAAACCTTGATTTGGCAAGATCCTATTCCTGCACCTACTGCCCCTGTAATTGCAGAGGCAGATGTTAAAAGTTTAAAACATGATTTGGCCAATAGTGGGCTGAGCCATACAGAAATGGTACAAACGGCGTGGGCTTCTGCCAGTACTTTTAGAGGCTCGGACAAAAGAGGTGGGGCCAATGGTGCTAGAATAGCCTTGGCACCACAGAAAGATTGGGCCGTAAACCAGCCAGAAACCTTGGCAAAAGTGCTGGACAAATACCGTGAAATCAAAGACGCTTTTAACGCTAAAAATACAGCACAAGTTTCTTTGGCAGATTTGATTGTCCTGGGCGGAAGCGTAGGAATAGAGCAAGCTGCAGCGGCAGGAGGGCATAAAATAGTCGTGCCTTTTACGCCTGGAAGAACAGACGCCAGCCAAGAAGAGACAGATGTGCTTTCTTTTGCCGTACTAGAGCCTCAGGCAGACGGATTTAGAAATTACACAAAAACTAGGTTCTCTGTTTCAGATGAGGAACTCCTTATTGATAAGGCGCAATTATTAACCCTTAGTCCTGTAGAGATGACCGTATTGGTTGGAGGAATGCGCATGTTAGACACTAATTATGACGGCAGTGCTCATGGGGTATTCACGAAAAACAAAGGGGTCTTAAGCAATGACTTTTTTGTACACCTTTTAGACCTTAACACCAAATGGGAAGCCGCATCTGATGAGGAAGATCTTTTCATGGGAAGGGATAGAAAAACTGCTGCACTTCAATGGACGGCTTCTAGGGTAGACCTGATCTTTGGATCAAATTCTGAACTACGCGCTCTGGCAGAAGTGTATGCCTGTGAAGACAGCCAAGACAAATTCCTATGTGATTTTGTCGCAGCATGGACCAAAGTAATGGAATTAGACCGTTTTGATCTTAAATAAGTAAGAAGGTGGTTTGCAAACTGGTTATAAAACCACCCAAGGATTGTAAGGCCTTGTTTTTGGACAGACAAAAACAAGGCCATTTACAGTCTTATTTATCTGAACAATTATCTTATACCCCATTTGTATTTAATGCAGTCATTGGGGTTTTTATTTTCACCAAGAAAAACCAATCTACAGAGACCTTAGCCCTTTGGGTGACCCATTTTTTAGAACGTGAGAAACTCCAAGCGGAGCGACTCATAGACACTTCAGCAGATCCTCGTTTTTTTAAAAGGCTCACAATGGGGGTATTGGGAAACGAAAAGGCATCGGCCTTGGCCTGGAAAAGGTATATTAACAGCTTTATATTCCAAGTAAACCCCTACCAACAAAAAGGATCAGAAGGCATAAAAGTGTTTCAAAGAATTCAAAAAATCGTCTCCAAAGAAGGCAGTCCCTCTCAAAAAAAATACTTTAAACAAAGACTCAAACTCCTGAGAAATAGGGTGTCTCTAAGTGCTATTGAATCTTTGTGGAAGGGTTAATAGTGAAACTATTCTTTTTTTAAAGTAGGATAACTCACCCCCAGTTGTTCTAAATAAGTGTCATACTTTTTTTCATTGTAGTAAAAAGGCTTCAGAGCAGGCTTATATTGCTCCATTATATTTTTATTTAAATAGGTCGGTGGTGCGTCCTGCTTAGTAATCATAGGAGTGTACTTGGTTTCTTTGGTCTGAACCTCATTAAAATAGGTCCAAGCCTCTTGAACCAATTCAGGTTTCAAGAGTAAGTCCAAAACAGTTGCAGCAACTACCTTAGCTCCAGCAGTAACTCCTTTATGAGCGATGGGCGTAGCCATGGCAATTGCGTTACTCCAATGGTGGCCTTGAAGGCCAGGAATATTGGACGGAAAACGGAGCGTAACTGTGGGTACTGTCCAAGAAACGTCTCCAATGTCGTCACTTCCCCCACTTACTGGCTGTTCTACAGGAGGCTGAATACCTTTTAAAGTGGTCGCTAAGCCATCTGTAGTTTTAGAGGACACTTCTTTTTGTACCGCTATAGCAAGCGTCTGATCTGCTTCTGACCAAGTGGGTAAACCTACACTTTGAATATTGGCATCCATTGTTTCGGCAATAACCTTATTAAAATGTCTGGGCCAAGCAGTTCCTAAAATCTCACTATTTACCGCTGTTCCTGTCATGAGTGAGGCGCCTTTAGCAATATCGTTTGCTGTGGCATACATTTCCATGATTCCTTGGTAAGTAACGTCTCTAAAATAATACCAAATTGTCGCTTTAGAAGGGACAACATTAGGTTGGTCACCTCCATCTGTAAAAATAGAGTGAGACCTTTTTAAAGGATCTAAGTGCTCTCTTTTATAGTTCCACCCAATATTCATGAGTTCTGCAGCATCTAACGCACTTTTACCTCTCCACGGAGCGCCTGCTGCATGAGCAGCCTCTCCATCAAAAGTGTATGCCACTGAAATTAAACCAGTCCCAGAAGATTGGCCCCAAGAGACACCCATATTACTACTCACATGGGTGAAAATACATACATCAATATTGTCGAATAAACCATCTCTAGTGTACCATGCTTTGGCAGCTACTAATTCCTCTGCAATTCCAGGCCACAAGACTAGTGTACCTCCAATTTTTTCTTTTTTCATAATTTTTTGAACTGAAAAAGCAGCAGTAATATTTAAAGGAATTCCTGCATTATGCCCCTCTCCGTGACCAGGTGCGCCCTCAACAATTGGCTTGTGATAAGCCACTCCAGGGTACTGAGAGGCCTTTGGAATGCAATCCACATCGCTACCTAAAGCAATTACTGGACCTGGGCCATTTGACCATCTAGCAAACCAGGCAGTTGGTATACCTGAGACCCCGTACTCTATTGTAAACCCCTCTTTTTTTAAAAGATCTGTTAGGTACTTTGAAGAGGCTTCTTCTTGGAATCCCAATTCTGAAAAGCTAAATATTTTGTCTACCATTACCTGACTCAGTTTCTCATTGTCTTGCACCCACTGTATAGCCAATGTTTTAAGTGCCTCATTTTTTTCAGGAGTGATATTCTCTTGACCCAATAGGGAAAAAGAAGCTAGTAGCGATAAGCTGACAAAAAAAGCAGTGATTGGTTTCATATCAAAAAAATTAGGTTTCATTAAATATAAAAAAAACCTAAAGTTATTGCGGTCTTAGTTGTGATAAAATATTGATAAATTGCAGATAAAATTATTGTCATGAGCGCATTTTTCAAAAACAAAACCATTTGGATCACCGGAGCCTCTTCTGGAATAGGCTTGGCATTGGCCAAAGAAATCTCTTCTCAAGACTGTACCTTAATTCTTTCTGCAAGAAGAGAAAAAACCTTGGAAGAAGCTGAGGAACTGTGTCATAAAAACGCCCGTATTCACCTGCAAATACTGGATCTTGAAGACACGGAAAGCCATAAAAAAAAGGTGGCAGAGGTGCTTGAAAAAGTGGGGGCTGTTGACCTTCTCATTCACAATGGAGGAATTAGCCAGCGTTCACTTGTCAAAGACACTGACTTCTCAGTATACAAAAAACTCATAGACACAAACTACTTAGGCACGGTCAGTCTTACTAAAGCAATCTTACCTTTCATGTTAAAAAATGGACGCGGACACTTTGGGGTAGTCACCAGTCTTACCGGTATAATTCCCTCGCCATATAGGTCTGGCTATGCTGCCTCTAAACACGCATTGCACGGTTTTTTTGATTCCCTAAGGGCTGAATTAGAAGACAGTGGTATTTCTGTTAGCTTGTTAGCGCCAGGTTTTGTTAAAACACAGGTCTCCGTAAATGCCTTGGGTCCCAACGGAGAGGCTATAGGTATTATGGATCAGGCACAAGCCAATGGGATTAGCGCGGAACAATGCGCCAAAAAAATAATCAACGCATTAAAGCATGGCAAAAGAGAAGTCTATATAGGCCGTGAAAGTTATGCGGCTTATGTGAAAAGGTACTTCCCAGGCTTGTTTGCCAAGCTCATTAAAAGGGCCAAGGTACGTTAGAGTTTCTTGACGTATTCTGTAATAAGTACAATGGTTTGTCCGCCCACTTTGCCTTCAATATATTGGGCATTTTCTCTATCCAAAGAGATGCGCCTTACCGCAGTCCCTTGTTTGGCAACCATACTGCTGCCTTTTACTTTTAAGTCCTTAATAAGCACCACTGAATCTCCAGCTTCTAAAACAACACCATTTACATCTCTGTGAATGACCGCATCTGGTTTTTCTTCCCCATCTCCAGCAGCGGCTGCCCAGCTTAAAAGCGCTTCATCTAGGTACATTTGCTCCAATAAACTTGCAGACCATCCAAAAGACTTTAAGCGGTGTAACATGCGCCAAGCAAATACTTGCATGGCAGGCACTTCACTCCACATACTGTCATTTAAACAGCGCCAATGGTTTTGATCTCTCTCTTCTGCGTCTGCTTCTGAAATACATTTTTCACAAAGTAGTAGTTGGGCCTCTAGGCCACTCGTGGCAGATGCTGGCAGTTCATACACCACTAATTTTTCTGTAGCATTACAACATTCGCACTCCTCATTGGCTCTTTTCAAAAGAGATTTATCTATGCTCATCAGGTAAGTTTAAAGAGCTAAAATACATATATCTAAGCCTTTTAAGGGTGAAAAGAAACGTAGAATGGTTCTATTTAAAGAATCTGGCCTTAAGCCAAAAAGAAACCCTGACCAGAAGTATGAGTGCAGGCACTTCTACCAAAGGGCCAATAACACCCGCAAATGCTTGGCCTGAATTTAATCCAAAAACCCCTATAGCAACGGCTATAGCCAACTCAAAATTGTTCCCGGCTGCGGTGAAGGCCACCGCTGCAGTTTTGTCATAGGTTCCTCCTGCTGCTTTGGTCACAAAAAAGCCAATCACAAACATGAGGCTAAAATAAATGAGTAACGGAAATGCTATTACTAGAACATCTAAAGGAATAGTCACAATGAGCGCCCCTTTTAATGAAAACATGACCACAATGGTGAACAATAGCGCAATAAGTGTCCCTGGAGAGATGCTAGGAATGAATTTTTTCTCATACCAGTCCAGACCCTTTAGAGGTACTAAAATTTTTCTACTCAAAAAGCCCATCAAAAAAGGAAACCCTAAATAAATCAGTACAGATTCTGCAATAACACCTATGGATATGTCTACTATAGCCCCTTCAAATCCAAAGTATGGCGGCAAAACGGTAATAAACAACCAAGCATAAAAAGAATAGGCAAATACCTGAAAAACACTGTTCAAAGCCACCAGTCCTGCACCGTATTCAGCACTTCCTTCTGCCAAGTCATTCCAAACGAGTACCATTGCAATACACCTGGCCAAGCCAATTAAGATGAGGCCCACCATATATTCTGGATACTCTTGGAGGAATGTTAATGCCAATACAAACATCAAAATAGGACCTACCACCCAATTTAATAAAAGGGATACCCCTAAGATTTTTACGTTTTGAAATACTTTAGGCAAGAGGGCATAATTGACTTTGGCGAGTGGCGGGTACATCATTACAATGAGTCCAATCGCTATGGGAATATTAGTTGTTCCTACACTTAAATCATTAATAAAAATAGGGAAATAGGGAAATAAATACCCAATCCCCACACCCATACCCATGGCTAAAAAAATCCAAAAACTTAGGTATTGGTCTAAAAAGGATAATTGCTTTTTCATGGCTTAGGAAATTCGAGAAAATACATATTTAAGTTCTGTGGCTATCTGAATACTGCGCTCCCTGTAAACCCTTTCTTGCTGTGGACTGCCATCGGAGATTTTTGGGTCTTTAAAGGTCAGTCCAATTCGCTTTTCTGCCCCAGCAATAAAAGGACAGCCTTGGTCTGCTGCGTCGCAAGTCATAATGGCCGCAAAGTCTTTGGAAGGGTTTAAAGGATGATCTATTTTTTTTGAAAAACCTATGAGCGGTAGTGACCTTTCCGAATAGTGAATAGCATAGATGGGGTTTTCGCCCTCAGCGATAGGGTAAATGTCAAAACCTTGTGCTGCTAAGGTTTTAATTATCATAGGATATAAAGCGGTTGCTTCAGTACCCCCAGAATAACACAACACATGAGGCACTTTATGATAGGCCGCCATAGCCTGGGCCCAAATTTGCGAAAAATGACTTCGCCTAGAGTTGTGGGTGCAAATAAAATGAAGTTTTACTAGTGCTTGTGCCGTTTTCTTTTCTTGAATAAAAACGACCAATAGGTCTAAGATGTTTTTTCGCTCTTCAGAGAGCGTATTCAAGTCTAAGGCCTCAATAGTTTTGTATAATAGGGTGTTCATGCTATTTATAATTAACAACATCCACTCCCTGGTGTACATGCGTTCTTGTTCATCTCTGAAAGGCTTAGTTTTGGTTTGTCTGTAGGAATGCCACAGTTGTCTTTAGCCAAACAATCGGTGGCCTTAGCGGTGAGCAAAAAATGACTTCCATGAGTGGCTATCCCATAGGTTTCTATGGTTTGTCCCTGAAATTCAACTTCAATAGGAAGGTCTCCAATAGCCAAGGCTTTTTGCGCCATCTCTAAAATGGAAATTAGTTTTTCAGGATGAAGTCTGTGGTCGTAATCTTCGGCAGACCAAAGTTGAAAATTAACCACTGAATTAGAACGCATGGTTCCACCACAGTCTACAAAGTCTCTAGTCACTTTCCCTACTTCAGTGACATGAAAATAAGGAGGCACAAAGGTGCCATTGGGCAATTGAAACCCAATTGTTTCCATTTTTTTTAATTCGTTTATAAATGCTAATAGTGTCATGGTATATGTATTAAATTAACAACAATCATTGGAGGTAGGCATTCCTGCAGCAAATAGACCGGCAAAAGTCTGGTTTGCCTGCTGCCAAGCCTCTGTGTCTATACAGTAACAAACACTGGTGCCTGAAATATTTCCCTTGATAAGACCGGTTTGCTTTAAGACGCTTAAGTGTTGAGAAATAGTGGGTTGGGCCAAACCAATCTCCAACACCAAGTCCCCACAAATACAGCTGTCCTGTTTAATTAAATGCTTTAAAATAGCAATTCTAGCAGGATGTGCTAAGGCTTTTGCTATTGCGGCAAGGGTATTGTCTTGATCCGTAAAAATAGCTGTTTTAGTGATTCCCATTTTTATATATTAATATATTGCAATATTACGATAAAAGATTAAAACACAAGAGGCTTCACCTTAGCTTATTATTAATTTATTACATTTAATGGACCAATACCTTTTAAATGAACAGAAATACATTTTTAAAGCAAAGCAGTGCATTAGCGGCACTCGCTTTAATACCGAGCAGTTGTGTGGTGTCATTTTCTAATACTTCTTTTCCTTTAGGACTCCAACTATACACGGTAAGAGATTTTATGGCCAAAGATCCCGTAGGCACCCTTAAAAAATTAAAAGCCATGGGATATTCGGATTTTGAGAGTTATGGCTTTGACACGGTGAACAAAACCTACTATGGGTATAGTGCCAACGAATTCAAGACTATTTTAGAAGACCTTGAATTGAGTACTTATACAGGTCATTATGGACTTCCTGGACTTATGGAGGCTTCAGAAACAGACTTAAAAAACTATGTAGACGCTTGTATTGAAGGGGCTAAAGCACTGGGAGATCACTATATTACTTGGCCAAAGCTAGGAGACGCATACCACACTTTAGAAGGCTACACCCTGTTGGTGCAAAAATTAAATGCAATTGGCGCTCAGGTGTCGGCCGCAGGCCTAAAATTGGCCTACCACAATTTTGGCTATGACTTTAATACCTATGGTGACAAAACAGGTATGGATTGGGTACTAGAAGAAACTGATCCAGATTTGGTTAAAATAGAAGTAGATTTTTATTGGGTCATGCATGCAGGCGTCATTTCCCCTAAAGCACTTATAGAAAAAGCTCCAGGAAGGTTTCCATTGTGGCATATTAAAGATATGGATAAAGTGACCAGAGACTATACGGAGCTTGGTAATGGGTCTATAGATTATACCAAAGTCCTTCCCAATGCCAAAACCGCTGGATTAGAGCGTTACTATATAGAACAGGGTGGGAATTTTGCGGTGAACTCCATGGAAAGTGTGGCAGAGAGTGCAAGCTATTTCAAAAAACATATCCAGGGGTTCATTTAATTGCGAAATTACCCATAAATAACACCCTTAATTTTCATTTTGTTAAATAGCGACGCAAACCAGTCGCAATGTCCTTATAATGCCGATATTTATGAGGTGTTATAATGATAACAATCGGTATAATTTAAATTGACCCTCATGCAACAACAGCGCCTAGAAGTATTTAAAAAAACAGTGAATAATACGTTTAACGTATACAATAGCCTTTTTCTAAATCTCCCTTACCGCAATATTGAAAATGTAGGGATGCTTATTCCACTCCTATTAGACCAGAGCAAAAAAGGTTTGGAAGCTGGAAAAAACCCGCAGCAAATTTTGGAAGGTTTTTTTAAAGATTATGCCGGACTCACCACAGAAGAATCACAGATAGATTTTATGTTTCGTATTATCCAGTATGTGGAACGTCAGGTGGTGCTTTATGACAGTGTGGAAGATGCAGCATTCCCTAAGCTTCACAAGCATAGTTCTTCTCTGAGTATAAAAGATTATTTTCAAATTATTGATAAAAACAAGAGTTGGGATGAGGTAGCGGAGAAACTCTCCAACTTCAGTGCCCGTATTATACTAACGGCACACCCCACCCAATTCTATACGCCAGCTGTTTTAGATATTATGACAGATTTGCGCAAGCTCATTGTAGAGAATAATATCACGGAAATAGACAAGAGTTTGCAACAATTGGGGCTGACCTCTTTGCTAAACAGTAAAAAACCCACTCCTTTAGACGAGGCAAAAAACATCATACATATTTTAAGAAATGTGTATTATGACGCCATTGGAGACCTTTTTTCATATATTAAAACAAATATCCCACAAGTAGATTTCAACAATTATAATATTGTTAAATTAGGCTTCTGGCCAGGTGGAGATAGGGATGGTAACCCATTTGTCACTACGGAAATGACGGATCAGGTAGCAGATGAATTAAGGACCACGCTCATGAAGTGTTACTACAAAGACCTGAAAGCCCTGCATCAAAAATTAAGTTTTACAGCGCTTCAAGAGCCCTTAATAGGCCTTAGAAAAGCATTGTACGACAGTATGTTTGACGCTAATGCCTTAGTGCCTTATGACTTTTTGATTGGAGAACTCCAGAAAATCAAAGACCTCTTAGTCTCTAAATACTTTGGTTTATATTTAAAAGATCTAGACGCTTTAATAGATAAAGTCAAGATCTTTAAAACCCACTTTGCCACTTTAGACATAAGACAAGACCACAGCATTCATTTCAATAGTATCACGGCTATTTTAAAACATGCCGGTATTATAAAGGAGTCTTTAGAGGAACTATCCCCTGAGGTACTCACCGATAAATTACTCCATTTAGATCTAGAAGTGGCCCCTGATGAATTTGAAGATGCACTCGTTTCAGATACCTTAAAAAATATCAGAAACCTCAAAAACATTCAAGCCAAGAACGGTCAAGACGGTTGCAATAGGTATATTATTAGTAATTCAGAGGACAAATTTTCTGTTTTATTTGTTTGGGCTTTATTTAGGTGGTCCGGATACAAAGAAGCAGACATTCATTTTGACATTGTCCCCCTTTTTGAAACCATGCACGGCATGGACACTTCTGAACAAAGCATGCAAGAGCTCTTTCAGACAACTGCCTATATGCAGCACGTTAAAAAGAGGGGGAATAAACACACCATCATGCTTGGTTTCTCAGATGGAACAAAAGATGGAGGCTATGTGAAAGCCAATTGGTCTATTCTAAAAACCAAAGAAAACCTAACAAGCGTTTGTAAGCAATACGACGTAAGCGCGGTCTTTTTTGACGGCCGTGGTGGACCTCCAGCAAGAGGTGGTGGAAAAACACATAGATTTTATGCTGCACAAACCAAAGAAATTGCCAATAATGAGATACAACTGACCATTCAAGGACAGACCATTACCAGTACTTATGGTACTAGAGACCAGTTTGTATATAATTGTGAGCAACTCTTAACCGCTGGATTGTCTAACAATATTTTTGGCAAGGAAAACACCATTTCAATCGCCCACAGAGCGCTTATGGAAACACTGTCCGAAAGAAGTTTTACCAAATACGACGCTTTAAAACAGCATCCTAAATTCATGCCTTATTTAGAAAATAGGAGTACCCTTAAATATTATACCAAAGCAAATATTGGCTCAAGGCCAGGAAAAAGAGGCCAAAAAGCCAAATTAGAGCTCTCTGATCTAAGGGCCATTTCTTTTGTTGGTTCTTGGAGCCAACTCAAGCAAAATGTCCCCGGCTACTTTGGTATTGGTTCTGCCATTGCTTCTTTAGAGGCAGAGGGCAAACTGGGAGAACTACAGGAGATGTTTAAAGAAGTGCCTTATTTTAAAGCACTCATGCAAAACAGTATGATGGCTTTAGCCAAATGTTATTTTGAACTCACCAGCTATATGAAAGAAGACCCAGAGTATGGCGATTTCTGGCAGATACTTCACGACGAATACACCCTATCCAAAGAAAAATTACTCCTCATTTCTGGCTTAAATATTCTCATGGAAAAAGAAGCTGTTTCAAGAGAATCTGTACTGATCCGGGAAAATATAGTCCTTCCGTTATTGGTGATCCAACAATACGCCCTTCAAAAAATAGGACAAAATGCGCCGCTAAAAGAAATCTATGAAAAGATTGTCACCCGATCTTTATACGGGAATATTAACGCGAGTAGAAACTCCGCTTAATAAAAAAGCCATTCCTAGCTTAGGAATGGCTTTTTTATTATTAAGGTATACTGGACTTTTTAATTTAAAATAGTCTCCCTAGTTTTAAGATATTTTGATGTAGTCTCTTTTAAGAATGAATCTAACCCATTTAAATCAATTAATCCATAATCTTTCTTAGAAAATGGACCTGGTACAACATGTAAATGTTTGCGAGACCATAATGATAAATTCATGATCATTGGGAATAAATCTATGCCACTATCCGTTAAATAATAGTACTTTATCTTATTGTCATTTACATCTCTTTTGAAGTCTAAAATTCCATGACTCCTCAATTTTTTAATTCTATCTACTAAAATATTAGTAGAGATTTTTTCAGGAGATTTCAAGAATTCAGAATAGGTATTTCTGCCAATAAACAAATCTCTAATTATTACCAAAGACCACTTATCACCAAAAATATCTAGAGCACAAGAGATTGGGCATTGTGATCTAAATTCAAAATCTAACATAACATAAAAATTATTAAAAATACAGAATACAAAAATAAGAAAAATTCATAAGAAAATGATTGAAATGCAGCAATTCAAATTTATTATTGTAATATGCAATTAAATTTAATTTTTTTATTAATTTTAGTTTCACCAACTTAACACTTAATAAAATGAAATTTAAATTAACACTATTAAGCGCCATTTTGATTTGCATGTCTTGTAATAACAAAGAAGTAGCTCCCCAAGAGACTGCTTACTATGATTATTCCACGTCAGACTCGAAGTTTACTGGAGGAACAAAAATCAAAATGGCGCTTAATAGTGTTAATTTAAATTTCATTTTATTAAGTGTTAAGTTGGTGAAACTAAAATT
>JAQWFV010000073.1 GCA_029238555.1 Flavobacteriaceae bacterium
AATTGTAGAGAGTGACGCTTATACCGAGTACTTAAAAGACCCAGCAAACACCTACGAAGAAGATTTGGCCTTTGTGATTAAAATATTCAAAGAGATTATAGCGCCAAATGATAAAGTGTATGATTTTTTAGAAGACCACACCATTACATGGGCAGACGACATGCCTATTGTAAACACTTTTTTACTTAAGCAGTTAAAAAAATTATCGCCCAAAGTGATAGGATCTGATTTTATTAAAGGCCTAGCAATCTTAGAAGACGACATTGAATTTGCCCAAAATCTACTGGTTAAAACAGCGCTGAAAGAAAGTGTTTTAGCCAAAGAAACAGCAGTCAAATCACCCTAATGGGATAAGGATAGAATAGCAGATATTGTCGGTATTTTATTAAAATTGGCTTTTTGTGAATTACTTTTCTTTCCTTCGATTCCAGTCAGGGTAACTATCAATGAATACCTAGAGATTGCCAAAGAATATTCTACCCCCAAGAGCAGTATATTTATAAATGGTATATTAGATTCTCTATCAAAAGAGTACAAAGACCAAGGAAGGCTTGAGAAAGTTGGACGCGGTTTGTTGTAAATAATTTTTATATTCGTAATTCATAATTATAAATTATCCAAATCATGAAAAAAATTAGCTTAATCGCAATCCTATCTATGTCACTCATCACCTTCTCATGTAAAGAGAAAGCGACTGAAAAAATTGAAAATGCCAATGTAGAGGCTGCAGCTGTAAGAGACGCTTCTGCGAATAAAATGGCGGTCATGTCTTTTGACAAAACCTTCCATGATTTTGGTCAAATTGCTCAGGGAACACCGCAACAAACGGTATTTACCTTCACTAATACTGGAGACGCACCCTTAATTATTACAGACGCCACGTCTAGTTGTGGATGTACTATTCCAGATTACCCAAAAAACACCCCAATTGCACCAGGTCAGCAAGGTCAAATGGTAGTGAATTTTAATGGTTCAGGACAAAATCAAGTGACTAAAACAATTAATGTGCAAGCCAATACAGCTAACGGTAGTGAGTTGTTAAAAATCCAAGCCTTTGTTTTGGCACCAAACGCAGCATCTATTCCGTCTAATTAATCAACACTAATATTTTTACTATCCTATGGAAGCATTAAATCAATTTTTACCTTTAGCCTTAATTATTGTTGTGGGTTATTTTTTTATGATCAGACCACAAATGAAGCGTCAAAAGGATGAAAAGAAATTTTCAGCTGCTTTAGCTAAGGGAGATAAAGTAATAACCAAGAGTGGTATGCACGGTAAAGTAGTAGAGTTAAATGACAAAGACGCCAGTTGTGTGATTGAAACTATGGCAGGCAAAATTAAATTTGACCTCTCTGCTATTTCAATGGAGCTATCAAAAAGACTTCAAGAACCAGCAAAATAAAATATGTACAAGATTTTCATTAGACCGCTTCTGTTTCTTTTCGATCCAGAAGCGGTTCATTATTTTAGTTTCTCAGTAATTAAATTCTTGTCTAAATTTGGTTTTGGTGCAATCATTAGACGCGTTTATACGTTAGAAGATCCTGCCCTAGAAAGAGAAGTTTTTGGTTTAAAATTCAAAAATCCGGTAGGTTTAGCAGCTGGATTTGACAAAAATGCGCTGCTGTATAATGAGCTCTCAGACTTTGGGTTTGGGTTTATAGAAATAGGGACACTTACCCCAAAGCCGCAAGATGGAAATCCTAAAAAAAGACTCTTTAGACTAAAAAAAGACCAGGCCATTATTAATAGAATGGGCTTTAATAATGCTGGAGTGGCCAGTGCAGTAAAAGCGCTAAAGAAGCAGCACAATGTTTTAATAGGCGGTAATATTGGTAAAAATAAAATTACGCCAAACGATCAAGCCACTGAAGATTATATTATTTGTACACAAGCCCTTTGGCCTCATGTAGATTATTTTGTGGTCAATGTCAGTTCACCAAACACACCTGGACTAAGAGAATTACAAGAAAAAGCCCCATTAACAGCACTTTTAAAAGCGCTCAAAGCAGAGAATGCGGTACTTGCTACAAAGTACGCTCAAAAGCCTAAGCCATTTTTATTGAAAATTGCTCCAGACCTAACAGAGCATCAATTGTTAGATATTATAGCTATTATTCAAGAGACTCAAATAGATGGAGTCATTGCGACCAATACGACCATTAGTAGAGAGGGTTTGCTTTCAGAGGAATCATTGGTCAACGAAACCGGCGGACTAAGTGGTGTGCCCGTTAGGAAAAGAAGCACAGAAGTGATCCGTTTCCTCTCAGAAAAAAGTAACAAGGCCTTTCCAATTGTTGGGGTAGGAGGTATTCATTCTGCAGAGGACGCCTTAGAAAAAATAGAAGCAGGCGCCACACTAGTTCAACTATGGACTGGTTTTGTCTATGAAGGACCTGCTCTTGTCAAGAAAATAAATAAAGCTATATTAGCCCAGCGCTAAGGGTTTATTTTGATCGAATTTCAATTACTTATTTCTTTTTCAATTGCGGTATTTTTCCTGGCAATTTCTCCAGGTCCAGATAATATTTTTGTCGCTTTTCAGAGCCTTAGATTTGGTTTTAAAAGTGGCTTATACGTTATTATGGGTCTGATGAGTGGCTGTCTTGTTCACACCATTTTAGGGGCATTTGGCGCCGCTGTTTTTTTAAATCGTTTTCCATTTTTACTCATTGGAATTAAAATGTTAGGGGCAATTTATTTAATATACTTGGCTTATAATATATACAAGCAAGGCCCTTCTAAAGCACTTTCATCGGTTCAAATTGTATATAAAAAACCTATTGATTTGTACCAGCAAGGTTTTGTGATGAGTGTGTTAAACCCAAAGGTTGGTATGTTTTTTATCGCTTTTTTTCCGGGATTTTTATTTATACCATCACTGCCTTTTTGGACGCAATTTCTAGCACTAGGCTGCGTATTTATACTCATTTCTACCATAGTGTTCTCTAGTATAGCCTTATTGTCTTCGGTGCTGATAAATACGGCTTCAAAGTCGCAAGCTGTTTTTTTTAACGCCCTGCATTGGTTGCAGATAGTTTTATTTATAGGAATTGCAATTTTTCTTTTTCTACCCTAATTTAATTGTAACTTTAAGCTGTAAAAGAACTGCATGATAAAAGGAGTTAAAATCATTGAATGCCCTAGAGATGCCATGCAAGGGATCAAGACATTTATTCCTACCAATCAGAAAATTATTTATTTACAGTCCCTGTTGAATTGTGGTTTTGACACCCTGGATTTTGGCAGTTTTGTATCTCCCAAAGCCATTCCTCAGATGTCAGATACTGCAGCTGTTTTGGCTGGTTTAGATCTCGGTAATACCTCTACTAAATTACTGTCTATTGTGGCTAATTTACGTGGGGCAGAAGCCGCTTGTTCCCATGATGAAATCACTTATTTGGGTTACCCATTTTCGATTTCTGAAAATTTTCAAATGCGTAATACGCATACCACTATCAAGGAGGCTATCACTGTTTTGCAGTCTATTTTAGATATAGCCCTTAAAAATGACAAAAAAGTAGTGGTTTATCTTTCTATGGGTTTTGGAAATCCATATGGAGACCCATGGAGTGCAGAAATAGTGGCCAGTTGGGTGTCTAAACTCTCGGGTATGGGGGTGGAAATACTCTCCCTTTCAGATACAGTTGGTAGTGCTCAACCTCAAGATATTTCCTCGCTATACCGCCATTTAATACCTGCCTATCCCGCTATTGAGTTCGGAGCACATTTTCATACCAAGCCTGCAGACTGGCATGAAAAAGTTCAGGCAGCTTTTGAGGCGGGTTGTCTTCGTTTTGACGGGGCTATTCAAGGTTTTGGTGGCTGCCCAATGGCAGCCGATGCCTTAACTGGAAACATGCCAACAGAAAAGCTACTTTCTTACTTTACCAGTAAAAAAGTAGCTCATGGTGTAAAATGGATGGCCTTTGAAGCCGCACATAATAAAGCCTCCGCATTATTTAATGCATACCATTAAAACAGGATACTTATAATTAATCTAATAGCCCATTTTTAAGTGATATTAGAACCCATATCTAAGACCAACATTAATCCCAAAAGGATGACCAGGTCTCAATCCATGTGGTAATCTAGACACTGCGTAAGTACTGTTCAAAGCATTCACAATATTGGATTGAATTCTCAAACGATTATTCACTTTGTAATGCACACTAGCATCTAGTATTGTATTGGCTTTAACACTATTCAATGGATCTAAATTGCCTTGCCCAGCAATGGTTCTTATGGCACCCATATGTCTTAGCTGGGTGTTAAATTCCCATTTATTTACTTCATATCCTAAGCTTAAATGCCATTGATCTCTAGCAATATAAGGCATTTCATCTCCAACATTCACGTCTCCCCATAAACCATTACTTGCGTCAAAGCTATTTTGAAATTCAGTATCTGTAAAAGTATAACCAAAGGTTACAGGAAGACTACTTTGGTTGTTAAAACGTATAAGGTCTAAGTTTATAAGAAATTCAATTCCTTGCACCAAGACTTCTCCAGCATTGAACAGATCGAGATTTCCTGTTCCACCACTCGCGGCAAAATCACTTCCTAGTAAGTTACTATAATCATTTCTGTATCCAATGAGTTCAGCATTAATACCAGCATAGCTAAATCTGGTTCCCAGCTCCGTATTAATACTTTCTTCTGCCTTCTGACCTTCAATAGATCCAGGAGGTGCAAATCCTTTGTGTATTCCACCAAAAATTGAGACCTGATCAAGTTTATAGTTAAAACCTACACCTGGTATCCAAACCGATAAACTATTGGATCTTTCTGATAGATCTGATCCGTTTCTTTGCGGGTCATTTTTTCCGTAGTCTACCCTAGAAAGATCCATATTCTCATACCTCACTCCAGGGGTAAGGGTAAGATTTTTATAGGTGTATTTATAAAACGCATAGGCAGCAAAAGCATTGGCGTCACTGATTCTATTTGCGTCTGTACCTCGTGTACCGGTATTGTTTAATACCATTGTGCCATTTTCCATACTATAGTCATTGAGCCATTGAAACCTGTCTTCCTGATCCTCATGGAGTCTTGCACCAATTTCCAGATCGTGGTATGCTTGTTCTCCATCCCAATGAATGTCTAATTTTGTTTGAACACCCCTAGATAAAAAAGACCTGTTATTTGCTTTTACAAATAAATCAGCTTCTCTAGAATCTTCACTTCCCGTAATTCTATCGAAAGCCTCAGGATATTGAGCTGGATTAGTTAAAATGTCCGTTAGAGACATTTTTTGATCATCAATTTCAAGGTAGTCTAATTTATACCAATTTCTGGCAAACTCATTTTGGTATGCGGTGGTAGTCAGGGATAGATAATCAGAAAATTTGAGGGTATGGGTAAGCATATATTGCCTGTGTAGGGTATTCATTTGATCTTTTTCAGATGCGGCATAACGCTGGAAAGCGTCTGTAGAAAAATCATCCTCAGTGAGTCCGAGATAAGTTTCATTAGAAGTTTCATCTGAATACTGGTATTTAAATTCAAGCGATTGCGGCACCCCTAATAGCAGGTCACTGTATTTTATTTTCCCTACAAAATCTTGTTTGTCAAAGCCTGTATTACCCCCATTTGGAAGTGTTTTGAATCCATCTGAATCATACCTAGTATAGTCTGCTAAATAACCCCATTTACCTTTAGTTGCCCCATGGCTTAGGTTAAATAGCTTAGAATTAAATGCACCGTATTGTGCCAATAGTTGTGTGCTGTTCTCTTGAGGAATGACTTTTGATACCAGATTTATAGCCCCTCCTGTCGTATAAGGACCGTATTGTATTTGACTGCTTCCTTTGAGTATTTCTACTGCTTGCATTCTAGCGATGGTAGGGAAATAATATGCAGCAGACGCACTGTATGGTGCTGGGGCTATTAAAACACCGTCTTCCATAAGGGTAATTTTAGCAGAACGTTCTGGGGAGGTCCCTCTCAAACTAATATTGGGTCTAAGTCCCATACCGTCTTCTTCATAGATAGAAACACCAGGGACAGATCTAAGTGCCCTATTAATATCGGTAACATTAAACTTTTGT
>JAQWFV010000077.1 GCA_029238555.1 Flavobacteriaceae bacterium
TTCCAAAAGTCCTACGTCCAATTATGGTGCCTATGTCATTGTCTTGTAAGGCCCCTGCAATTATTTCTGAAGCCGATGCGGAACGTTCATTGACCAGTACAAACACTGGTTTATTTTCAAAGGCGCCACCTGCGTTGGCTAAGGTAGTAGCTACCGTCCCTTTTTTGTTTTTGGTATATACAATGGGGGTGTTCGCGGGGAGAAAGTCGTCGGATATTTGGGTGGCCATTCCCATATAACCGCCCAAATTGTCGCGCAGGTCTAGGATGAGTTGTTGGGCCCCTCCAGCTTTGAGTTCTGCCAATGCGGCGCTGAATTCGTCATAGGTGGTGGCGGCAAATCGATTTATTTTCAGGTAGCCTAAAGTGCTGTCTAACATGCAGTATCCATTTACAGACACAATGGGAATGCGGTCCCGCTTTAGGGTGAAGTTTTGAAATGTACTATCTTTTTTTCTAAAGACCCTTAACCCAACTTCTGTGTTAATAGGGCCTTTGAGCCTTTGCACCAATTCATCATTGGGCATGTTATTTCCGTAAAGGGTGTCTCCTTGGGCCAATAAAATTCGGTCTCCTGCCTGAATACCAGCTTTTTCACTGGGCCCGCCAGCAACGGTTCTAATCACGGCCACAGAGTCTTTGTAGCGATAAAAATTAACCCCAATGCCTACAAAATCGCCCTGCATTTGTTCTGCTACTGCGGAAGAAATGGTTTTGGGAATATAGACCGAATGAGGGTCTAGTTTGTCTAGTATCTCGTTGATGGTTACAGTGACAATACTGTCTGTGTTTACCGCGTCTACATAGTCCTCTTCAATAAAATTAAGCAGCCGTTGCATTTTTTCTTGGGCTACTTCAGAGGGACTCCCACTGAGCGCATAGGAACGTGCACCGCTTTGACTTCCAATGAGAATACCTGCCATTAAAATGGTGAGTGCTAAAAACAAACGAAATAGTTTTTGTCTCATAGGAGGGCGTGTTTCTAAGTTAGATTACTTGCTTGGGTGGTTAGGTCAGGTTTTTAGTTTGGGTGGCTTGCTTAGGTTTTTAGGATTCGTTTTTAGATTGGGTGTTTTATTGAGTTGTTTCTTTAATAGGCATATGGCTGATAGTCACCCCTGCCTTGGCTAAAAAATCTATGCCAGTGGTGTCTCTGTAGGCTTTGGCATACACCACCCGTTTAATCCCGGCTTGGTGAATGAGTTTGCTGCATTCTTTACAAGGAGAAAGCGTAATATAGAGGGTGGCGCCCTGAGAAGATTGGGTAGAGGCCGCTACTTTGGAGAGTGCGTTGGCTTCTGCATGGAGTACATACCATTTGGTGTAGCCTTCTTCATCTTCACAAAAATTCTCAAAACCGGAGGGCGTTCCGTTGTATCCATCGGAGATAATCATGCGGTCTTTCACCACAATGGCTCCTACTTGTTTGCGCTTGCAATAGGATAATTTACCCCATTCGGCGGCCATTCTAAGGTAGGCTTGATCGTATTTTTCTTGTTTGTCTTCTCTGGTCATTACAAGGCGTCTAATAGAGCTACAAGGCTGTTATAGGTGAGGGGGAGTGTCACTAGCACAAGGGCAGAAGAAAGCACTATAACCCACCTGGGTCTTTGAATTTTAAAGATAAGAATAAAAAGGGCACTGGCAAGCATCACCGTGCTGAGCACGGCCAATTGAGCCACTTCTATTCCTGCGGCAAAACCTACTAAAGCGCTGTTTTTGGCTTCTTGTCCTTCTAGTAACATCTTGAAATAGTTGGAAAAGCCAAAGCCGTGGATGAGTCCAAATAGGGCGGTTGCTCCATAGGCAATGACCCCTGTTTTAGGCTGGTTGCTTTTAAGGGCGTTTTTAATATTGAGTCCCAGAAGTAATAAAATACTCAAGGGGATTAAGAATTCAATGAGGGGGGCGTATATTTTGACAATCCCATACACAGACAGCACCAAAGAGATACAGTGGGTGAGGGTGAATACGGAGGCCAGTAGTACGGCAGATTTGATTTTTTTTAAGGCAAAGGGCAGGACTAAGGCAGTTAAAAACAGCACATGATCGTATCCGTTGGGGTCTAGAACATGTTTGAGACCCAGCTCTAAATAAAATATCAATGTATCCATAGTGGTTTATTTTGGTGGTTTGGCGGTTTTTTTTTGACTTTGTGGTTTATTTTGGTTTTGCAGTTTTTTTGGCGGCTTATTACATGCCGCGTTCTTTTTGAATGGCTTCGTAGGCCTTTTGCACTTGTTTGAATTTTTCTTCTGCTCCGCGTTTTATAGCGGCATCTTCAGTAATGACGCGGTCTGGATGGTATTTCTTGGCCATGTCTCTGTAGGCTTTTTTTACGGCTGCATCCGTAGCGTTTTTTTCAACCTCTAAAATGGTGTAAGCACCATCTGTTGCCTCAATAAACATGGCTTTTATAGAGTTAAAATCAGCAGAACCTAGGCGTAATAAACGGGCAATTTCTTCCAGTTTGCTGACCTCTGGCGCGCTTACATGGCCGTCTGCCTTGGCAATATTAAAAAGAAAGTGCAACAGTTGAAGCTTGAGTTCGTAGGGGGCTCGCTGGTTTATTTTTTGGCACAAACTGTCTAGTGACAGGTCTTTTTTGTCTACGGCCTCATTAAAAGTTCTAAAAATGGCATTGGCCCTTTGCTGTCCGTAGGTCTGAATAAAATAGCGTTTAACAAATTCCTTTTCTGCAGGGCTTACCTGTCCGTCTGCTTTAATCACTACCGCGCACAAAGAGAGTAAGTGCAGCTCAAAATCTTGAGAAGACACTGGTCTTTGACTGGTAAAACTGCCAAAAGAAGGGCCTTTTTTACCCGATTGTAGCATGTCTACAAAACTGCCTAGGAAATATCCAGCAACTGCTCCGGGAAATCTAAAAAAAATAAAGCCCAGTAGGGCTGCCAACCATTTAGTCATTGTCAAAATTTTATCAAAGATACTTTTTTCACAAAAAATGCAGGATAAACTAATCATAAGATGTGTTAAAAATTATGGCCGTATGTTGTACCTTTGTAGGGTAAAAAAAAATTAAGCAAGGATGTATCCAGAAGAATTTGTAAAACCAATGAGACAAGACCTTGCCCAGGCAGGTTTTCAAGAATTATTTACAGCAGAAGCTGTAGCAGAAGCAGTCAATGCTTCCGGGACTACTTTGGTCGTGGTAAACTCTGTTTGCGGATGTGCCGCAGCCAATGCCAGACCCGCTGCAAAAATGAGTTTGACCAATGCTAAGGTGCCCAGCCGTGCCGTAACTGTATTTGCAGGTGTAGATACAGATGCAGTGGACCAAGCAAGAAATATGATGGTTCCTTTTCCTCCTTCTTCACCTTCTATGGCTTTGTTTAAAGACGGAGAATTGGTACATATGATTGAGCGTCACCACATTGAAGGTCGTGCTGCTCAAGCCATTGCAGAGAATTTAATGGAAGCGTACAATGAATTTTGTTAAATAGCTTCCAATGACTTAAAAAAAACCACCCAATTGCGGTGGTTTTTTTATTTTTACCCCATGAAAAGACTGCTCTCTTATCCTTTAACGGTACTGTATTTTTTGGCTTTTGGACTCTGCCTGGTAGTGTTCCATCCCATTCAAGTTATTGCTTTTAGGGTTTTCGGTTATGAGCCCCATAGGCGAGTGGTAGCGACTTTAAACGCCTGTCTTATGGGGACTACGCGAATTCTAGGGACCCGTTATACCATTAAAGGGCTGAATCATTTGCCTCAAAATAAAGCGGTTATTTTGGTGGCCAACCACCAGAGCATGTACGACATACTCCCAATTATATGGCGCTTGAGGCGTTTACACCCCAAGTTTGTATCTAAGGCCTCTCTAGGAAAAGGCATTCCTTCTGTATCTTACAATTTAAGACACGGCGGTTCTGTGCTGATCGATCGTGGAGACGGCAGGCAGGCAGTTGCTGCCATTGCAGGATTGGGAGATTATATAGAAAAACACCAACGTTGTGCAGTGATCTTTCCAGAAGGAACAAGGTCCAGAGATGGAAAGCCCAAGCCTTTTCAGCGCACAGGATTAAAAGTGTTGTTAAAGAAGGCACCCTCTGCGGTTTTATTGCCTGTGACCATTAATGGGTCTTGGAAAATGGTGCGTTGGGGACAGTTCCCACTGGGTATTGGCAGCCGTATTGAACTCATTATACATCCTGAGGTGGCGCAAGAGACCTATCCAGATGCAGAGGCTTTAATTAGTGCAGTAGAAACCACTATTGGCGAAAGCATTCGGGCTTAGCGCTTGGTTTTTTCTTCTATTTTTTTGGAGATAAACAGAATCACCAACAACACTGCAGCAGCTAAGGCAGCTATAGCAGAAACAGATGCTACAAAATTTTTGTCTGCAAACAAGTCTGAATAGTCTATCAAATACAAATTATAGCCGCCCAATACTAAGGCAGCAGTCAGTAAAACGAAAAAGAGTATTTTGTTCATAAGCTGGTTTTAGGCGTTGAATAAGACGTTTATATTAGCGGCAAAAAGTTTTACGGCAATAGCCAACAAAATTACGCCAAATACTTTTCTAATGACAGAGAGGCCATTCTTCCCAAGGACACTTTCTATACGCCTAGATGATTTAAGTACCAAGTACACAAAAATGATGTTCACGATTATGGCTACAATAATGTTTTCTACATAGAACTCTGCTCGGATAGAAAGTAAAGTAGTGATAGTTCCCGCTCCTGCAATAAGCGGGAATGCGATGGGGACAATAGAGGCAGATTCTGGCTCGTCGTCTTTGTAAAGGGTAATACCTAAAATCATTTCTATGGCCAGGAAGAAGATGACCAAGGCCCCTGCAACGGCAAACGAATTTACATCTATGCCAATGAGGTTTAATATTTCTTCTCCAATAAACAAAAAAGCGACCATGATAATCCCCGCCACTATGGAGGCTTTTTCAGATTGAATATGGCCTACTTTATTTCTGAGACTAATGATAACTGGAACAGAACCCACTATGTCTATTACGGCAAAAAGCACCATGCTTGCGGTGATTATTTCTTTAAAATTAAAGTGGAATTCCATGTGTTTTGGTTTTGTGGATGATTGTGGGGCTTACTGTAAATGTTAGCGGGATAAAACCCTTCTTTTTGCGCAGCAAATTTAAGGCTTTTTTATGGTATATTTGCCCCTAAATTTAAGCGCATGTTTCAAATCCAAAAAACCCTTGTTTCAGAAGATCTTTTAGAACACGATTTTGTGTGTAATCTGAGTGCTTGTAAAGGAGCTTGTTGCGTAGATGGAGACGCAGGAGCGCCCTTGGAGGAAAAAGAAACAGAGATTTTGGTAGACCTATACAGTAGTGTTAAGCCTTTTTTGAGGCCCGAGGGAATTGCGGCAATTGAAGACCAAGGCGCCTTTGTAAAAGGAGACGACGGCGAGTGGGAAACCCCACTGGTCAATGGCTCAGAATGCGCCTATGTTATATTTGATGAAAAGGGTATTACTAAGTGCGGTTTGGAGGCCGCTTATAATGCTGGAGTGACCAAATGGAAAAAACCAGTATCCTGTCATTTATACCCTGTTCGCACCAGAGAATACAGTGAATTTACAGCAGTGAATTACCACCAATGGGGTATTTGTTCAGACGCTTGTTCACTAGGCGCGGAACTTTCTGTCCCTGTTTACGTCTTTGTAAAAGAAGCACTGATCAGAAAATTTGGCGCCGCTTGGTATGAAGAATTGACCCTTGTTGCAGCCACCCTAAAAGCCACACAAAATACATCTGAGGGCAACAAAAATTAGGCCTCTTTTTTTCATTTTTTTTATTGCCTCATCGCATCCTAGTGAGGGCGGGGCTTAGACCTACATTTCAACATTATGTGTTAAAAACTTTAGTGTTAAGTCTCTGCTTTGGAGGTCAGAACTCGAACATTTTTCTTCATCTTTGTTAAGCGAGTAAAGCACTTTTGTGCGCTGTGAAAAAATCAAAAAAAAAGACCCAATGAGCACCAACGTAGAGCCTATTTTAACCGAGAATCCAGACCGTTTTGTAATTTTTCCAATCAAGCACAATGATTTATGGGAGTGGTATAAGAAATGTGAGGCTTGTTTCTGGACCGCAGAAGAAATAGACTTGTCAGAAGATCTCAACGATTGGAACAACAAGCTCAATGAAGACGAGCGCTACTTTGTAAAGCATATCTTGGCCTTTTTTGCCGCTTCTGACGGAATTGTCAACGAAAATCTCGCTGAGAATTTTGTGAGTGAGGTGCAGTATGCAGAGGCAAAGTTTTTCTATGGTTTCCAGATCATGATGGAAAACATTCACTCGGAAACTTACTCTTTACTCATAGATACTTATGTAAAAGATGAGAAAGAAAAAAACAAACTTTTCAAGGCCCTAGAAAATTTTCCAGCCATTAAACAAAAAGCAGATTGGGCCCTTAAATGGATAGAGTCACCAAGTTTTGCAGAGCGTCTAATTGCTTTTGCTGCCGTAGAGGGAATTTTCTTTTCTGGTGCTTTCTGTTCTATTTTCTGGCTTAAAAAGCGCGGCCTTATGCCAGGCTTGACCTTCTCCAATGAACTTATTTCAAGAGATGAGGGCATGCACTGTGACTATGCCGTTCACTTACACAACAATCACCTAGTTAATAAAGTGCCTAAAGAGCGTATTCGCGAAATTTTAGTGGACGCTTTAAACATAGAGAGAACATTTATTACAGAGTCCCTTCCTGCCAGTCTCATTGGTATGAATGCGAAACTTATGACACAATATTTAGAGTTTGTCACTGACCGCCTTTTGGTTGAATTACAATGTGAGAAAGAATACAATGTGAGCAATCCATTCGATTTCATGGATATGATTTCATTACAGGGTAAGACAAACTTCTTTGAAAAACGCGTTTCAGAATATCAGAAAGCGGGCGTTTTAAACAAAGACCAAGACGTGAATGCACAGAACATCAGCTTTGACGCAGATTTCTAAGTAGTACACGCTTAAAGCCTACTGAGCCAGCTTGCTGGCTTTTAAAATACTGTTAGATTCATAGTCAAATCTACTCAAGCTTGGTTTGGAATACCTACTGCCAAACCATCTTGGGTCAGTGTTTTACCCCCTAAATCGAACAACTAAACCAAAAACAAAGCAAGTAAAATGTACGTATTAAAAAGAGATGGCAAGAAAGAGCCCATGATGTTTGACAAGATCACGGCGCGCGTAAGAAAATTGTGTTATGGACTCAATGAAAGGGTAGACCCGGTAAAGGTGTCTCTTAGAGTAATTGAGGGATTATACGACGGGGTTACCACCTCTGAATTAGACAATCTTGCTGCAGAAATTGCGGCTACAATGACTACGACACACCCAGATTTCGCGAAGCTTGCTGCGAGAATTTCGGTGTCTAACTTGCATAAAAATACTAAGAAGTCTTTCTCTGAAACCATGGAAGACTTGTACAGATACGTGAACCCGCGTACGGGAAAAAATGCCGCGCTTTTGTCAGATGAGGTGTACCAGGCTATTATGGACAATGCGGAACTATTGGATTCTACCATTATCTACAATAGGGACTTTGGCTACGATTATTTTGGTTTTAAAACCCTAGAGCGTTCTTACTTGCTTAAGCTCAATGGAAAGATTGTGGAGCGTCCACAGCATATGCTTATGAGAGTATCTGTAGGGATTCACCCCACAGATATGGAGGCAGCGATGGAGACTTATGAGCTCATGAGCAAAAAATATTTTACCCACGCGACACCTACACTCTTTAACTCTGGAACACCTAAGCCACAAATGTCTTCTTGCTTTTTATTGGCCATGAAAGACGACTCTATAGACGGTATTTACGACACTTTAAAACAAACCGCAAAGATTTCTCAGTCTGCGGGAGGAATTGGTTTGTCTATTCACAACGTAAGGGCCACAGGATCCTATATTTCAGGTACCAACGGAACCTCTAACGGAGTAGTCCCTATGCTAAAGGTCTTTAACGACACAGCGCGTTATGTAGATCAAGGAGGCGGAAAGCGTAAAGGGAGTTTTGCCATGTATGTAGAGCCATGGCATGCAGACATCTTTGAATTCTTAGACTTGAAAAAGAACCACGGGAAAGAAGAGATGCGCGCCAGAGACCTGTTCTATGCTATGTGGATCCCAGATCTGTTTATGAAGCGTGTAGAGGCCAACGCAGAGTGGACCCTGATGTGTCCTAACGAATGCCCCAACCTATTTAACAATCATTCAGAAGCTTTTGATGAGTTGTATTTAAAATACGAGGCAGAAGGAAAGGGAAGAAAAACCATCAAGGCCAGAGAGCTTTGGGAAAAAATATTAGAATCTCAGATAGAGACAGGAACACCATATATGCTGTACAAAGATGCAGCCAACAGAAAGAGCAACCAGAAAAATTTAGGAACCATCCGTTCTTCCAACCTCTGTACGGAGATTATGGAGTACACCTCACCAGATGAGGTAGCGGTGTGTAACCTAGCGTCTATTGCCCTTCCAATGTTTGTAAAAGACGGCGCCTTTGATCACAAAGAATTGTTCAAGGTAACCAAAAGGGTGACTAAAAACCTGAACAAGGTCATAGACAGAAATTACTATCCAGTGAAAGAGGCAGAGAATTCCAATATGCGTCACAGACCTATTGGATTGGGGGTACAAGGACTGGCAGACGCCTTTATTATGCTGCGTATGCCATTTACCTCAGACGAAGCTAAGAAACTCAATGAAGAAATTTTTGAGACCCTATATTTCGCCGCACTGACCGCTTCTATGGAAGAAGCTAAGAAAGACGGCCCGTACCAATCTTACGAAGGATCTCCTATCTCTCAAGGAGACTTCCAGCACAATTTATGGGGCATTAAAGATGAGGACCTATCAGGCAGATGGGATTGGGCAAAATTGAGAAAGGATGTCAAGAAAAATGGGGTGCGCAACTCATTATTGGTCGCGCCCATGCCAACCGCCTCTACCTCTCAAATTTTAGGAAACAACGAGTGTTTTGAGCCCTATACCTCTAATATCTATACCAGAAGGGTATTGTCTGGAGAGTTTATTGTGGTAAACAAGCACCTTTTAGAAGATTTAGTGGCTTTAGGACTTTGGAACGAAGGTCTTAAGCAAGAGCTGATGCGTGCCAACGGTTCTGTACAGCATATAGACATTATTCCTCAAGACATTAAAGAGCTCTACAAGACCGTTTGGGAGCTTTCTATGAAAGACATTATAGACATGTCCAGACAACGTGGTTATTTCATTGACCAGTCTCAGTCATTGAACCTATTTATGGAAAACGCCAATTATTCTAAACTGACTTCTATGCATTTCTATGCCTGGAAGAGCGGTTTAAAAACAGGGATGTATTATTTAAGGACTAAAGCGGCGGTAGACGCCATTAAGTTTACCTTAGACAATACCGCCAAGAAAGATGTGCCAGTAAGTGTGGCGGCAGAAGCAGAAGTAGCTGCAGCAACACCCGCAAAAGCAGTCGTTCCCGAAAAGGTTCCTGCTACTGAGCAAACAGTTCAATTAGAAGAAGAGGTAAAGCCGCTTACACCAGATGAAATGCGCGCCTTAATTGCGCAAGCCAAAGAAGGCCAAGCAGACGACGACTGTCTCATGTGCGGTTCTTAAGTAAAGCTTGTACCCATAAAAAAGCCCGCCTAGTTTTCACTAGGCGGGCTTTTTATTTAGGGTGTTTAGGGATCATAATGAGGAATCATAATGGCCTAAAAATGAAGCGAACTCAAAAGGCCAGATATACATCTTCGCTAATGAGTTCGCAACTCCCTATATTCAACGTTCTTAAATGAATTTAAAATAATTCTACTTACCCTATAAAAATAATATTTTTAAGCAGTCCTTTCAGGCTAAAAAGACAATCAGGACATTATTATAGGTGAACGGTACAATTCTATAGATTAAATTACTCTTAAGGCCTTTAAAAGGTGTAGGCTTTACCGCCGGTTAGCTCCTGTAAATCTTCACACGGTAGATATTCTCCAGGCACTGGAAGGTAGGCCAAGACCTCTTCCCCAACGTATTCAGAGTTCTTATAAGACCAAATAGTCTTACCCCTCAATTCATAGGCAAACTCTACTGCAGGTCCTGGCGCTTGGCCAGTAGAAGGCGCTGTTTTGAGTGTTTTCTCTAAAGCAGTCGTGATGGCTAAAGCATCTGAGCCTCCGTTCTCTGCTGCCAAAGCAACAAAAGCCTCCATGCCTTCCTTAATTTTCGCCTGGTCTTCTGGCTTTAGAATTTCAGCATAAAAACGGTCTATAAACTGTGGTACATTTACCTCAGAGGCACCAGGTGTATCTGTTTTAGGCAGTATTACATCTACAGCAGTCGTCAAAAATGCCGCCTGCTCTGCAGTAAAAAATTGTGGTGCCCATCCTGCGTCTGCAGTGGCATTACAACTTTGTAACATGCTTAGAATGGTAGGCGTTGCCGCCATGTATCCCAATCCAAGTCCAATATTTCTAAGGGCGTTTCTTCTTTCCATTATAAAAGTCCTTTTTTAAGTTGTTCCGCAGCGTAGTTGGCTGCTCTGGCTGTAAAAGCCATATAAGTGAGTGAAGGGTTTACACAAGAAGCAGAGGTCATAAATGAACCATCTGTCACAAATACATTGGGGCAAGCGTGCACCTGATTGTATCCGTTTAATACAGAGGTCTTAGGGTCTCTTCCCATACGGGCTGTTCCCATCTCGTGAATACCAAGTCCTAAGGCACCTGGATTGTCATAAGCATTGACATTTTTGAATCCTGCTTGCTCTAACATGGCTACCGCTTGGGCTTTCATGTCTTCGCGCATTTTCCATTCGTTGTCTTTAAATTCAGCGTCAAAAGTCAAGGTAGGTAAGCCCCACTCATCCAAATTGTCGTAATCTAAAGTAAAGCGGTTTTCTTCGTAAGGCAATACCTCTCCAAAGCCCATGATTCCCATAGTCCATCCACCTGGTTTTAAGACTGCCTCTTTGAGGTCTTTTCCAAAGGCGTGCTCCGCAATGGCTTCTTCCCAGTTGCCTCTAGAAGCACCTCCCTGGTATCCAAAACCTCTTAGGTAGTCTTTCTTAGTATTGGTGTCTAGATTTCTAAACCTTGGAATGTACACCCCGTTTGGTTTTCTTCCTTTGTAGTATTTGTCTTCAAAACCGTCAAAAGATCCGCTGGCACCCACACCCAATTGGTGGTCCATAATGTTTCTTCCCAATTGGTCAGAATCATTTCCTAATCCGTTGGGGAAACGCTCAGACTTAGACTGCATTAAAATAGCAGAAGACGCCATGGAAGAAGCACATAAGAACACTATTTTGGCGTTAAACACCATGCTTTCTTTGGTTTCTCTATCGATCACTTTAACCCCAGAAGCTTTTCCTGTAGCAGCGTCGTAAATTACTTCGTGTACAATGGAATTGGCTCTTAAGGTCATATTACCAGTGCGCTCTGCAGCCGGCAAAGTAGAAGATACCGAGGAGAAGTAGCCCCCGAAAGGACAGCCTCTAATACAGCGGTTTCTAAATTGACATTTACTACGTCCGTCGTATTTCTTATCTGAGGTAATATGGGCCACACGTCCTGCAGTCACCACCCTACCTTCAAATTGTTCTGCTACCTGTTCTCTAAAGTGTTGTTCTACACAGTTGAGCTGCATCATAGGTTCAAATTTTCCATCAGGTAATTGGGAAAGTCCTAAGTTTTCACCACTGACACCAATATATTCTTCTACACGGTCATACCATGGAGCAATATCATTATATCTCACCGGCCAGTCCACTGCAACACCATCTTTGGCGTTGGCTTCAAAGTCTAGATCACTCCAACGGTAAGAGTGACGGCCCCACATAATAGAACGTCCCCCAACGTGGTAGCCACGCATCCAGTCAAAACGCTTGGTTTCATTGTATGGATGTGTAACGTCGTCTACAAACCAGTGGCTGCTTTCTGCACGCACAGTATAGCCAGTTCTAGCCTGTTTTTCTTGTCTCGATTTTTGTTCTGGAGTACGGTCTCCATTGTTTGGCATATCCCAAGGGTCTAAATTAGCCGTTGGATAATCCTTAATGTGTGTAACCATACGCCCGCGCTCTAACACAAGGGTTTTAAGGCCATTTTCACACAATTCTTTGGCTGCCCAGCCACCGCTTATTCCAGTTCCTACGACAATCGCGTCGTACATTTCATTGGAATCATTATTAGATAAGGTGCTCATAATTGGTGATTGTTTGTTAAAAATGTGACTAAATATAGAATTAATTTTTTACATTTATTCGCATTAATTTCAGATTATTACAAACGAAAACGTTGTAGTTTTCAGGTATTTACATTAAAAATACACTATATTATTAAATCCAACTATATGATTTTTAAAAACTTATCTATCCGTTCCACTTTTTCATTATCCTTGGCTGTTGTTTTTGCTTTGAGCAGCTTATCCTGCAAGGAAAAAACCACCAAAGAAGCCCCTTCTCAAGAAACAGCGGCTTTAAGCGCCCCTAATTTTAAACTTTCTTTGGCCCAATGGTCTATTCACAAGATGATCAATGAAGAGGGCTTAGATCCTTATGCTTTTGCAGAAAAAGCCCATGCTTGGGGATTTGAAGGCTTAGAGTATGTGAGTCAACTCTATAATAAAGAATTACAGCCGTCTAATTACGGTCCCGAGGCCATGGCCAATTTTGTAGCCAAGTCCTTAGCAGAAAGTGAGAAATACGGTTTGCAAAACCTATTGATCATGATAGATGGTCAAGGCAATTTAGCCACTACAGACGCTGCAGAAAGAGATGCAGCAGTAGAAAATCACTACAAATGGGTAGACGCAGCTGCAGCCCTAGGATGCCATTCAGTGCGTGTGAATCTAGCAGGATCTAATGATCCAGCGGTATGGATACCAGCCGCTACAGACGGTTTAAGCAAATTAGCTACTTATGCCGCCACTAAAAATATCAATGTGATTGTGGAAAATCACGGAGGACTTTCTTCCAATGCAGGACTATTGGTTCAGGTCATGGAAGCCGTAAATATGACCAATGCAGGTACTTTGCCAGACTTTGGAAACTTCTGTATCACTGCAGAGTGGGGTGCCAGCGGACGCACCTGTTTAGAAGAGTACGACCGTTACAAAGGGATTGAAGAAATGATGCCTTATGCCAAAGCCGTAAGCGCCAAGTCGCACGACTTTGGCCCAGAGGGTCAAGAAATTCACTCAGATTACCCTAGAATCATGAAGCTCGTAAAAGACGCTGGTTACAATGGCTTTGTGGGTGTGGAATACGAAGGTTCTGCCCTTTCAGAGGAGGCGGGCATTATAGCGACCAGAGACCTGCTTATTTCGCTACAGTAATTCAGTTAAATAACATCGCTACAGTAATTTCAGTCAATAAGCCGACTATAACCCGAAGAAGCGCTAATAAATGCGTCTTAATCAAGCTTAACACAAAATCTCACTAAATAAATATACATGAAAACGACTATTAAAATACAGCTTTCCACCATGATGTTCCTGGAATTTTTTATCTGGGGCGGGTGGTTTGTGACCCTAGGGACCTTTTTGGCCAAGAACCTAAACGCTACAGGAGCAGAGTCTGCGATGGCTTTCTCTACGCAGTCTTGGGGGGCTATTATTGCCCCTTTTATTATTGGGCTTATCGCAGACAGGTACTTTAATGCGGAGCGTATCCTAGGGGTTTTACATTTAATAGGCGCATTTTTAATGTACCAAATGTATGGCGCGACAGATTTTGCCGCTTTCTATCCTTATGTATTGGGGTATATGATTGCCTATATGCCCACTTTGGCTTTGGTGAATTCTATTTCCTTTAAGCAGATGAAAGATCCTGCAAAAGAATTTTCTCTGGTCCGAGTTTTTGGGACCATCGGATGGATTGTCGCAGGATTGTTAATTAGCTGGTTGGCCTGGGATGCTCAGGCAAATGCCAATGCTGGAATGCTTAAAAACACCTTCTTAATGGTGGCCATTGCTTCTGCAGTATTGGGTTTATTTAGCTTCACCCTTCCTGCAACACCGCCACAAGCACAAGATGGAGAAAAGCAGTCTCTAGGGTCTATTTTAGGATTAGATGCCCTTAAATTATTGGGCGACAGAAACTTTCTAATGTTCTTTATTGCCTCTGTCCTTATTTGTATTCCATTGGCTTTCTACTACCAGAACGCCAACCCATTCCTATCAGAAATAGGGGTGGCCAATCCCACAGGGAAAATGACCATAGGCCAGGCTTCTGAAGTACTCTTTATGTTGTTATTGCCTTTGTTTTTTAAGAAATTTGGCTTTAAGAAAACTATCTTGGCTGGAATGTTGGCTTGGACGCTGCGCTATATCTTATTCGCCTACGGAAACGCAGGGGAAGGGGCTTTTATGCTTATTGTTGGTATAGCCCTGCACGGAATTTGTTACGACTTTTTCTTTGTGTCTGGACAGATTTATACAGACACTAAGGCTGGAGAAAAATACAAATCTGCTGCACAAGGCCTCATTACCTTAGCCACTTATGGTGTGGGAATGCTCATGGGCTTTTGGGTAGCTGGACAAATTTCAGATGCCTATTTACTGGCA
>JAQWFV010000091.1 GCA_029238555.1 Flavobacteriaceae bacterium
ATTCTAATGGCGGTCTCTGAAACCTGTGTCCAACTGTAATTTGCTTGAACATTAAATTGTGCTCCTAACGATGACGCTAGTTGAAACTCTAATCCCTTGGCCCAGGTGTCATTGATTTGATTTTCATACAAAAAAGCAGGACCGTTAAAATAGATCGCTTGTTGCTCTTTTCTGTCAAAATAAGTAAGCCCCAATTGAGGTCCATTTTTAGCGTTAAAAGACAGACCAAACTCGATATTTTGATTGGTCTCAGGTAATAGATTTGCATTAGCCCCATAAGCACCAAAAAACATCCCAAGTGTGGGAGTGATATAGGCAGATGAAAAGGATAAATGTGCTCTAAATTGCTCTGATTGATCTAAAAAAAGACTTGGATTAACATGATATACCCACTGACCTCCATATTGACTATGGTGGTTAAAACGCCCTCCAAACTGCATGTCAAAACGCCCTTGTTTATACCCAATAGAGGCAAAAGGGTCCATAATGGTATAATCAGTCGCTGGGGTGTTTTGGTCCGGATTATCTTCAATTTGATCATTGATATATTGAACGCCGGTGATTATATTCCATTGTTCATTTACAAAATACCTGTAGAGTAATTCTGCATTTATATTACGAGCAAAAACACTACTCCCGTAAGCACTAATATCCTTTGAATCGTAACTTGCTAGTGAAACAGATGCCTTAAGTACCCCTTTAGACGGTCTCCATGTCCATTGAGAAGCCAAATGATTTCGGGTTGTTTGAAAGGTATTTTCTGCATCTATTCCCATAAAAGCGTCGTCGTAGTCTGCACTTATTTTTTGGGTCTCCACGATGAGTTTAGCAGAAAGCCTATCAGAAAAATTCTTGCCCAAATTAAGGTGAAATCCAGATTGAGAAAATGGATCTTCTTTTTGACCTGGAGTATTAAAAGAAGACACCCCAGAAGCGTTTAATTGGCTGTATCTCAAAGCGTAATTCCAAGAAGCTATTCCACCACTTAAACCAGTAAAAACACTGGTATAATTTAATGAGTTGTTTTGATTTTCAGCGGTCTGATGGGTTCCTATATGTGTATTCAGTACAAAACCAATAGGTTTTTCAACAGCCTTTTTAGTGCTAATATCTATAACCACCACCCCTGCATTGGTACCGTAAAGACTGCTATTGGCTCCTTTGATAACCTTAATACTTTCTATTTGAGAAATGTCTAATAGTCTCAGATCATAGCTCAAGGAAGCAGACGCAGGATCTGCTACTCTAATGCCATCTATAACAACAAGGGCTTGTTTGGACCTTCCTCCCCTGGCATAAATACTTAGAATACTTCCCTGAGGACCTCTAGAGCCATTGACTTCAATACCCGCCAATTGGTTTAAGGCAGCCGCTACCCCCCTAGTTCTGAACGGCAACAGATCGCTTGATCCTAAAATAACCTGAGTGGCGCCCCTAAAGTTAGGTCCTAAGGGTGCTTTGAGGTCGTTGAGAATAACCTCGTTTAGATAAGTAGTGTCTTGCTGTGATTGATTTTGCGGTAAAGGGTTTGACTCTTTTAGTGGAGATTGTACCGCATTTTTTGATTGATTTTTTGCGTCGGTTTGTGAAAAACCGAGCAATTGTACCGCCATAAAAAAGGCCGTAAACTTAGATTTAAATTTCATTTTTGTACAAAATTGTACGGGTAGTCAGAATGCTGTTGCACGCCAAAACTTTTATCCCGAAAGTTTAACATTTATGTTTGAACACGGCAGGTATCCTGGCTTGCGTCTTAATTGTCACCTTCCCATAGGTTTACTACAGTGGTCTTAAAACAATCAGCGTCTGTAAAGACTAAGCATACAGTTGCGGGAACAGCACTAGATTCTAACTAGTTTCCCTTTTAAGTATCCCAATAATGAGACACACCAATATTCAGGCTCAAAAGTAGTGTTTAATTATTCATGAGGCAGACATAGACATTAAAATAATCCTTGTACTCTTAAAAATATAATTTACAAGTTCGTATAGTGCATTATCAATTGGAGATATGTATTTTTGAATGTTTAATTCTTTTTTAAAAAATATAAACAAATCATATTGAAATCTTTTTTATATCCTATTTATATCATCCTCCTCTTTGCTTCTCACTCCTTATTATCACAAGAAGCTAAAGTCATTTTTTCGCATCCTGAATTTGTGGAAGGGTTTAATATAACGGCAAAAAAAGGATACAATATATTGGAGATTAAACAAATAAATACCCTAGACACTAAGACCCCTCAAGAGCAGTTTGTATTAGTTCACAGAGACAGCATTACACTCATTAACTCTCTTGAAAAGCAATACAGAAATATCATCCGAATTCCCGTAGAAAAGATGATTGTAACCTCTACCACCCACCTCCCAGGAATTGAAATGTTACAAAGCAGTGAAACAGTCATAGGATTCCCAGGCACTGATTATATATCATCGGCTTCTTTCAGAAGCCTCATAAAAAAAGGAAGGTTAAAAGAAATGGGGCAGCAAGAACAGCTCAATATAGAATTGGTATTAGCTGCAGCACCAGAACTAATCATTGGTTACGCTGTGGGTGAAAAGCCCAAATTATACGAAACATTAGCGCAAAGTGGGATTCCAGTTATTTTAAATCACGATTGGTTGGCACAACACCCTTTGGGTAAAGCTTCGTGGATATATTTGTATGGGGCATTATTAGATAAACTTGATCAGGCAGATCAGTTGTTTACAGCTATTCACGACCAATATAATGAAGCAAAAAAATTAGCCGCTAAGGCCTCAATCGCCCCAACTGTTTTTAGTGGAGCTATGTATAAAGATGTTTGGTATGCTCCAGGCGGAAAAAGTTGGGCAGCTCAATTTATCAAAGATGCCAATGGAAGTTATATTTTTAATAACCATCATACAGGAAGTGACTCATTTGGAATTGAATATGTGCTAACCAAAGCGGCATATTCCGATTTTTGGATAGGACCAGCACAATATACCAGCTATAGAGAAATGCTAAAAAGCAGCGTTCACTACAGTCAATTTAAAGCATTCAAGCATAAAAAAATCTTTAGCTATTCGTCAAATAAGGGGGCCACAGGTGGGGTGCTTTATTATGAACTGGCTCCACAAAGACCTGATTTGGTGCTTAAAGACCTTATTGCTATTTTACACCCGGAATTGCTTCCAAACCATTCGTTTACTTTTTTCAAAAAACTAGATGACTAGCCCAACAAAGACCCAAAGACAACTTCGCTATCTCCTTTTGGGGACGCTCTTCGTATGGGCCTTTTTATTAAATATTTCTTATGGATCCGTGGAAATATCCATAAGAAATATAATAGAAAGTGTTATGGGCAATAACCTTCAGGAGCCTCAATTAGATTATATTATACATCAGTATAGAATTCCAAAAGCCATTACAGCCGTTATAGTAGGCGCGGGTCTATCCATCAGTGGCTTACTCATGCAGACCTTATTTAAAAATCCCTTGGCGGGACCATACGTCCTGGGAGTTAGTTCAGGGGCAAGTTTAGGAGCCGCATTATACCTCATGGGAGCTAGCGCACTAAGTGCCTTTTTACCCCATTTGCTTATGGGTAATTGGTCTACAACTATTGCCGCTAGCATAGGAAGTTTTACGGTGTTATTTATAGTGGCTGCTGTGGCAACAAGAATAAAAAATACCATGGCATTACTTATCATTGGTTTAATGTTTGGGAGTTTGAGTAGTGCTATTGTAAGTATTTTAGCCTTCTTCAGTTCTAAAGAATCCCTTCAGAGATTTGTTTTTTGGACCTATGGCAATCTGGGAAACTTAAGGCCCTCAGAAATTGGAATTCTAGGGTTATTTGTCGGTATAGGAAGCCTGCTGAGTATTCTTAATACAAATGCTTTAAATACCATGTTACTAGGAGATGACTATGCAATAAGCCTAGGGGTTTCTCTTAAAAAGACCCACTTAATCATTCTTATAACAACAGGACTCATTGCAGGAAGTATTACCGCATTAGTGGGACCAATAGCATTTTTAGGTTTAGCAGTTCCTCACATTTGCAGGTTAATCTGGGACACCAGCAACCACAAAATATTAATCCCTACTTGTTTAATAATGGGGGCTATTTTTATGCTAATTTCAGATAGCATTGCACAACTGCCGGGGAGCGCTAACGTATTACCTATTAATGCTGTTACTGCCTTATTTGGATCTCCAATAGTGATTTGGCTTTTGATTCGAAAAAAACAAATACAACTGTAATGCCACTAGAGTTTAGAAATCTAATTATCGGGTATAGAGATAAAAGCAAATTAAAAGAAATTGCTGGTCCCTTTGATATAGAAATACCTGAGAAAAAACTCATTGCAGTCATTGGAAAAAATGGTTCTGGTAAAACCACCTTAATAAAGACTATTGGACAGCAATTAGCTTCCTTAAAGGGAGGGGTGTATTTAAATGAACAATCACTTCAGAATATAAGCAATAACCAGAGAGCCCGCTTAATAAGCTTTGTCTATACCACAACACTTTCAAGCGAGAACATGACGGTTCATGAATTAGTGGCCCTTGGCCGATACCCTTTTCTACACTGGTTCTCCAAACCAAGTAAAAAAGATGCTGACTGCATTAAAGAGGCCCTGACCTTTACAGCATTAGAGGCACTTGCAGAGACTAAAATACACGAGCTGTCCGACGGACAAAAGCAAAGGGCTTTTATAGCTAGGGCACTTGCACAAGAAACTCCTTATATGGTGTTAGATGAACCTATGTCGCATTTAGACCACCACCATAAAGCACAGTTGTTGTCACTGATGAAAAAATTAGTGACCGAAAAAAACAAAACCATTGTGTACACTACCCATGACATTGAAAATGCCATAAGCCATGCAGATTACATCTTGGCCATTAATGAAGGAGAATCTTTTTTTAATACGCCTAAAAATCTCATAGAAAAAGGGGTGTTTGACCGTTTATTCCCAAAAGAACGAGTGTATTTTGATTCTGCTACAAACCGGTTTCTATACCACGATTCAAAGTCAAAATAGTACCTTTATAAAAAACTATCCGACCATGGACTTTCTTCCCTTTCTATTAAGTATACTCTTTTTCCCCATTGGTTTTTTCTTTGGCGGCTATGTATATAAATTAAAATCAAAGGCCTCATCTGGAAACAGCCATGAAAAAATTGCGGGCTTAGAAGCTAGATTATTACAAAGCGAAACACTGCTAAAAAAAACGGAAGAAGCCAAACAAGTCCTACAATCTGAGAAAGAATTTCTAGGTATAGATCAGGCTAGAATGCAAGTGAATTTAAAGCATTTAGAAGAAAAGAATAAGGAACAAAATGAGGCATTCTCTAAGCTTCAAGAAAAATTCACCAAAGAGTTTGAGAATCTTGCCAATAAAATATTAGACGAAAAGAGTCAAAAATTTACCCATCAAAACAAGGAAAATATTACCAACATACTCCTTCCACTTCAAGAGAAAATCCAACTATTTGAGAAAAAAGTATCCGATTCTCAAAAAGAAAATATTCATATTCACGCCGCACTAAAAGAGCAACTGATTACCCTGCAATCACAAAACTTAAAGATTACCCAGGAAGCAGAAAATTTAACCAAAGCATTAAAGGGAGATTCAAAAATGCAAGGGAACTGGGGTGAATTAGTGTTAGAAAGAGTTTTGGAGAAGTCTGGTTTAGAGAAAGATAGGGAATATTTTGTGCAACAAAGCTTTGAAACAGAAGCAGGCAATAGGCTTATGCCAGATGTAGTAATAGCACTCCCAGACGGCAATAAAATGATTGTAGATTCAAAAGTTTCATTGACCCACTATGAAAGGTATGTGAATGCAACTAATGACCAAGACGCAGGAGTCCAGCTAAAAGAACACCTCAATTCACTTAAGAGACATATTGATCAATTATCTGCTAAAAAATATGAAGACCTTTACCAAATAGAAAGTCCAGATTTTGTGCTGCTTTTTGTTCCCATTGAACCTGCTTTTGCAGTAGCTATTAATGAGGATCCCAGCATTTACACCAAGGCTTTTGAGCAGAATATTGTCATTGTTACCCCAAGCACTTTATTGGCAACTCTAAGGACTATAGTCACTATGTGGACTAATGAAAAACAACAGAAAAACGCCCTAGAGATTGCGAGACAAGCAGGTGCACTCTATGATAAATTCGAAGGTTTTTCTCAAGACCTCATTCAATTGGGTAAAAAAATGGAGGAGTCCAAAGGAGCTTATTCCGCAGCTATGAATAAATTGGTTGAGGGTAAAGGAAACCTGGTTACTAGTGTAGAAAGACTCAAGAAAATGGGCGCTAAGGCAAAGAAATCACTTCCTGAAGCACTGCTAAAAAGAAGTGACTCTGAAAATCTACTGGAGGAGTAAGTACAAAAAAAAGGCGGCCAACGGCCGCCTTTTTTTTTGCGTATTACAGCAAGTCTATTATTTACTCAAATACATCTTTCTACGTTGGTATAAATCGTAGAAAGCGTCGTCTTTAAGACTGTCTATAAACAAAATACTCTCTCCTGTACTCTTCATTTCAGGTCCCAGATTCTTGTTCACATTTGGAAACTTATCAAAAGAAAATACTGGCTGTTTAATAGCGTAGCCTTCTAGTTGAGGGTTGAAATTAAAATCTTTTACTTTATTATGACCCAACATGACTTTAGTGGCGTAATTCACATAGGGCTCTTTGTAAGCTTTTGCAATGAAAGGCACCGTTCTTGAAGCTCTTGGATTGGCTTCAATAATATAAACAATGTCATCCTTAACAGCGAACTGAATATTGATTAAGCCTACCGTGTTAAGTGCTAAGGCAATTTTCTTTGTGTGGTCTTTGATTTGCTGCATCACGAACTCTCCTAGGTTAAAAGGAGGCAATGTCGCATTTGAATCTCCAGAGTGAATTCCACAGGGTTCAATGTGCTCCATGATACCAATAATGTAAACGTCTTCTCCATCACAAATAGCATCGGCTTCAGCCTCAATAGCTCCGTCCAAATAATGGTCTAAGAGTAATTTATTGTTGGGTATTTTACGCAATAAATCTACTACATGCTCTTCTAATTCTTGCTTGTTTATGACAATCTTCATCCCTTGCCCACCTAATACATAAGAAGGTCTTACCAATAATGGAAAATTAAGTTTGTCAGATAATGCAAGCGCTTCGTCTGCTGTTTCTGCCACACCAAACTCAGGAAAAGGAATGTTGTTTTCTTTTAGAAGTGTAGAAAAACTACCTCTATCTTCTGCTAAATCTAAGGCTTTAAAGCTTGTTCCTAGAATTTTAATCCCGTGCTTCTCTAATTTTTCTGCCAATTTAAGGGCTGTTTGCCCCCCCAGCTGAACAATAACTCCCTCTGGATTCTCGTGTCTAATAATATCGTAGATGTGCTCCCAAAATACGGGCTCAAAATACAATTTATCTGCAGTGTCAAAATCAGTAGAGACTGTTTCAGGGTTACAGTTTATCATAATGGTCTCATAACCACATTCAGCTGCAGCTAAAACACCGTGAACACAACAGTAATCGAATTCAATTCCTTGGCCAATTCTATTAGGACCAGATCCTAATACCACTACTTTCTTGCGATCTGTTACTATAGAATCATTGGCAACAAAGCGCTTGCCCTCTGGCGTTTCCTGTTCTGCTTCAAAAGTAGAGTAATAATATGGGGTCATGGCTTTAAACTCAGCAGCACATGTGTCTACCAGTTTATACACTCTATTGATGTTCATTTCTGAACGCTTCTGGTAAATTTGACTCTCCAGACATGAAACCATATGGGCAATTTGTCTGTCTGCAAAACCTTTCTGTTTGGCTTCTAACAATAAGTCTTTTGGTAGGCTTTCTAAAGTAAAGGTGCTGATCTCTTTTTCCAGCATGTACAACTCCTCATATTGCTTTAAGAACCACATGTCTATTCGAGTAATCTCATGAATCCTAGAAAGGGGTATGCCCATTTGAATGGCGTCATAGATAACAAATACCCTATCCCAACTCGCTATGGTTAATTTACTAATAATCTGCTCGTAGTTACTATATCCTTTACCATCTGCACCTAGACCATTTCGCTTAATCTCTAAAGATTGAGTGGCTTTGTGCAAAGCTTCTTGAAAAGATCTTCCAATTCCCATGACCTCTCCAACAGATTTCATCTGAAGTCCCAGGGTCCTGTCTGAACCTTCAAATTTGTCAAAATTCCATCTTGGGATCTTTACAATAACATAATCTAAGGTAGGCTCAAATAAAGCAGAAGTAGATTGGGTAATCTGGTTACTCAACTCATCTAAAGTGTAACCAATAGCGAGTTTAGAAGCAATTTTTGCAATAGGATATCCTGTAGCTTTGGAAGCCAATGCAGAAGACCTAGATACTCTTGGGTTAATTTCTATGGCAATAATGTCTTCCTTTTCGTCTGGAGAAACAGCAAACTGTACATTACAACCTCCTGCAAAATCTCCAATGCTACGCATCATTTTAATAGCCATATCTCGCATACGCTGAAAAGTCTTATCTGACAATGTCATTGCAGGAGCTACTGTAATAGAATCTCCTGTATGAATTCCCATGGGATCCATATTTTCAATGGTACAAATAATGACCACATTGTCATTCTTATCTCTAAGTAATTCCAATTCGTATTCTTTCCAGCCCATTACGGCTTTGTCTATCATCACCTCGTGAATGGGAGAAATTTCTAATCCCCTACTCAATAACTCGTCAAAATCTTTTGGATCGTGAACTATAGCAGCTCCTGCACCCCCAAGGGTATAGGAGGCTCTAATCACTAAAGGAAAGCCAAATTCCTGAGCTATTTCTTTACCTTTTAAAAATGAGGTCGCTGTGGCTTGAGGGGCCATACCAACACCAATCTTACCCATCAAGTTTCTAAATTGCTCCCTGTCTTCTGTAATATTAATAGCGTCTATGTCTACCCCTATTAATTCTACTTTATGGTCTTCCCAAATACCTTTTTCGTCACACTCAATACAGAGATTTAAAGCTGTTTGCCCGCCCATAGTGGGTAACACAGCGTCAATATTGGGGTGTGCCTCTAAAATCTCAATAATGGATTTTGATGTTAATGGTTTTAAATACACATGATCTGCCATAGAGGGATCTGTCATGATCGTAGCGGGGTTGCTATTGATCAGTACAGTTTCTATACCGTCTTCTCTGAGGGATCTAAGAGACTGAGAACCTGCGTAATCAAATTCACAAGCTTGTCCAATCACTATAGGTCCTGACCCAATAATTAAAATACATTTCAGTTCATCTCTTTTTGGCATATTGTGTTTTTTTGGTATAAGTGTATTTCTAAAAAAAAAATCAAAAAAAAAGGTGTTACTTAATAAAAAGTAACACCTATATATTTTGAAAAATCAATCATTATTTTTTGTGTCTCAGTTCTGAAGATACAGATAATTTTTTTCTTCCTTTTGCTCTTCTTCTAGCAAGGACTTTTCTACCGTTAGCAGAAGCCATACGTTCTCTAAAACCGTGTTTGTTCTTTCTTTTTCTTTTGGATGGCTGATATGTTCTTTTCATCGAGCGTGTTTTAAACGGATTACTTATATTAAAGCTTTTGTTAATCTGTTCCCAAAAGCTGGGCGCAAATATACAAAGACTTTTTGCTTTAGCAAGCCTATTTTAAAAAATATTTTGGATGTTTTTTTGTAGGTTTGCAACGGTAAACATTCCAGCCATTCAAAGGGGTATAAATACCCTAGTGTCGTTTATAAAACTATCAAATAATTATATAAAATACAACATGTTTCATAAAATTTTCAAACTGATCATTGCCGCTGCCATTAACGCATATGCCATTTACCAATTTATTGAAGGTAATATTGGTAATGGAATTAGCTTGGTGTTACTCTCTACAGTTTTTATCTTTCTCTATTACAGAAACGAAATGATTCTTTTGGCTTTCTTAAAAATGAGAAAGCAAGATTTAGCAGGAACTGCCAATTGGTTAGCTAAGATCAAAAACCCAGAAGCTGCACTGACAAAGAAACAACAGGGATACTACAACTATTTACACGGAATTATTCACTCACAAACCAACTTATCCCAAGCGGAGAAGTTTTTCAAAAAAGCTTTAAAACTAGGACTGACAATGGACTACGATGTGGCCATGGCCAAATTGAGCCTAGCTGGAATTGCCATGCAAAAAAGAAGGAAAAGAGAAGCCACTACCCTACTTCAAGAAGCTAAGAAATTAGACAAACAAAACATGTTGGCGGAGCAAATTAAAATGATGTCCCAACAGCTCAAAAAAATATAAGACTTCAGGACTTAGGATTAGTCAAAAAATAGTGATTTTTTACTCAGCTGATTAATCCATCACTAAAGGAATCTTAATCTGATATTTTTTTCGAGACCTATTGTTCAGGTATTCCTGTCTTAACCATGGGTTGTGACGCTTTAATATCTTATAACTAATGTTTTGGGATAGGGCAAAATCACTTAAATTTTTAATGGGCTCTTTTATAGTCACTTCTTTAGTGGGAGTCAATGTGTAGTAATCAAGCTCATTGAGTTTAAAACCATAAGTAATGGGATCACTCATGATGGTTTTTAGCGCAAGTATTCTAAATACATATCTACCAGTCTCCTGGCCCAGTAATAAATCGTAATAATTGTTCGTTTGTTGCTTTTCCAATTGTCTTGAAATACCTCTGTTTCCTGCATTATATGCTGCTGCTGCTAAAGTCCAAGATCCAAATTTCTCTTTGGCCTTTAAAAGATATTCACAAGCTACCGCCGTAGCTTTCTCCACGTGATACCTTTCATCTACATTCTTATTGACTTCTAATTTATAATCTTTTGCGGTACCTTTCATCAGCTGCCAAAACCCAGCAGCACCAGCTGGAGAACGCAGTGGCTCTAGACCACTTTCCGCTACAGCCAAATATAAAAAATCCTCTGGCACACCATAAGCCTCCAATATGGGCCTCATAATAGGGAAATACTTTTGAGATCGCTTCATGAGGAGCATAGCATTAGACTGCCAGTAGGTGTTCACAAGAAACTCTCTATCTACCCTTTCTAACACTTCTTGCTCGTTCAATGGAACAGGTTCTCCAGCAAAACTCAAGTCACTCGGAATAGGAAGCGAGCTAACCAAAGCTTTTAAATGATTGGTATTTTCAGTTAGGGGTAAACTGTTCAATGAATTGCTGTTTTCAGTTGATTTAACAGCAAAAACTAAAGTAAAAATAATGGCAATTGCCCCTACAATTTGAAGTGCTTTTTTAAATAGATCCATAGTGAAATTTATACTCCAATTTAACGAATTGGATTAGTCTTTCAAAATATCAGGAAGGTTTTCGTTAAACCATTTGTACTTAAAAATGATCATAGAGTGCGTTCCTCTGGGGATTGAAATATAATCTTTAATATAATTCACAGGAAAAACGTTGTCTAATTCGCCTTGAATGTGAATGGTGTTTGGCATAGCGTCTGCTTGTTCCCAATTGACAATTTGATCAATGGACCAATCTATGTAATAAGGGTCTCTTACACTGAGGTATTTCTCATATAAATGAATACGCTTTTGCATAAAATCTCCCAAAGCAAACTTTGCGACCAATTCTATATTGGTAACCAACTGCGTAGGAAGGAGTTTATGAATGTTAGTATGCTTGGCAAAAAGCATTTTTTTGGGCAACTCCCGAGCAGATTTTACGCTAGAAATTACAATAATTTTTCTCACCGCTATAATCTTAGCAATTTCCTGCACTAAAATACCTCCAAAAGAGACCCCCACCAAAACAGGGCTTTTACAACTAATTCTTTGGGCAATTCGACTCGCATAAGATTGAAGCGATTCGTTTTTATGAGGAAGTTCCCAGGACAGATAATGAATGTCAAAAACAGCAGCATCTAATTCTATGTTTTCAAAAATCTTAGGATTTGCCGCCATACCAGGCATGAAATAAACAGGTATTTTTTCTGAACTCATCAATGAATCATAGTGTATGAAATCTACATCTAACTCCAGCTAGAATGCCTCAAATTTAGGTAATTAGCTTTTTTTTGTTTACTTTTGCAAAGTTAATTTTATGCTAAATACCTCAATATTTTTAGTGCGAGATTTTTAACTATAAAACACCTACCCAAACATGAGCGAAATAACCATCACCAACAATAGTTTTCTAAGACAATATGAAGCTACTGTAGCGTCTGCTTTGGCTAAAATCGAATATGCTGCTCAGGAGCGTAAAATATTTTTAACCAAGCTTATTATACCCGCTGAGATAACCGAACCAGGTTTTAAAGAAGCTTTCATTATTGCTGTTTTGGAGGATATTAAAGAACAAGAATTAAAGGTGGTACCAACAAGTCCTGAAATTGCTAGTTTTGTCAGGAAAAACAGAAGGTACAAGGAAATGCTGCCAGTGGGGATTAGAATCTAATACAACTTAGAATCTAACATAACGAAGAAGTATTATACTCCATTTACAGGAACGGCTAATGCTCCCTTTACAGGAATGACAATAAGTGGGTGATTTTAATTATTTTCCACATAGTCAAAACGAACCAATCCATCTTGATCTATATCCCTTAGTCTTACTTCTGCCACGGTATTGACCAAAGAAGGGTCCCAAGGAGTTTTTACTTTGACATAGTTTTCAGTAAATCCATGTATATATCCTTTTTTGTTCTCTCCTTCAAATAAAACGGTTCTTTTAGTATCTATTTGAGATTCATAAAAAGCCCTTCTCAATTTTACAGATAAACCCCTAAGCATTTTTGAACGCTTATTTCGAACAGCTAAAGGCACAACTTCACTCATATTTGCCGCCTCTGTATGGTCTCTTTCTGAATAAGTAAAAACGTGTAAATAAGACACCGCCAACTCATTCAAAAACTCATAGGTTTCTAAAAAATCTTGTTCCGTTTCACCGGGAAAACCAACAATAACATCTACCCCTATACAAGCATGGGGCAATTTTTTTTGTATGGTTGTTATCCTATCACGATACAAAGAAGTTAAATACCTGCGTTTCATTTTTTTCAACACCTTATCAGAGCCACTCTGAAGTGGGATATGAAAGTGTGGTACAAAAACCTCACTTTTAGACACCAATTCTATCGTTTCATTTTTCAGTAAATTGGGTTCTATGGAAGAAATCCTCAATCGAGATATACCTGGAACTTCCTCAAGAGATTGAACCAAATCAAAAAAAGTATGCTGGTGTTTTTTATTCCCAAATTCTCCTTTACCGTAATCTCCTATATTAACTCCAGTTAAGACAATTTCCTTAATGCCTTTTGAAGCAATTTCTTGGGCGTTCTTAAGAACGTTTTCTAAAGTATCACTTCTGGAGATCCCTCTAGCCAATGGAATGGTACAATAAGTACATTTGTAATCACAACCATCTTGAACTTTTAAAAAGGCTCTAGTGCGTTCCCCTATAGCATAACCGCCTACATAGAAATCTGCCTCTTCTATTTCACAGGCATACACCGTTCCCACTTCTTGTTTGGTAAGGTCGTTTAGGTATGCGGTGAGATTAAACTTTTCTGTGGCGCCAAGTACTAAGTCTACTCCATCTACTGCTGCTAAAGCTTCTGGCTTTAATTGTGCATAGCATCCAACAGCTGCTACAAATGCTTTTTCATTAATTTTTTGGGTCTTCTTGACAATTTCTTTAAAACGCTTATCTGCGTTCTCAGTGACAGAGCAGGTGTTAATCACATAAACATCTGCTTTGGAATCAAAGGGTACTTTTTCGAAATCTGCCGCCTCCATTTGAGAGGCTATGGTAGCTGTTTCAGAAAAGTTTAGTTTACAACCTAAGGTGTGAAATGCCACTTTTTTTTTCATGCTATTCTTTTCTCCATTTTTGAGACTGCTCAAAAACATCCTCTAAAATCATTGTATCACTTTCTGTTAAAATTTCTCCTTTACGCTCCATCACAATTTTTGCAGTTTTAATGGCTTTTTCAAAGCTATGGGTAGTACTATTTTGAATACCTCCCCAAGAAAAACTAGGAATGAAATTTTTGGCAAAACCAGCGCCAAAAATATTGGCAGCCACCCCCACTACGGTGCCTGTATTAAACATAGTATTAATGGCACATTTGCTGTGATCACCCATCATTAAGCCACAAAACTGTAGGCCAGTCTTAGCAAATCGCTCTTCTTGATAATCCCAAAGACGCACATTTTCGTAACTGTTTTTTAGATTAGAGTTATTGGTATCTGCGCCAATATTACACCAAGAACCTATCACTGCATTACCTAAGAAACCTTCGTGTCCTTTATTAGAGTAGGGAAACATCACTACATTATTCAACTCTCCCCCAACTTTACTTTTAGCGCCAATAGAGGTGGCTCCGTATATTTTAGCACCCATTTTAACCACTGCTTCTGCCCCTAAAGCAAAAGGTCCTCTAATTAAACTCCCCTCCATAATCTCACAATGAGCACCTAAATAAATAGGACCATTTGTAGTGTTTAAAGTACAGTATTCTAATTGTGCTCCTGATTCTATGAAAATTTGACCTGTTCCAATCACCTGAACACTTTCAGGTATAGAGTCACTGTCTCTACCTTGCGTGAGTATTTCAAAATCCAAAGCAATGGCCAAATCATTTTTAGAAAAAATATCCCAAGTGTTAGAGATAGATAAAAAAGCACCTGCTACCTCTATAGACTTTAGGCTATCAAAATTTATGTCTTCTTCAGCGTCACTAGCAAAAAAAGCTACCACGGCGTCACCGTCAAAAATCGCTTCTCCTTCTTTAAGGCCTATAAGTTTAGTTACTAAGTTAGGCGTGGGAAAATATGCTGCATTAATAAACACATTTGACTCAAAAAAAACAGTGGGCCATACCTCATTCAGATAAGGTTCTGTAATGGTAGAAGTGGTATATCCCAATACGCGTTCCCAACTATCTCTTATGGAACCTATACCCCATTCAATATCAGCCACTGGTCTGGTGTAAGTAAAGGGCAATAAGGCGGTTCTGTTTGGGCCATCAAATAATATGTAGTTCATATAATTGATTTAATTGGGGTTAAAAAAAAAAGTCACGTTCTGAAAGGTACAGAACGTGACTCAATGTCTTTCAGATTAAGGGGTTTATTTCTTAAACTTATCGTATTTATTCTTAAACTTATCAATACGCCCGGCAGTATCTACCAATTTGGCTTTACCAGTATAGAACGGGTGAGAAGTTCTTGAAATTTCCATTTTTATTACTGGATACTCAACACCATCTACTTCTAAAGTTTCTTTTGTTTCAGCAGCAGATTTAGCTAAAAAAACGTCTTCGTTAGACATGTCTTTAAATGCTACCAATCTGTAATTATCCGGGTGAATTCCTTTTCTCATGATGTATAACTTAATTCTGTATTCTAATTTTAGAAGTGCAAATTTAATACTTTTTCATAAACTTACAACGAATCTGCTGCAAAAATACAAAATAAAATATCTTATTTGACCTGTAACAAAAAACAAGTTACATTTACTAACTAATCAGTAACCAATTTAAACAAAATAAACATGGAAACAAACAGTCCAAACATTGGAAAATTCTCACTTACTTACGGTTCCATTGCTGGTATAGTAGGTATTATCTTTAGCTTTATGCTGATTTCTCTAGATATGCTTTACGATCAAGGTAGTGGAAAAACTATCGTAAGTATAGCTATTTTAGTAGGTGCAGTCTTTTTAGGGATTTTCAATTTCAGAAAAGAAAACGGAAGCTTAACCCTAAAACAAGCTTTAAAAATTGGAACCGGAAGTTCTGTTATTGCAGCTATTTACTCTATTTTATTTACGCTTGCATTGGTAAACTTCATTGAACCAGAATTCATTGCCAAAACAGGTGAAATTACTAGAGCAACAATGATCGAAAGCAACCCAACCATTTCTAACGAACAATTGGATATGATCACAGAGCAGCAAGCCAAGTTTTTCTGGGTAGCCTACCCATTCATGCTAATTTTTAATGCTTTTGGAGGTTTAATTATTGGGTTACTAGGTGGATTGATTCTTAAGAAAGACGCTCAAGCCTAAAATATAAATTGTACTTTTGAAAAAATTAATTCTTTAGTACACTAATGGATATTTCTATTGTAATTCCTCTTTTAAACGAGGAAGACTCTATATCAGAACTCTATGATTGGATTGCATCTGTGATGCAATCCAATCATTTTTTATATGAAGTTCTATTTATAGACGACGGTAGCACAGACCAATCCTGGAGTATTATATCAGCTTTAGCTAAAAAGCATTCGCAGGTCAAAGGGATTCGTTTTGCTGCCAACTACGGTAAATCTCAGGCACTTCATGCCGGCTTTAAAGCAGTAAGCGGCCAGGTGGTCATTACCATGGATGCAGACCTTCAAGATTCTCCTGAAGAAATTCCGGCCTTATATACCGCCATTACCAAGGAAGGACTAGACTTAGTCTCTGGCTGGAAAAAGAAACGATACGACCACCTCTTCACCAAAAACATCCCGTCAAAGTTGTTTAACTGGGCGGCTAGAAAAACCTCTGGTCTCTCTCTCCATGATTTTAACTGTGGGTTAAAAGCCTATAAATTGGAGGTTGTTAAAAACATAGAAGTTTCAGGTGAAATGCACAGATACATCCCAGTGTTGGCTAAAAATGCTGGCTTTCACAAAATAGGGGAACAAATAGTGCAACACAAAGCAAGAAAATACGGTAAAACAAAATTTGGCATGAATAGATTCATCAACGGATTTTTAGATTTAATAACCATTTGGTTTTTATCTACTTTTGGTAAAAGACCCATGCATCTATTTGGGGCCTTGGGGGTAATGATGTTTGTTATTGGTTTTGGTTTTGCGCTATACTTAGGGCTAGATAAATTATTCATTCACACCAGTGGTAGGCTAATTGCCAACAGGCCTGAATTTTATATTTCACTTACAGCCATGATATTGGGTACCCAGCTATTTTTAGCCGGTTTCCTGGGCGAGATTATCATAAGACAAAGAAAAGATCAAGTACATTACACGATTAAAGAGACTATTGCCACTAAAGTGTAATAGATATATTACTATATGAGCAAATCCAATATAGACAACGAAATAGCCGCTTGGCAAAAAGCTCCTTTTGATGCTCAAACCCAAAGGGAAGTAGCACAATTGGCTACAGAAAACCCCTTAGAACTCGAAGACGCTTTTTATAAGAACTTAGCCTTTGGAACTGGAGGTATGAGAGGACTAATGGGCGTTGGTCCCAATAGAATTAACGCTTACACATTAGGTAGAAACACCCAAGGAATTTCTAATTACCTTAAAAAACAATATCCAAACGAGCCACTTTCAGTGGCTATTGCATATGATTGCAGGCACCAAAGCGACCGCTTGGCGCAAATTGTAGCGAATGTATTTTCTGCCAATAATATTAACGCCCATTTATTTCCTGAGCTCAGAACCACGCCAGCACTCTCTTTTACTTTAAAGCATTTAAAATGCCAGGCCGGAATTGTACTAACCGCTTCTCATAATCCACCAGAATACAATGGATACAAAGTGTACTGGACAGATGGCGGGCAAATAGTCCCTCCGGAAGATCAAGAAATTATAAAAGAAATTGAAAGTCTTTCTTTTGAGGCCATAAATTTCACCCCAAACAAAGCACTTATAAAAACCATAGATGCTTCTGTAGATGAGGCCTTTATAACGCAAAGCTGCGCCCAAGCAAACTTTAATGCCCCTAACAAGGAAGGTTTAAAGATTGTATTCACTTCACTACACGGTACTTCAATCACGGCCATTCCAGCAGTATTAGAAAAAGCAGGATACACTGTAAACATTGTTAAAGAACAAGCTGTCCCAGATGGAGATTTCCCTACGGTTAGTTCGCCAAATCCTGAGGAGCCAGAAGCCTTGGCCATGGCCTTAGCTTTAGGAGAAAAGACCCAAGCAGACATTGTCATAGGGACTGATCCAGACAGTGATCGATTGGGAGTAGCCGTAAGAGGTTTAGGAGGTCAACTACAACTACTCAACGGAAACCAGTGCATGGTTTTAATGACTGCTTTTTTATTAGAAAAAAGAAAAGAGCAAGGCTTAGTTGCCTCTGATTATATAGCCTCTACGATTGTTTCCACGCCTATGATGGAAGCTATGGCAGCCGCTTATAACATTGAATGCAAAACTACGCTCACTGGATTTAAATGGATTGCAGACGAAATTAAAAAACACCCTGACCAGCACTTTATTGGTGGTGGTGAAGAGAGTTTTGGTTTCATGGTAGGAGACTTTGTAAGAGACAAAGATGCTGTTACTGCAAGTCTTTTAGCTTGTGAAATGGCCAGTTTTGCGAAAGCAAAAGGAAATACGCTCATGGACGAGCTCATTGATCTTTACCAAGAATACGGTTGTTATCAGGAGCATTTAATTGCTATCACCAAAAAAGGAAAAGAAGGGAGTATAGCCATAGAAAACAACATGAAGCGTCTCAGAGAACAACCTCTAGAAACCATTGATGGTGAGAAGGTGGTTTGGGTCCATGATTATCTAAAAGGAGTTGCTACAAATCTACAAACGAATGACATACAAAAGATAGCGCTTCCCACTTCTAACGTGCTCATTTACACCACAGAAAAAGGCACAAAACTAGCCTCCCGACCCTCAGGAACGGAACCTAAAATAAAGTTTTATATTAGCGTAAACAAGCCCTTAGACCGAGCGGAGAATTACCCTAAAGTAAAAGAAGCTTTAGACTTAAAAATTAACAATATACTCAAGGAAATAGCCTTGTAAAAGCGCACATTTATTGTGCACCTATATGACAAAAACACATGGAGTATTTTAAAAAAATATTGCGTTTTGCAAGACCCTACAGAAAATATGCGGTATTAAATATTATCGCCAATATTTTCTATGCATTATTTGGAACGCTTGCCATGATCTCCTTATTTCCCATGCTATCTGTGTTATTCAAACAAACAGAAGCACTTTATACAGCACCCACTTGGGAAGGCATCTCAAACACCAAAACCTATGTAGAGCAAGCGCTCAATTATTTTGTGACTCAAAAGGCATCTGAAGGAGAAGGCACCGCACTCTTGTTTATGGTAGGACTAGTGATAGGCATGTTTTTTCTCAAAAATCTATTTGGTTATTTGGCTATGTACTTCATTACGTTTCTGAGAAACGGAGTACTCAAGGACCTCAGAAACGCCCTTTATGACAAGAGCGTATCCTTACCACTCAGTTTTTATTCGGAAAAGAGAAAAGGAGACACTATGGCCAGAATTTCTTCAGATGTATTAGAAATTCAACACTCCTTTTTATCTGTGTTGGAATTAGTGGTCAGAGAACCACTAACCATAGTCTTTACCATCACAGCCATGCTGCTCATGAGTGCTAAACTCACGCTTTTTGTCTTTATATTTCTACCTATCTCAGGATACCTCATCTCCTTGTTGGGAAAATCATTGAAGAAAAAATCGGACCGGGTACAAGAAGAACAAGGACATTTTTTATCTATTGTAGAAGAAACTTTAGGTGGATTAAAAATCATTAAAGCTTTTACAGCAGAACCGCTGTTTTCAGCTAAATTCAAAGCCTCCACCAAACGTTTTTACAAATTCTCAAACAGCCTGCTAAACCGTCAAAATTTAGCTTCTCCCTCCTCTGAATTTCTAGGTATTAGCGTAATTGGAATTCTATTGTGGTATGGGGGTAGAATGGTCTTGGTAGAAGGAAGCCTAAAACCAGAATTATTCATCACCTATATGTCACTCGCCTACCAAATACTCACCCCAGCCAAAGCCATGAGTAAAGCGAGTTATGGAGTTAAAAAAGGGAATGCCGCCGCCGCAAGGGTATTGGAAATTCTCGAAGCAAAAAACCCCTTAGACCATTCGAGTCAAAAAGAGCTCAACAGCATACAAACAGCTATTGAATTCAAGGAACTGTCCTTTTCATATGACAAAGAATTGGTCTTAGATGGTTTTAATCTAAAAGTACTCAAGGGACAAACCATTGCATTTGTAGGCCAATCAGGGAGCGGGAAGAGCACCATTGCCAATCTCCTCATGCGATTTTACGACCCACAAAAAGGAAGTATTACTATAGACGGCACTCCCATAAACCAAGTCCCACTCCCCCATCTCAGAAACCTAATGGGGCTGGTCTCTCAAGACGCCTTATTGTTTAATGACAGTATTTTAAACAATATAGCACTGGGGAAACCAGACGCCACAGAAGCAGACATTATAGCGGCCGCTACACTCGCGAATTGTCACGAATTTATTGGACAATTCAAAGAAGGCTACTACACCAATATTGGAGACTCAGGAAATAAACTCAGTGGAGGGCAAAAACAACGCATTTCTATTGCCAGGGCCATTTTAAAGAACCCGCCCCTAATGATTCTAGATGAGGCCACCTCTGCCTTAGATACAGAAAGCGAAAAACTGGTCCAAGACGCCTTAGAAACCCTAATGAAAAACAGGACCTCTATTGTCATAGCTCACAGACTCTCCACCATCCAACATGCACAACTCATTGTGGTCATGCAAGAAGGTAAAATCATTGAACAAGGCACCCATCAAGCACTTTTAGATCAAAAAGGCCATTACCACAAGCTGGTGACACTGCAAACCTTAGCTTAAAAGAAAGCAGCGATTACAAAAACTTTAAAATGCTACAATCAAAAGAATTTCAAAAGAGCCATTAAACCTTTTGACTATTGTGCTATCTTAGTATTAGACAAGAATTGATTGGAAGAAATAGCCCTCATAGAAGCTCTTAAAGATCCCATTCGCTCAGAAAAAGCTTTTGGTATTTTGGTAGACACCTACAAAGAAAGATTGTACTGGCATATCCGTAGGATAGTGCTCCAGCATGCCTTCGCAGACGACGTCCTTCAAAACACCTTCATTAAAGTATTTAGAAACCTAGACGGCTTCAAGGGCGAGAGTAAGCTATTCTCTTGGATGTACCGCATTGCCACCAATGAAGCCCTCACCTACTTAAAAACAGAAGCTAAAAAAGGAGGCGTTCCTCTAGGAGACTATCAAGAACAACAATTAGAAGGCCTCACGGCCGACGTCTATTTTGAAGGAGACCACATAGCACTCTCTCTACAAAAAGCCATTGCCAGCCTACCCGAAAAGCAAAAATTGGTCTTTAATATGCGTTACTACCAAGAAATACCCTATGCACAGATGTCCCAAATTTTAGATACCTCAGAAGGGGCATTAAAGGCATCTTATCACCTGGCACTTCAAAAACTAAAAAAATATCTCATCTCTAATTAAACCAAATCACAAAAACAAGGTCTTATAACTATGAATCCTGAAAACAAAACAGCGTTACCTTTTAAAGCTCCGGAAAACTATTTCCAGAACTTTAAGCTAACTATTCCCCAAGACCTCAGGGCTGTGGACAATAGAAAGCCTTCTGAGTTTCAGGATCCATTTAAAACACCAGCGCACTATCTCAAAAATTTCACCGTACCGCTTCCACAAGAAGTAGTGTTAGAGCAGTTTGTACAGACCACAGCCCATAAGAAAATTAGTGCATCCGAGCCAAAAATTCTTTCTTTGTCATGGGTGCAAACAGCCTTATCTGCAGCAGCAGTCTTAGTATTTTTACTGAGCACACCCTTTATTTTTAAGTCTTCTACTGACCGTTTAGACACTATGGATGTGGCTGCTATAGACCAGTATTGGGACTACGCTACAGATGCTATTACCCCCTATGATATGGCTGAATTTATAGAGGACAATTCCACACAATGGGTAGAAGGCACTTCGCTTAGCGAAGGGCTTGAAAACTATTTAAGTACACAGTTACACCCTATAGAAGCAATAGAATTTAATCCAAATGACTATGAATAAGATATTGATTATGTGCCTATTGGCTTTTGGATGCCACCAATTTAATACCGCGCAATCCAAAGAAGATATTGAGAAAATTAAAACCCTTAAAGTAGCTTATTTTACGGAACACTTAGCCTTGAGCCCCGAAGAAGCAGAAAAATTCTGGCCCATCTACAACCAGCACGAAACCGTGCAAATGGAGATGTACACCTATATGCGCAAGAATATGAACCACCGTATGCTAAAGGCAGCAGAATTAAGTGAATCAGAGGCAGCTCAAAAACTCTCTGAGTACCTCAGCAAAAAAAGTCATGAAGAGGCCTCTCTTCAAAAAATGTTTAAAGCACTTAAAGGCGTACTCCCTGCCAAAAAAGCATTGGCACTCGTTCATGTAGAAGAAGGTTTTAGAAGGCACCTCATGAGCCTCTACCGAAAAAACAGAAACGAACAGCGCCAAAAGAAAGAGGAAGAGATGCCAAAGTTGTAGTGTTTCTT
>JAQWFV010000093.1 GCA_029238555.1 Flavobacteriaceae bacterium
GGTCACATAGTCGTCATTCATTTTTTTTGATTCCTGAATGGCTTGTTGTAATACTGTGCTCGCTTCTCTTGACCAACCAATTTCCGCTCCTTGTACAGTGGCTTTTTGAACCAACATTTGATCCAATATCTGCTGTAGCATGGGAACATTGACCTCCATTTTCTTTAATAGAAAAGGCATGAGGTGTTGGTCTGTTTTAAATAAGGCCTTAAATAAATGCGCTACATCAATTTCTGCATGTGAATATCCCATAGCAATTTGTTGGGCTTCCCCAAGTGCCTCTTGGGCTTTGATGGTAAAGTTATTAAGTTGCATATAATATTGTTTTAAGGGTTAATTAATACAAATACTGCAATGTTAGGTCCAAAGCGTTAAAACAGACAAAAGGTCACCTAATCCCTTTAAAAACAAGACATTTAGTCAGTTTAATTTCAATTTTTACTGTAATTTTGTCTTGTAAATCACCCATTGAAAAATATGCCCCTATGTTTAAAAAATTTTTTAAAACAAACGATTCAGATAAAGAGATCAAAAATGTACCTGCTTTGTCTTGGAAACCATTGCAAAGTGAAGCACAATTGGAAGATATTAAAGCGCAATCAAATGTGAGGTTACAGATTATTTACAAACACTCTTCTAGCTGTGGAATCAGTAGTATGGTACTCAGACAACTAGAAAAATCCCTAATAAAATTTAATGGTAGGGCAGATTTTTACTTCTTAGACTTATTGTCTTTCAGGTCGGTCTCCAATGAGGTGGCCAGTAGGTTTCAGGTACTGCACCAATCACCTCAATTAATTTTATTAAAAAATGATACTGTTGTAGCCCACGATTCACATTACGATTTATTGCAATTACCCATTGAAAAGTATCTTTAAGGGGTTTTTAGATTGTTAATATCATTTAATAAAAACACTTATTTTTTACGCCAAGTAAACCATTTATAGCCCTTCTATTCGTATTTTTGTGGCTTAAATTATAAACTGCTCATTATGCAACGCGACACCCTAATTTTTGATTTAATAAAAGAAGAAGAAGCCAGACAGATAGAAGGCATTGAACTAATAGCTTCTGAAAATTTTACTAGCCCCCAAGTAATGGAAGCTGCAGGTTCTGTATTAACCAATAAATATGCTGAAGGCTATCCTGGTAAAAGATATTATGGAGGTTGTGAAATAGTAGATGAGGTGGAGCAAATTGCTATAGACCGCGCAAAAGAACTTTTTGGTGCTGCTTATGCAAATGTACAGCCACATTCAGGTTCCCAAGCTAATGCAGCTGTTTTTCACGCTTGCTTAAAGCCTGGAGACACTATATTGGGTTTTGATTTATCTCATGGCGGGCATTTAACACACGGTTCTCCAGTTAATTTCTCTGGACGCCTCTACAATCCTACGTTTTATGGCGTAGAAAGAGAAACTGGTTTGTTAAACTACGACAATATTGAAGCCATTGCAATCAAAGAGCAGCCTAAATTAATTATTGCAGGGGCTTCTGCATATTCAAGAGATATAGACTTTAAAAGATTTAGAGCTATTGCAGATAAAGTTGGCGCGTTACTTTTAGCAGATATTTCTCATCCATCTGGACTCATTGCGAAGGGTATACTAAACGATCCAATTCCTCATTGTCATGTAGTAACTACTACTACACATAAAACTTTAAGAGGTCCAAGAGGTGGATTAATACTTATGGGAAATGATTTTGATAATCCTTTTGGAATTACCTTAAAAGATGGCTCTTTAAGAAAAATGTCTTCTTTGTTAGATCTTGCCGTATTTCCTGGAAATCAAGGAGGTCCTTTAGAGCATATTATAGCGGCAAAAGCGATTGCTTTTGGAGAAGCATTATCGGAACCTTTTTTACATTATATGTTACAAGTAAAGAAAAACGCAGCGTCTATGGCAGAAGCTTTTGTAGCTAAGGGCTATGATATTATTTCTGGAGGAACAGACAATCACATGATGTTAATAGACCTCAGAAATAAAGGGATTAACGGTAAGCAAGCTGAATTTGCCTTGGTACAAGCAGATATTACAGCCAACAAGAACATGGTTCCTTTTGACGACAAATCTCCCTTTGTTACCTCTGGAATTAGATTTGGGACTGCAGCAATCACTACCAGAGGCTTAAATGAATCAGATATGAAAACAGTGGTGGATCTTATAGACAGGGTTTTATCTGATATAGATAATGAAGCATCAATAGCAGAGGTTAAAGATGAGGTGAATGCGTTAATGGGTCATAGGGCATTATTTAATGCTTAGATTAATTCCCCCCAAAAATCAAAAAGGGCTGTCAATTAAGACAGCCTTTTTTTTTATCCATAAATCCAACCAAATAAGATTTATAAATACACTTTAAATAGCAATGCTTTGACTTCCAATAGCCCAAACATTTTTATTTTGTAAATGATAGCTAAATTCTTCTATCTCTTCAGGGAAGTACAAACGCCAAGTATCAAAACAAGCATTTAATTTATGTAATCGAGATTTTTCTAAGGTTATATGAATTTCTTCAGGAGTACAGTCGCCAAATTTTGAAATATAGGGTAGGTGTTGGTAAATATTGCATAGAATATCTTCAATCCCATTTTCTAAATCAGCACCTGATTCAATACCAATAGATATGAGGCAGTCTTTAAAATGTAAATTAAATGAACTAACCTGAGCTTTGTGTTCTTGAGCTATAATTGTTTTGATCATAGCGTCAACACCAATATAATTGCCCTGCACCATAGGAACTTCTTCTACTAAATTGAATTGCAATCCATTGGACAGTAAAAATGAACTAAAGGCGTTAATATTTATGATGTTTGTGCCTATATGAGTACTTTCCATTCGAGAGACAATAGAGTGAACCGGCTTTTCTGTAGTCATCTTCACTAGGGTATTCACGTTTATATCTCCCATAATATTTGTATTTATACGACAAAGATATATAAGCACTTAAGGCTTAGACTATAGCTAGACCTTAGAATAAGTAAGGTTGAAAAATTAAATGAATATACTTTGGTAGTAAACTATATAAAACCTCGTTGTTTGGCTTGATGTAATAAGGCCTGATCGTTTTGCTTGTCAATGTCAAAAAGTGATTTAATATGCCTTTTTCTACTCTCTATTCCAGCTAAAGAAAGCGGAATAGTCTTGGTCATGTCTTTTGTTTTTACCCCCAGCGATAATAAATGCATAATGTCTTTGTCTAACTGATCTAAGGGTAAATCATTCGCCAATCTTTTTCTAATTGTGGCTAAAGTTCCTTTAGAATAAAAAGGAGGACTAGTCATAACTGTGTGTACCATAGTAGTTAAACTCTCCTTGTTTATATCTGATTTAACCAAATAACCCTCAGGATCAAGATTGCTTAATATGCTATTTACCCTATAGCTATCTGAGAAACTAGACATAAAAACTATTTTGCTTTCTGGAGACTTTAATCTACCATAAGCCCCTAAATCTTCACCGTTTTTTGCATCCGGTTCTTCATATGTGGCTAACATTACATCCAGAAAAATAATATCGTAGCCAAAGCCAGAAAGGCTTAGGTCAATTTTTTCTTTACCTTCATCAAAACTCTTTGCGGTGTCTAACTGAATACTGGTACCATTAAAATCTATGCGCTCTAGGATGTATTTATATCCCATCATGCTCATTTCATGATCGTCTACTGTTAAAATTCTTAGTTTATCCATGGTGATAATAATCACTTAAATATACGAAACTTACCGCCTATTCCTTAAAAATATCCGACACATTTTCAGGAATTCTCTTGGGCTTGAACGTATTTGCATCTAACAAACACCATGAAGTGGTTGAGGTTACCGAGGCTTTACTATCACTTTCGTTATAAAACTCAACTATTCTAGTAGCCATGGCGCCATTAGAAGATTCTAAATATGTTTTCACACTGATATTATTACCTATAAAACTTGCTTTTCTGTATTCTATACAGTGCTTTGTCATGACCCAAGCCCATTTTTCTTGCATTTCTTTAGGTGCTTTTTCTCTCCAGTGGGAAAGCGCAATGTCTTGCACCCAATCTACATATTTTACATTATTTACATGATTTAGTTCATCCAAATCACATTGTTGTACCCTTATTTTTTTTTCAAACATTATTTCTTTTCTATACGTACTTCAAACATTTTGTCCCATTTCTTTCCCGTGACAAAAAAAGTGCCTCTTTTCGGGTGGTAAGCAATTCCATTGAGAACATCTAGCTCAGGGTGGGGGGTGACCAATTTTTTTAATCCACTAAAATTAACGACCCCTTCAATGGCACCAGAGGTGGCATTAATCACCATGACACTTTCCTTTAGGTAAACATTGGCATAAATAAGGCTATTAACATACTCTAATTCATTGGTGTTCTTAAAAAAGCTTTTGTTGGTGGCTAATTCAATATGACTCACTTCGCTAAGATTTTGAGGATCTAAAAACCAAATTTTTTGAGAACCATCACTTTTAAAGAGTTTTTCGCCATCGTTACATAGTCCCCATCCTTCTTTGCTTTGGCCATAGGAGAATTGCGACAGTTCTTTAAAAGTTTGGGGATCAAATACAAACCCTTTACCGCTTTGCCAGGACAGCATATAAATACGATCATTCAAAATGGTAATACCCTCCCCAAATATAGCTTCTGGAAGCGCTAATTTCTTGAGAACTTCACCCGTTTTAAAGTCTACTTTTCTCAGGCTTGAATAACCTCTAAGGCCTGTGCTTTCATATAAAGTATCTCTGTAGAACTCTAGACCTTGAGTGTAGGCGTTTATGTCGTGAGGATAAGTATTTAAAATAGTATAAGTGTACAGTTCTGGGCCTTTTTCTGCAAAAATTTTAATTTTTTCAGAAAGCTTATAAGCATCGTTATCTCCGCTAATTCTCAGCTCTAAAGTTTTGTTGCCTAAGCTATTCACTTCGAGTTTAACACTGTCACCTTTGGTTTCTAATGCTTTTCCGTCCAAGAAAAACGATAGGCTGTCAGGGGCCTTATCCCCATTGGAGGTTACTTTAAAACTAGCCCAATCTCCATGCCTATAGCGCTTGTCTTTATTAGTTAATTTTAAGCTGTAGGGTAGTAATTTTTTTTGAGAACCACCACAAGCAAACATAAGAATGCTTAAAAAACTGAGGCTTAATATTTTAGGTATTTTCATTGCGGTATATTTATAATTCACAAGGTATTTAATATAAATTAGATGTTAAAATGATCCCTAAAAAATTCGGAAAGCTTTAAGGTTTAATTATATTTGCATGGGCAAGTCCTATACGACCAGCTCCTGCAGAATCCCCCAGGGTGGGAACACAGCAAGGGTATGTGGTTGTAGCGGTGCGATGTAGGTAGCTTGCCCTTTTTTTTGTTTCTTTGTTTACATAAACAGATATGAAACCCCTCCCCATAATTTTTATCACAGGTGCTTCTTCAGGAATTGGAAAATCCATTGGTATATACCTCACTGAAAAAGGCTGTAAAGTATACGGAACAGCTAGAAATCCAGACCAATACAAAGATTTTAACCATTTTCGTTTACTCGCCTTAGATGTTTCTAAACCAGATACAATACAGGCTGCTGTGGATGAAGTCTTATCTCTTTCTGGGCGTATAGATGTTTTGATAAATAATGCTGGAGTGGGCATCACAGGTCCCTTAGAAGAGACCCCATACGAGGCTATTGACCATTGTTATGATACAAATTTCAAAGGACCAATGCGGGTCATTGAAGCGGTATTGCCTGCTATGAGAAAGCAGCAATCGGGATTGATTATTAATATTACATCCATTGCTGGAGCGATGGGATTACCATACAGAGGTATTTACTCTGCTTCAAAAGCTTCTTTGAGTATTATTACAGAAACTTATAGCATGGAGCTTAAACCTTTTGGTGTGCACTGCTGTACTTTAGCCCCCGGTGACTTTGCGACTAATATTGCCGCAGGCCGATACCACGTTGCCGCTAAAAAAACATCCCCTTACCATCCTTTTTATCAGCAGAATCTCGATCAGATGAATACTCATGTTTCCGAAGGCTCAGATCCTATTGAAGTTGCGAAATCTGTATACAAAATAATGAATGCCAAGCAGCCTAAAGTTCATTATGTGGTGGGGAGTCCATTGCAGAAATTTTCTTTAGTACTCAAGAAACTACTGCCTAGCAAAGTATTCGAAAAGATGCTTTCAAAGCATTATAACTTGTAAAATATTTTTTGATTAAAGTCAATGACTTATATTTAGTCTTTATAACATTTATTAATCCTTTCCTTTAAAACAAATCACATGAAATTTTTTATAGACACCGCCAATTTAGATCAGATTAAAGAAGCTCAAGACTTAGGTATTTTAGACGGTGTAACCACCAATCCTTCTTTAATGGCTAAAGAAGGCATTACAGGGCAGGACAATATTTTAAAGCATTATGTGGCTATATGTGATATTGTAACTGGAGATGTCTCTGCAGAAGTTATTGCAACAGATTTTGAGGGTATGGTTAAAGAGGGAGAGGCTTTGGCAGCACTGCATTCACAAATTGTAGTGAAAGTGCCCATGATCAAAGAAGGTATAAAAGCAATTAAATATTTTTCAGACAAAGGAATTAAAACCAACTGTACATTAGTCTTTTCTGTTGGTCAAGCGTTATTAGCTGCAAAAGCTGGAGCTACTTATGTCTCTCCATTTATAGGTCGTCTGGACGACATTGCTACAGATGGTTTAAATCTTATCGCAGAAATAAGACAGGTATATGACAATTATGCTTTTGAGACTCAAATATTAGCAGCATCTGTAAGACATACTATGCATGTCATTGATTGTGCCAAGATTGGAGCAGACGTTATGACCGGTCCATTGTCTTCGATAGAAGGTTTATTAAAGCATCCATTAACAGATATAGGTTTGGCCCAATTTTTAGCAGACTACAAAAAAGGTAATTAATAGTTCAGGTTTAAAATATCTGCAAAACCATTTACAATACGTCCGTTTTCAATGATAATGCTTTTATTCATGTGGTCAATAACCAAACTCGTTTTGAGTATTTCATAATCTTCCGACCTATATTGATTTGCTTTGTTTAGTTGATAAAGCTCCATCATGCTTTGCCATTGATTGTAGTCTGTGCTTCGATTAATCCCTATAAAAGTGTGTTCCGGATATTGGGAGGCTATACTGTTTAGCCTTGCTTGAACATTCTTAAAATGGTTTTCATGTTTGGCGCTCCAGAAGTAAAATATCACTTTTTTATCTTTAGAGATGTCATTCAATCCAATAGACCTGCCATCTGAATTTTGCACCATAAGATTAGGAATACTATTGTTGGGCTGTAGATTATTAATATCCTTATACAATTGGTCAATCTCATCCATGTGTGTATTGACCGGACTATATGCTTTAAATGTCTCCATAAAACTCAAAGTGTTTTCTGGTGTATCTCTTACCTTAAGTAAATAGTGCATCACTACATTTCTATAAAGATTGTCTTTTAGTTTTTTCTCCTGAATTAAACTGTCTATGAGTTTTAGCTTGTGCTCGTTAAAATGAATGGCCCCTTTGGTATCTGAGCTGTTTAGACAAAATTCCTTACATTCCATATAAGCCAAATTACCTAAATGGTATTTCATGAAGTTATAATAAGGCCTAAAGTAAATGAGGTCCTTGTTATTGAGACTCAGCTCTTTTCTGTAGGAATAAAATTTTGAAGGAATATTGTGTAGGTTTTCCTCATGTGTCGCTCTCTTGTGGTAAAAAGGATATTTTTCTTTGTAGATAAATGCATTGTAATCTATAGTTGCATTGATCAATGCAGTAGCTCTAGGAGATAGAGATACCTCTTTGAGAAGCGAGGATAGTTGTTGCAACTTCTCATGTCTAATAGATTCAATTTTCTCATTGAACACATCGGGTTCTAATTGAAAATATTGATCTACAATTCGATCGTCTTCCTCGTTTGCAAGAAACAATTCTACAATAAAATTGTTTATTTCTTCTCCTTTGCCAGAAAATACAATAGATTCATCGAATTCTAAAGTATTAAGCCTCAGATTAAGACTATCTCCTTTTTCTAAATATACATAATGAAACTGAGGACTGTGATCAAAGTGGTAAAGTCCCTCAGATTCGGCTGTAAAATTAATTTTAAAGCGATTGCTTCTGTCTAACTTAGCAGAATCAATGACTTGGTCGTCTTTAAACAACACTACATAAGGGCTGGTAGGATTGACAATTTCTCCTCCAAAATATACGGGTGAAGGGCGTTTGTCAATAACACCGCAACTGTATGCAAAAATGCAGACTAATATTAAGAGACCTTTTTTCATAAATAATCCTATGACACAAAGGTACAAATGGACCATAGCCAATATTGTTAAGGTCAAGTTAAATTACCTAACACTAGAGACTTATTACGACCCCGCTTTATAACTATTCTTATTTATTAGTAGCCATAAACAAAGCCCAGCAAAATTTAAATTAATACTTTTGCAAAAACTTTAAATACTTCTATGTTATCAGTATCTAATTTATCCATTCAATTTGGGAAACGCGTATTATTTGACGAGGTGAACGTAGCCTTTCTTCAGGGCAATTGCTACGGGATTATTGGCGCAAATGGTGCGGGAAAATCTACTTTTTTGAAGTTCTTATCCAAACAGTTAGAACCAAGCTCGGGCCACGTTCATTTAGAGCCAGGGAAACGTATGTCTATCTTAGAGCAGAATCACAATGCTTACGACAGTAATACCGTGCTTGAAACTGTGGTAAAAGGGAACAAACCTTTATTCGATATTAAAAATGAAATAGACAGCTTATATGCTGATTATGACGACAAACACGCAGACAGAATAGGGGAGTTGCAGGTACAATTTGAAGAGATGAATGGTTGGAATGCAGATAGTGACGCTGCTGCAATGCTCTCTAATCTTGGTATTAATGAGTCTTTTCATTATACTTTAATGTCAGATTTAGACCCGAAATTAAAAGTAAGGGTATTGTTAGCACAAGCCTTATTTGGCAATCCAGATGTATTGATCATGGATGAGCCTACTAACGACTTAGATTATGAAACCATCTCATGGTTAGAAAATTTTCTGGCAGATTATGAAAATACGGTTATAGTTGTATCTCACGACAGACACTTTTTAGATGCAGTCTGTACTCATATTGCAGATATTGATTTTGGAAAATTAAACCTTTATTCAGGGAATTACACCTTTTGGTATGAGAGTAGCCAGTTGGCTTTAAGACAAAGAGCACAACAAAACAAAAAAGCAGAAGAGAAGGCCAAAGAGCTTCAAGAGTTTATTATGAGGTTTAGCGCTAACGTGGCAAAAAGTAAGCAAGCTACCTCTAGAAAAAAAATGCTTTCAAAATTAAAAGTAGACGACATTAAACCCTCTTCGAGAAGGTACCCTGCTATTATTTTTGAGAGAGAAAGAGAGGCGGGAGACCAAATCTTAAATGTGGAAAATTTGAGTGCATTTTCTGAAGATGGCGATTTGTTGTTTAAAGGAGTAGACTTAAACCTCGCTAAGGGAGATAAGGTGGTTGTTTTTTCTAAAGATGCCAGAGCTACCTCTGCTTTTTATGAAATTATCAACGGTAATAAAAAGGCGGAAAGTGGCCAATATCAATGGGGTGTTACAACCAATCAATCTTATTTACCAGCAGATAATTCGGAGTTTTTTAAAACAGAAAGTAATTTGGTAGATTGGTTGAGACAGTGGGCTAAAACCGAAGAGGAAAGAGAAGAAGTACATATAAGGGGGTTTCTTGGGAAAATGTTATTCAGTGGAGAAGAAGCATTAAAGAAAGCCACTGTTTTGTCTGGAGGAGAAAAAGTAAGGTGTATGCTCAGTAGAATGATGATGCTTCGCGCAAATGTACTTATGTTAGACGAGCCAACAAATCATTTAGATTTAGAGAGTATTACTGCATTTAACAACTCTTTGAAAACTTTTAAAGGAACTTTATTAATGACCACTCATGATCATGAGTTTGCTCAAACAGTAGCCAATAGGGTAATTGAAATAACTCCTAGAGGGGTTATAGATAGGTACCTCAGTTTTGACGATTATATGTCAGATAAGGATATTAAGGTGCAACGAGAGAAAATGTATCAGCTATAGTCATAGTATAAAAAAAAACGCCTTCTTTAAGAAGGCGTTTTTTTTTATCTAAGCGTAGCTTCCAAGTCTCTTTCAAAAGCAGATTGAAGCTTATGCATAATTTTATCTATTTGCTTTTCTTCTAGTGTCGCATTTTGGTCTTGGAGTACAAAATTAACCCCGTAAGATTTTGTGCCTTCGGGTAAATTTTTTCCTGTATACACGTCAAATAAGCCCACTTCTTTTAAATATTTTTTCTCAGCATTTTTAGCTGTTTGAGCGACCTTCTCAAAGGTCACATTGTTTTTGACCAATAGGGCAAAATCTCTAGATACTTCAGGAAACTTCGAGATTTCTTTAAACTTCACCGTTTCTTTTGTAAGTGATTTAAGCATTGCATCCCAATTAAAATCAGCATAAAGGACTTCTTGTTTTATGTCTAATTTTTTAAGAAGCTTATTGGAGAGCACCCCAAAAGTAACAAGAGTTTCCTTTCTACCATTGTAGCTTATGCCTTCAGAAAAAAGATCAGAAGAGGCTTCTGAGATTTTCCATTTTTGAATGCCTAGCCTTTCTAGTATGTTTTCAACGACAGATTTAAGGTCAAAGAAACTGAGCTTTTCATCTGAGCCTAACCAATTTTCAGGAGCTTTCTTACCTGTCATTAAGATGCTTAAATGCTTGTGCTCTATTCTGTTCTCTTCTATTTGGTGGTAAGTCTTACCAAATTCAAATAGTTTTAAACGATTTGTTTTTCTATTAATATTATAGGAAACAGTTTCTAACCCCGTAAATAACATTGAAGTTTTTAAAATACTTAAATCATTACTCAATGGATTCAATATACTTACTGACTGCTGTAGATCAGTATCTTGAGTGTATTCTAGTGGCTTAGGAGAAGTGAGAGAGTTCGTTAAAATCTCATAAAAACCCTGTGCTGCTAATGAATCACCAATTTTATTTTGAATAATATGATCTGCCTTTGGGTCTGTATAAGCGATAGAAGCATTTATTTTTTTTGAGAAATGAATATTGTTGTACCCATAAACCCTTAAAATTTCTTCAATAACGTCTACTTCTCTTTGAACGTCTACCCTGTAAAAAGGAATGGTTAACCCCAGACCAGATTCTGTTACATTATTCACACGTATTTCTAGTGAGCTCAAAATACTCTTAATAGTATCTGTAGGGATTTCCTCTCCTATGAGCGAATATATTCTCTTAAAGGTTAAAAACACTTGGTAATTTTCCTCTTTTTTCGGGTATAGATCTACAATGTCAGAACTTATTTGCCCCCCTGCTAATTCTTTAATGAGTAGCGCTGCTCTTTTTAAAGATTCTTCTACAAGGTTAATATCTATACCTCGTTCAAACCTAAAAGAAGCATCTGTACTCAATCCATGCCTCTTGGCAGATTTTCTGATGGATACAGGATTAAAATAGGCAGATTCTAGAAAAATAGCTGAAGTTTTTTCGGTCACTCCTGAATCTTGCCCTCCAAAAACACCCGCTAGACAGAGGGGTTTTTTTGCGTCACAAATCATTAAATCCTCAGAAGACAACTGTCTTTCAATACCGTCCAGTGTAGTAAACTTAGTCCCTTCCTTAAGTGTTTTAACGACTATTGTTTTTCCTTCAATTTTATCTAAATCAAAAGCGTGTAGTGGTTGTCCTAATTCATGCAGCACATAATTTGTTGCATCTACAACATTGTTTATAGGATTAAGCCCAATAGCTTTAAGCCTGTTTTTTATCCAATCAGGACTTTCCTTTACTGTTAAATCACTAATAGTAATACCAGAATATCTTGGCGCTAATTCTGGTGTGTCTACTTTAACTTGAATAGTAGAAAGCCTATTGTCAACAGAAAACTGCATCACTGAAGGTGTGATAAGTTCTTTAGATACACCTTGTTGTTTTAAACCAGCTTTTAAATCTCTAGCTACACCAAAATGACTCATGGCGTCTGCTCTATTAGGTGTTAATCCAATTTCAATGACCTCATCTCTCACTACATTAAAGACGCTGCTGCAAGGGGTACCCTCTTTGAGGTCGTTTTCTAAAATTAAAATTCCATCATGACTTTGTCCTAAACCAAGTTCATTTTCAGAACAAAGCATACCATGGCTTTCTTCTCCTCTAATTTTTCCTTTTTTTATGACCCAAGCTTCTCCTTCTGGAGTGTATAGTGTAGTGCCAATTGTGGCTACTGCAACTTTAATTCCCTTGGTAACGTTAGGAGCGCCACAAACAATTTGTAAGGTGGTGTCGTTTCCTATAGCTACTTTAGTTAACTGTAATTTGTCTGCGTTAGGATGTTTTTCACAACTCAGTACATGTCCCACTACAACACCTTGTAGCCCTCCTTTAATAGATTCAAAAGGTACTACGCCCTCTACTTCGAGGCCTAAATCTGTCAATAATTGAGATGTTTTTTCTACATTCCAATCAGTTGCAATAAATTCTTTAAGCCAGTTGTATGATATTTTCATAGTAGTGTAATAATAAAGCCACAAATATAAACATTGCAACTTATAGGGGTCCTATGTAAATCTATAAAAATATAAGAATTTGTTGCATTTGAGCCCCTGATTTTTTATGAATAACTAACTCTGGGCTCATTAAATATAAAAAACGATTGATCTAAATAATGGTAGATTTTCCTAGATCTATATTCTCGTCATTCAACACTCCTATGTCTTCTGAATCAATAATAGCAGCAGCCAAATAATCCCCTAATTGGTCACAGTTAATGCCTTTTGGTAGCCGGTCTGAGCAAGTAAACATAGCTCTTTCACCTGCACTATTAACAGCCATTTGAATGGCTCCAGCTTCTTCCTGCAGCCCAAATCTAGAGAGTAGTAATGCCAATGAATAAATTAGAGGGATAGGGTTGCTCTTGTTCTTAAGCGAAGGGTGTATTTCCTCTAATGGTTCAAAAAGATTTACGCCAATTCCCATATGACCACAGGGAAGTAGGCTGGCTAGTCCAAATAAATTATTATTTAAACTGTTGACAATATTTCCATGTGCGCGATCGGTAAAAATACAATCTAAGTCTTCAGGGGTTTTCAGTACAGTTTGTATAATTACAGAAATATCACACATAAATGTCTTAACCATGGGGTAACTAGGGGCAATCTCAGCGACAGATTTTTCCCAAATAGATTTTTTATAAGGCCCTTCAGGTATGGCAATATATAATTTTTGATTTCTATTCTTGGCGGTCTTAAAAGCCAAATGAAACAGTTGGTTTACACTTTGAATATTAGAGTGAAAGCTATCTACACCAGACTTAGTAGCCATTTCTACAGCTGCATACTTTCCTGCTTTAAGTGCAGAAAAAACCACAATATCTACATTTTTATCCGAAGCATATTCCCCTATATTAACTTGTTTGGGGAAGGGAAGAGTAGGCAAAACACTTGCATAACAATCAAAAATATCAAGTGTGTTAGTTTTAACAGCTTCTTTTGAAATATGGCATCCATTTTTTGAAACAGGAAACGCACTTAATATAGCATCTGAATTTTTACAACTATTTATAGTTGCTTGGTCTAATAGCGCCAAGTTGTTTCTAAACTCAGGGGCAAAAGTATGTATCGTAAAAAGATGGTTGTAGTTTTCTTCAATAGCGCGAATACATTTAACCACCTGATCCATAGCGGTGTTTTCTTCTCCTTGATGTGTTAAAATCGCTACCTTTAAGTTCATAAATTTCCAGTAATTAACAGCACCTTAAAATTCAAAACCTGACTGAGCCATAATTTCGTGAATGCCTTCATCTGTGACCTCTTTATGAGAATCTGCATAATCCAAAAACAAGGCGTAAATTTTATCTAATTGTATTTTGGTCAGCTCATAGCCCACATTTTTTGATCTATAAGCCAAAGCAGCCCTGCCACTTCTAGCAGTTAAAACAATGGAAGATTCTGTGACGCCAACTTCAGCAGGGTCAATAATTTCGTAAGTCTCCCTATTTTTAATGACACCATCTTGATGAATTCCAGAACTGTGAGCAAACGCATTGGCACCAACAATAGCCTTGTTAGGCTGAACCATCATCCCCATGTTTCTAGAAACCATTATACTAGTGTCATTGAGTAGCTGGCTGTTAATATTAGTATCTAACATTAAATTTGGGTGCTGTCTCATAATCATCACTACTTCTTCTAGTGCAGTATTTCCAGCCCTTTCTCCAATGCCATTTATAGTACACTCAATCTGTCTTGCTCCATTTTGGATTCCGGCAATGGCATTCGCAGTAGCCAACCCTAGGTCATTGTGACAATGGCAAGATAAAACTGCTTTGTGAATACCTGTGACATGCTCCTTTAAAAATTTAATTTTAGCGCCGTATTCCTCAGGCAAACAATATCCGGTGGTGTCGGGAATATTAAGTACCGTAGCACCAGCTTTAATGGCAGCTTCACATACCCTAGCCAAAAACTCATTGTCTGTTCTACCAGCATCCTCAGCATAAAACTCAACATCTTCTACAAAAGTTTTGGCATAAGAAACGGCGGCAACAGCCCTTTCAATAATGGCTTCTCTATTGGAATTGAATTTGAATTTTATATGTGAATCAGACGTACCAATACCGGTATGAATTCTAGGCTTTTTAGCATGTTTAAGTGCTTGCGCAGCTACTTCAATATCTTTTCTAACAGCTCTTGTCAATCCACAGACAGAAGCGTTTTTCACCAATTTTGATATTAAATTAACTGAATTAAAATCACCAGGTGAAGACACAGGGAATCCAGCCTCAATAATATCTACACCTAATTCGTCTAGTCTCGCAGCTATTTCTAGTTTTTGAGGGGTGTCTAATTTACAACCAGGAACCTGTTCGCCGTCTCTCAAAGTGGTGTCAAAAATAAATACCTTGTCTTTACTCATTATATTTCCGTAATTTGGTCTTACTAACGAAGATAATAATTGCTAGTGAGTAAACCGAATTTTAGTATTTGTTTTACAATACACAGTGCCAATGGACCTTTGTTAAGTCACTTATATTCAACAGATTAGTACTTTAATAATACGATGACAAATCTACATAAAGACCCTTTATTTGTTTTAGTTAAATCACTTTCAAAATCTGAAAAAAGACAATTCAAACTTTATGTAGGTAGATTGGGTGTAAACACAGATGCAAAATTTTTGGCCTTATTCAATCTTTTAGATCGTGCAAAGCAATATGAAGAAGCTGTAATTCTAGAGAGTGGCATTGTCAAAAAAACCCAATTATCTAATTTAAAAGCGCATTTATACAAGCAAATATTAATATCGTTAAGACTGAATCCAGTCAATCAAAATATTAGGGTTCAGTTAAGAGAGCAACTGGATTTCGCGACCATTTTGTATCAAAAGGGGTTGTACAAACAGAGTTTAAAAATATTAGAGAAAGCCAAGACACTCGCTATTGAGCAACAAGAAAAAAATATCGCTTATGAGATAGTTGAGTTAGAAAAAGTCATAGAAACCCAATATATCACTAGGAGTATTCCAGACAGAGCACAAGAATTGGTCACACAGTCTAGCCGGCTGTCTTTTGAAAACAATATGGCTAGCAAATTGTCTAATTTGTCCTTAGAATTATATGCTATGATGCTTAAAGTGGGCTATGCTAGATCAGATGAAGACTTGACTAAAATTACTTCTTACTTTCATGAAAATTTACCAGAACATCACATAGATGAATTGGGTTTTAGAGAAAAACTTTGGTTGTATAAAGCGCATCTTTGGTATAGTTTTCTCACACAAGACTTCCTCTCTAGTTACAAATATGCCAGTAAATGGGTACAGTTATTCGCTGATCAAAAAGATATGATACAATTGCATCCTGTCTTCTATATTAAAGGGAATAACTATTTGTTAGAATCACTTTTCCACGTCAAGTACAGCTCACAGTTTAAAGAGACACTAGACCATATGGAGGCAGTATTACAGAGTGACTTTTTTCCTAAAAATGACAATATAAGCGCGCTGTCATTTTTGTATTTAAATTCAAATAAATTAAACCTTCATTTTCTGGAAGGTACTTTTAAGCAAGGTTTATATTTAGTCCAAGCCATTAATTATGGTATAGACAAACACCAAGACAGGTTGGACCAACATCACATAATGCTGTTGTATTATAAAATTGCCTGTTTGTTTTTTGGGGTAGGGGATCACAAGAATTGTATTGTTTATTTAAAGAAAATAATTCAAAACAAACACCTCAAAATGCGAGAAGACCTGATGTGCTTTGCCAGGGTGTTGAGTCTTGTGGTTCATTACGAATCTGGGATGGATTATCATTTGGAAATTCAACTTAAAAGTACTTATAAGTTTCTACTAAAGATGAACGACCTTCATGCAGTACAAAAAGAAATGATTGTGTTTTTGAGAAATTTGGGCCAAATATACCCATCTGATTTACAAGATGCATTTAAAAAACTGCACACCAAACTCAAGGTTTATGAAGACCACCCTTTTGAGAAAAGGGCTTTTTTATATCTAGATATTCTCTCCTGGTTAGAAAGTCATTTAAGTGGTAGGCCTGTGGCCGATATTATTAGAGAAAAAGCCTTGTCAAAAATAAGATAAGCCTAGCTTTCAATAAAAAAATAAGCTCAATTAACTCTCACAGGCCGACCAAAGTGCTTCCTTTGGTGTAGGTGCAGTGATAGAAATAGCTGTTTTTTTAACAGGATGTTCAAAGAATAAATGTCTAGCATGCAGGTGAATACTCCCATCAGGGTTAGATCTTGAGGCGCCGTATTTTAAGTCTCCTTTTATACAACAACCTATAGCAGATAATTGCGCCCTAATTTGATGGTGTCTGCCTGTGTATAATTCTATTTCTAAAAGGGTATATCTGTCTAGCTCCTTGATAAGACTGTATTTGAGTTTAGCCAATTTGGCATTTGGAACTTCTTTATTATGGGCGTAGGATTTATTCTGTTTTGTATTGCGAACCATCCAATGCGTCAATGTTTCAGATTCATTTTTTGGGGAAGGTCGTACCAAAGCCCAATATGTTTTATGCGCATCCTGACTGGCAAAAAGCGCATTCATTCTAGGAAGTATTTTCGAAGTTTTCGCAAAAATCACTACTCCAGAAGTGGGTCTGTCTAATCGGTGGGGCACCCCTAGATAAACATTTCCAGGCTTTTGGTCTCGCTGTTTTATAAAAGCTTTTACCGTTTCACTTAAGGGGGTATCTCCTGTTTTATCTCCTTGTACCAATTCCCCCGCTTTTTTATTAATAGCGATCAGATGGTTGTCTTCGTATAGTATATCTAAAGAATTCAAAAAAAAAAGGTTTATAAGGGTTGAAACAGTAAAATTAATAGCCTCAAATAGTAGTATTATTCCTTGACATAAAGTTATTGATGTTGCCTTAATATTGCTCTTGCTCGTTAGGGAAATCGCGATTCTTTATGTCATTTACATAGGATCCAATGGCTTCAGTCATTCCTTGGTATAAGTCCATATATCTCCTTAAAAATCTAGGAGAAAATTCCTTGGTCATTCCCAATAAATCATGAATAACTAAGACCTGTCCGTCAACACCACCACCAGCACCAATACCAATAACCGGTATAGTTAATTGGGCAGCTACTTTTGCTGCGAGAGTGGCGGGTATTTTTTCTAAAACAATTGCAAAGCAACCAAGTCTTTCTAGCAGTAAGGCGTCTTCAATTAATTTTTTTGCCTCTTCTTCCTCCTTTGCTCTAACGGTGTATGTGCCAAATTTATAGATGGATTGTGGGGTTAAACCCAGGTGACCCATGACTGGAATACCCGCATTTAGAATTCTTTTTACAGATTCTTTAATTTCTTCTCCACCTTCTAATTTAACTGCATGACCACCACTTTCTTTCATGATTCGAATGGCAGATCTTAGGGCCTCTTTAGGGTCACTCTGATAACTTCCAAAAGGGATGTCTACAACAACTAAAGCCCTTGAAACAGCTCTAACTACTGAAGAAGCGTGATAAATCATTTGATCTAGAGTAATGGGAAGCGTGGTTTCATGTCCCGCCATGACATTACTGGCAGAATCACCTACCAATATGACGTCTACTTTGGATTGATCTACAATACGAGCCATGGTAAAATCGTATGCAGTAAGCATAGATATTTTTTCCCCATTAGACTTCATCTCGGTAAGAGATTGGACCGTAATTTTCTTATAGTCTTTTTTAGCTACAGACATTTTTAAAGTTTTATGCTATAAAAGTAAGGTGTTTTCTACAAAATACCATTAAATGGTCCTTATTATATCTGGGGAAGTCTCCTTAATTAGCAATCACTCAAAAATACACCAACAGCCAAACCTCCAGTAGAGGTTTCTTTGTATTTACTGCTCATGTCTTTGGCAGTTTCCCACATGGTTTCTACTACTTTATCCAAAGGTATTTTAGCGTTTTCAGGATTAGAGTTTAAAGCGAGTTCCGCAGCATTAATAGCTTTAATGGCACCCATAGAATTTCTTTCAATACAGGGAATTTGAACCAATCCACCAATGGGATCACAGGTCATTCCTAAGTGATGCTCCATGGCTATTTCAGCAGCTATAAGCACTTGCTCAGGAGTTCCGCCTAATAATTCAGTGAGTGCAGCTGCTGCCATGGCAGAGGAAACACCAATTTCTGCTTGACAGCCCCCCATGGCAGCAGAGATAGTAGCTCCTTTTTTGAAAATGCTGCCAATTTCTCCGGCAACCAACAGAAAACGTTTAATTTCATCAAAAGATCCCTGGTGGTTTTCAATGGTCAGATAATACATGAGTACTGCAGGTATTACCCCCGCACTGCCGTTTGTAGGGGCCGTAACAACCCTACCTAAAGCTGCATTTACCTCATTCACTGCTAGTGCAAAACAGCTCACCCATTTTAAGATTTCTCTAAATTTTACGTCTGTTTTTCTAATTTCTTTGAGCCAGCTTTCCTTGTTTTGGTATGTACTTTGCCCTATGAGAGTTAAATGAAGGTCAAAGGCCCTTCTTCTTACGTTTAATCCTCCGGGTAGTGTACCTTCAGTGTGGCAGCCCTCGTACATACAAGCCAGCATAGTATTCCAAACCTCATGAATTCCTTGATCAATTTCAACGTCCGACCTCAAAGACCTTTCGTTTTCTAGCACTAAAGCGGAAATAGATAGGTTGGAGTCTTTACAATAAGCCAATAATTCTCTTCCTTTCTCAACAGGATAGGGGAAACTATTAAATTGAACTTCATTTTCCTTGGCATTTTCTAAGGCTTCTTTAACTACAAAACCACCCCCAATAGAATAAAAGGTTTCACTATGAACTGCTCCATTTACTGTGGTAGCAAGAAATTTCATGCCATTGGCATGAAAAGGCAAAAAATCCTTTTCGAATACTAAATCTGATTCAGGATTAAAATGAATCGGAAACATCCCGTTGAGTAGCAGAGATTTGTTTGCCTTTACAGCTGCAATAGCAGCCGGAATTTCTTCCGTAGGAATGTGCACAGGATCATAACCAGATAAGCCTAACATTAAAGCGTAATCTGTAGCATGGCCCTTTCCGGTCAGTGAGAGCGAACCATATATAGATACTTTTATTTGGGTTATTTGTGAAAGATTGGTCTCTTCTGATAACTCAGAAAGCCACCTTTCAGCAGCACGCCATGGACCTAATGTATGAGAGCTAGAAGGCCCCACACCAATTTTTAACATATCAAAAATACTGATACACTCCATAGGCTTAGTGATATACTCTCTTGATCTAAAATAAACACCACTAATATAAAGGATTTTTAAGTGACTTTTTCATTATATATACACAATCATTTATGATTAATATTTAAGCTGTCAGATTCATGATGTATGCTCACATTCTTTATAGCCTTCATTTTCTATAAAGGTATAAAGTACTTTGTGATTGGAGTATTTTTTCCATTTACTCAGAACTAAATCTCTGTAGATTCATATTGTACTTGCTATCTCATTCCCCTCAGGTATAAAAAACAATTCAATCCCACCTTTTTTGACAGATTTCTATGGGCTTTTCTGTCAAGAAGTTCCATTTTTTAAAGGTTTGCAAACATAAAACTGTCAGCTTGTCAGCAATTTTATCATGGCATAATACTTGAAATAGGGTTGGGGAACCTTAAAAGGATTGCAAACAAAATAAATATATTGACATGAGTAAGATTATCGGAATAGATTTAGGAACAACAAACTCTTGTGTTTCCGTAATGGAGGGTAATGAGCCTGTTGTAATTCCAAACGCTGAGGGAAAAAGAACAACTCCTTCTGTAATAGCCTTTGTAGAAGGTGGTGAAATTAAAGTAGGAGATCCTGCTAAAAGACAAGCAGTGACCAACCCTCACAAAACCATCTATTCTATTAAGAGATTTATGGGGAATAAATTCTCAGAATCTAGTAAAGAAGCTGGACGTGTGCCTTACAAAGTACTAAAAGGAGACAACGACACGCCTAGAGTAGACATTGACGGACGTTTATACACACCGCAAGAATTGTCTGCTATGATCCTTCAAAAAATGAAAAAGACCGCTGAGGACTACCTTGGTCAGTCTGTGTCTAGAGCTGTGATTACAGTTCCAGCATATTTTAATGACGCCCAAAGGCAAGCGACCAAAGAAGCAGGTGAAATTGCTGGTTTAACCGTAGAGCGTATTATTAACGAGCCTACTGCAGCCTCTTTGGCTTACGGTTTGGATAAAAAAGATGTAGAACAAAAAATAGTTGTTTTTGATTTCGGTGGAGGAACTCATGATGTTTCTATCCTAGAATTAGGAGATGGTGTTTTTGAAGTTTTAGCGACTGATGGAGATACACACTTAGGTGGAGACGACGTAGACCAGAAAATCATTGATTGGATGGCAGACGAGTTTAAGTCAGAAGAGAGCATTGACCTTAGAGAAGACGCTATGGCACTTCAAAGATTGAGAGAAGCTGCTGAGAAAGCTAAGATTGAATTATCTTCTTCTGCTCAGACAGAAATTAACCTTCCTTATGTAACTGCTACTGCTTCAGGACCTAAACACTTAGTGAGAACCCTGACCAAAGCGAAGTTTGATCAATTAATTGCAGACTTGGTAAAAAGAACTATAGCCCCTTGTGAGTCTGCCCTTAAAGCGGCTGGCTTATCTAAAAGTGATATAGATGAAATTATCTTAGTGGGAGGTTCTACAAGAATTCCGGCGGTTCAAGAGGCTGTTGAGGCATTCTTTGGAAAGAAACCTTCTAAAGGGGTTAACCCAGATGAGGTTGTTGCCGTTGGTGCAGCCATTCAAGGAGGAGTATTAACTGGAGATGTTAAAGATGTATTGTTGTTAGATGTAACACCACTTTCATTAGGTATTGAAACTATGGGAGGTGTTTTAACCAAGCTTATAGAATCTAATACGACCATTCCTACAAAGAAATCGCAAGTTTTCTCTACTGCTGCAGACAATCAGCCATCGGTTGAAATACATGTATTGCAAGGAGAAAGACCTATGGCTACAGACAATAAAACCATCGGTAGATTCCATTTAGACGGTATTCCACCTGCACAGCGTGGTACACCTCAAATTGAAGTAACTTTCGATATTGATGCTAATGGTATCATTAAAGTATCTGCTACAGATAAAGCGACCAATAAAACTCAAGACATTAGAATAGAAGCTTCTTCAGGTTTAACCGAAGAGGAAATCAAGAAAATGAAAGCAGAGGCAGAGGCCAATGCAGAGTCTGATAAGAAAGCTAAAGAAACAGTAGACAAACTCAATGAGGCAGACGGAATGATCTTCCAGACAGAGAAGCAACTCAAAGAATTTGGGGAAAAGCTTTCAGAAGATAAAAAAGCGCCAATTGAAGCTGCTTTAGAGGAGCTTAAAAAAGCTTTTGAAACTAAAGACTTGGAACAAATCACGCCAGCTTTAGACAAAATTAACGAGGCTTGGAAAGCTGCTTCTGAAGAAATGTACAAAGCTCAGGCAGAAGCTGGTGCTGCAGGTGGAGACGCTGGTGCAGCTGGTCCTCAGCCTAATGCGGGTGCAGACGCAGATAATGTAGAAGATGTAGATTTTGAAGAAGTAAAATAATTACTTTTCATTCACACTATAAAAAGGCAGCCTTTCGGCTGCCTTTTTTTTTGTTGAATACACTACCTTTATAGCATGCAATGTTATTTTAGATGGTCTTTTTTT
>JAQWFV010000157.1 GCA_029238555.1 Flavobacteriaceae bacterium
GGTGGCAGAACCCTTAGTTACTTTACAGATACAAGAGCTGCAAACCCCTCCCTGACAAGAGTAGGGCGCGTCTATGTCTGCCTTGATTATAGCGTCTAGCAAGATGGTTTTGGCATCCATTTCTAGTGAGGCCGTCTCTCCGTCTACAGTCACTTCTACCGCTATTTTACCTTCAGCCAAAGCGCCACCAGAAGCGGCTTCCCCTGAATCAGAGGTGCTCTCTGTAGCAACAGTAAAGAGTTCATAGTGAATTTTGTCTGTGGCCAAACCTGCGTTTTCTAAGGTTTCTGTAGCTGTTTTGATCATGCCTTCTGGGCCACAGAGGTAGGCAGCATCAAAAGGATCGGTATCTATGTTTTTGAGCACGTAGTTTATGGTAGCCGTGTCTATTCTTCCAAACAAAGAAGTTTCTTCTTTGACTTGGGAGTACACCCATTGTATTTTTAATTGATTGGGATAGGCCGCTTTTAGGGCTTCAATTTCTGAGCTGAACATGACGTCCTGAGGCGATTTGTTTCCGTAGATCAGGGTAAATCTATGTTCAGACCCACTAGCCAACACACTTTTAGCAATAGAGAGTATGGGTGTAATCCCACTTCCTGCAGCCACGCCTAAAATATGTACGGGTGCAGCGGTAGGTTCATATAAGAAACGCCCTTGAGGGGGCATCACTTCTAGGGCATCGCCTTTTTGAATGTAGCGGTTCGCGTAAGGAGAAAAGGCACCGCCAGCCACTTCTTTAATCCCTACCGTCACAGAATTTTGTGAACCTGACACCACAGGGGCAGAAGAAATAGAGTAGGCCCTACGCACTTCTTTTCCGTGAATGGTGTGCTTTATAGTAATGTATTGCCCTGCCTTAAAGGCAAAATCGCTTTGTAAATGAGAGGGAATCTCAAAGCTAATGGCCACCGATTGGGTGGTTAAATTCTCTACTTGAGAAACGTTTAAAGGGTGGAAATGGGTCATAACAAAAATTTCAAGCAAAATTACACATTATAGGGGGTTAAAAAAAGTCCCTTATTTTTTTCTTGTAACAAATGAACCATATTGGCTACCAACTAAAAAAGCATTAGATTTAAAAGATGATTTTACAATTTATTTCTTTGGAGTGGAAGTCCTTTATTAGGGCGGCCTCCTTTCAGACCAATGTGGCCATGAAAATCCTCATGGGTTTTGCAGCCTTGTATTTTATAGTAGTCTTTTTAGGCCTTGGCGTGGGGGTGTTTTTTATCATTGAAAAAATGGAATTGGGCGACCCTTTTGAGGTGGTTAATCGGTACATGATTTACTATTTAGCCTTTGATATGGTCTTTAGGTATTCCATGCAAAAAATGCCCGTAACCAATATAAAGCCCTTTTTGTATGTGCCGCTTACCAAAAATCAGGTGGTACGCTTTTCGCTCTTAAAAACTGTGGTCTCTTTTTTTAATTGGTCCCATGCTTTTTTCTTTTTGCCTTTCTCTATTGTGCTCATCACCAAAGACTATCCCGCCACGGAGGTATTGTTCTGGCATCTGGGAATGGCCGCAATTATTTATGCCAATAACTACATCAATGTATTAATTAACAGTATGTCTGGGGTATTTTATGCCTTTGTAGCGACTTTTGTTGCTCTTGGTGCCGCCCATTACTTTGGTTGGTTTGACGTAACCTTATACACTGCCCCTTACTTTAATTTATTGGGAAGCCATCTATGGGCTTGTCTTATCCCACTTGCTTTGTTGGGCATTGTGTCTAGGGCGGCCTTCCTGTATTTTAGAAAAAACATGTATTTAGATGCTGGTTTGGCCACCAAACAGGAAGAAGCCAGTACCCAGGAGTACGCCTTTTTAAATAGGTTTGGCAATCTAGGCACCTTTTTAAAGAATGACATTCGCTTAATTCTGAGAAATAAACGCTCCAAAATGGCCCTCTATGGCGGGCTTTTCTTCTTGTTTTATGGCCTGCTCTTTTTTACCGGTGCCATTGAAGTCTATGACGGTCCGGTTTGGAAAATATTTGCAGGAATCTTTGTTTCGGGAGGCTTCTTGTTCAATTTTGGTCAGTTTGTGCCGAGTTGGGATTCTGCTTATTACCCACTCATGATGAGTCAGAATATTAAATATCAAGACTATATTAAAGCCAAGTGGTACTTAATAGTCTTAGCCACCGCTGCGAGTATGGTATTAGCAATGCCCTACCTTTATTTTGGGTTGAACGCTTATTTGGCCGTTTTGGTGGGCGGGATATATAATATTGGAATAAACGGTTATTTGGTACTGTGGGGCGGCGCCTATATTAAAACACCCATAGATTTAGCATCTGGTAAAAAAGCCTTTGGAGACAAGCAGTCTTTTAATGCCAAAACCTTGTTATTAACGGTTCCTAAAATTCTACTGCCCTTAGCGATCTATTGGGTAGTAGCCCTTTTTGCCTCTGAAGAATTGGCTTTTGCCTCTGTGGCATTGGCCGGTATTGTAGGCTATTTGTTTAAAAACAAAGTATTTCAGATTATAGAAAAAGTATACAAAAGCGAAAAGTATAAAACCATAGCGGCCTACAAGCAGACCAGTTAAATAAAGCATACCTCCTTTACAAGAGGTTTAAAAAATATAAAGATAAGTGGCATTGCCGCTTTAACCACACTATATAAACCGATTAGATATGATCACTGTTCACGAACTTTCCAAGACCTATAAAGACCAAACGGTTTTAAACATCCCACATTTAGACATTCCAAAAGGGCAGAGCTTTGGGCTTGTTGGAAACAATGGGGCAGGGAAAACAACTTTTTTCAGTTTATTATTAGACCTCATTCAGCCCAGCACAGGGCATATAGATTCTCATGGAGTGGTGGTGAATACCTCGGAAGACTGGAAGCCTTTTACGGCGGCTTTCATTGATGAAAGTTTTTTAATAGGCTATTTAACCCCAGAAGAATATTTTTATTTCATTGGAGAATTAAGGGGTCAAGCCAAGGCCGATGTCACTGAGCTACTCACTCATTTTGAAGATTTCTTTCACGGAGAAATTCTAGGGCAAAAGAAATACCTGAGAGACCTTTCTAAAGGAAATCAGAAAAAAGTGGGTATAGTAGCTACTTTTATAGGCGCCCCAGAAGTGGTTATTTTAGATGAGCCTTTTGCCAATCTAGATCCAACCACCCAGATTAGACTCAAAGGGATTATTAAAGATTTGGCGGCAAAATCTGGTGTTACAGTCTTGGTGTCTAGCCATGACCTCATGCATGTGACCGAAGTGTGTGAACGAATAGTAGTCTTGGAAAAAGGACAAATTGTAAAGGACATTGTCACGGCTCCAGCGACTTTAAAAGAGCTAGAAGCTTATTTTTCAGGAGCAGCAGCGCCTTCACCAACAGAGACCGTGGCGGCAGCAGACAGCAGTCCTGAAGATAAGGCGTCATAAGACCACAACGCGTTTGCCAGTGACCCCTCAGAAAAATAATTTTAGGGGCTACATACCAAAACCTTGCTTTTTTAGTTTTAGGTTTGTAGGTGCCTTATGAAGATCAAGACCACTCATAAAACAAAGGATTTCCCAAATGAAGCATGCCCCTTAATTCAAAGAGGGTCGCGTTGTGCTGTTTTGTTGTTTTTTGGTCTACTGCTGACTGCTTGTTCCACCAAAAAAGACCGTTTTTTAAACCGAGAATGGCACGCCTTAAACAGCAAATTCAATGTGGTTTTTAACGGAGAAATGGCCTTTGAACAGGCTTGGGACGGACTTCAGGATGGTTATCAGGAAAATTTTTGGGAACCCCTTCCCATAGAACGCTTTGCCTCAAAAAACACTACTCCACTAGCGTCAACCTCCACACAAAGCCCCTTTTCACTTGCGGAACAAAAAGCCGCCAAGGCCATTGCCAAACACGGCATGACCATTAAAGGGGAGGAGAAAAACAGTCAAATGGTTGCAGCTTACGCACTTTTAGGTAGGGCCAGGTATTACGACCAACGCTTTGTACCTGCTTTGGAAGCGTTTAATTATATTATTAGGCGCTACCCTGCCAGTAATAAACTCAACGAAGTGAGGGTATGGAAAGAGAAAACCAACCTCAGGCTAGGCAATGAGGCCATAGCCTTAGAAAATATCAATAGGCTCTTAAAATACCGAAAATTAAAAGGCCAAGTCTTGGCCGATGCCTATGCCACAAGAGCCCAAGCACACTTAGATCTCCAACAGATAGACTCTGCCAGTTGGGACCTGAAAAAGGCACAGGCGTTTAGTAAAAAGCCCTTAAAAAAAGCCAGATACGGATACCTACTGGGACAGTTGTATCAGACACAACAAAAAGAAGACAGCGCCCTTTGGGCCTATGAAAATGTAGTGTCGCTCAACCGTAGAATTTCCCCCATTTTTTTAGTGCAATCTAAACTTCAGATCTTGTTCTTAAAAGCCAAGGCAGGCAATACAGATAAAGAAGCCATAGGCGCTCTGAGTAAAATGGAGCACAATTGGGAGTACAAGAATTTTTTAGACCGTATATATTTTGAAAAATCACAACTGCTCAGGGCTAGGAATCAGGACTCTTTAGCCATTGTTTACGCCAATAAATCACTTAGGAAAACGAACCAAGACCTTAAGAGAAATGCGGAGAACTACCGATTATTGGCCCAAATTCACTTTGATCAAGATCGCTTTGAAACAGCGGGTTTTTACTATGACTCCCTGTCTCAAAACCTTGCAGAAAGCAGTATGGACTATTTCAGAACGAGAAAAAAATTATCGGGCATTGAAGACCTGGTCTATTACGAAAAGCAAATTGCGACATCTGACAGCTTATTAAGGCTCGCCGCCTTATCTCCAAAAGACCAAGAAACTTTTGTTCAAGAGATCATTAACACCGCCAAGCGAAAAGATTCCCTGTTGCAGTTAGACTATTTATCTCAACAAAACAATGGACTTGAATCGGGTGTAACGAGGCCCTCCAAAGCCAATAAAAACACAACTAATTCAGCCTCCAATAGCAACACAACCAATTCAGCTTCTAATAGCATAGGCAAGCCCTCGAATTTTTATTTTTACAATGCCACCAGTTTGGCCAGAGGGAAACAAGTATTTGAGCAGCAGTGGGGAGACCGCGGCTTGGCAGACAATTGGCGTTGGATCATTAGCCCAAAGACCATCGAGGACCAAACCGCTTCTCAAGCGCCATACAAAGGCGGGACTAATGCGCCAGACAAATTGCTGCCAACTCAAACTGCTACGGCAACAGCTTTCAAGACAACAGAAGAATGGGCGGCCTTAAAAACCGCTTATCTAGACAGCATCCCAAAAGGAGCTCAAGCCATTGAAGCTTTAAATGCGCTTTGGGAAGAGGGGCATTATCAGTCAGGAAAATTGTACCAAGACTTTTTTAAAAGGCCAGATCTTGCAGCGGACCGTTGGGGCACTTTGGTAGACAAACCCGCAACACCAAAAACTTTAGTCCCCACACTCTACGCCCTTTATATGCTTTACAGCGAAGCGGGAAATATAAACGCTGCAGTGTTGCGGGACAGGATTATTAGAAACCATCCAGATTCAGATTACGCCAAAGTCTTGCTTAACCCAACTTTAGGAGCCCAAAAAGAAGCGGAGTTTAACAGTCGCTACAAGGCCTTATTGGCTTCTTTTGACACACAAGACTTTAGTGCGGTACTCCAAGAGAGCACCCAGTGGCTGTCTGAGTTATTAGAAGACCCTAAGGGCGCGCCCATTGCGCTTATCCAAGCAAATACCATCGGGCGCCTGTACGGCCTTTCGGCCTACAAGAGCGCCCTGAAAGAATTGCCCATAAAATACCTTAAGACCCCTGTAGCCATTCAGGCCCAAAAGAGTCTTGATCAGTTTGAAGCAGCCCCTCCCAATGCGCGCTTTGACCAATTACCTGCGGCAGACAGACATTATGTAGTCCTGCTGCATGAAACTCCCCATGATTCTTTGGCATGGAACAATTATCACAAAGAATTCGAGACATTGTTTCCTTCGCTTTCTTTGAGCAGGGAAGTGTTTTCGCCAGGAAAAACATTTTACGTAATCACCAAAATAAAAGACAATGTAGCTGCGAAAAGCTTGGTTAAACACCCATATTTTAAAACCAAAGCGTTAAAAAACCAAGAGATTTTTGTAGTTTTAGGATCTCACTATAAAATCTTACAGCTCTATAAAAACATGGCAGACTATCGCAAGTATTTAATGGAGTCTTTAGATACCGATCAATAGGGAGCGTACTAAAGCAGAAAAACATGTTTTCAGAAAATAAAAAAGGACAAGATCAGGGCAGCCAACCCAATAGAATAGAGGCCAACACCCATATAAAAGGAGATATTTCTTCTCAAGCAGACTTTAGAATAGACGGTGTGTTAGAGGGAAATCTGACTACTACAGGAAAGGTGGTCATAGGTGCCTCAGGGAAAATTACTGGAAATGTCTCTTGTGTTCAGGCAGACATTGCCGGAGGTTTTGAAGGAGAATTAGAGGTAGCGGAATTGTTGAATTTACAAGAAACCGCCAAAATAGAAGGCCAGATTTATACGCAAAAACTAGCCATAAGCCCAGGCGCAGTGTTTAATGCCAAGTGTAGCATGAGGCCCAAGGGGGTTTCTGCGCTACATCCAGACGCGAAAACGCCACAACAACAAGGGGCTTCTATAGCCAAAAACGGCTAAGTTATCCTGGTGAAATAAACAAGACACTCTTAGAACCCACCACATGCCTAAAAACAGCTCTCCCAATGACAACCCCTTAAAGGCCTT
>JAQWFV010000122.1 GCA_029238555.1 Flavobacteriaceae bacterium
GTGTTTAACAATGTTTATTACTTGGCGTGCTTTGGAATGGAAAACGTACGATGAAGACAATAGCTTTGACTTCACATTAAATGTAGAAGATCAGTTAGATGAGGAGGTTCCAATGACGGAACAAATAAAAACACCACCACCACCACCACCACCAGCTGCACCAGAAATTATTGAGGTAGTAGAAGATGAGGAAGAAATTGAAGAAACCGTAATTGAGTCTACTGAAACTTCTCAAGAAGAGGTAATTGAGATAGAAGACGTTGTAGAGGAAGATTTCGATGAGGATTTATCTATCCCGTTTGCTGTGATTGAAGACGTGCCTGTTTTTCCAGGTTGTGAGTCTGAAAAAAGCAAAGGTCCTGCCGCTGTTAGGGCTTGTTTTAACGAAATGATGCAAAAGCATATTAGAAGAAATTTCCGTTATCCTGAAATTGCTCAAGAAATGGGTGTTCAAGGTAGGGTAAATGTGATGTTCACTATTCAAAAAGATGGTTCTATTGGAAACATCAGATACCGTGGGCCAGACAAGAATTTGGAAGCAGAAGCGCTTAGAATTATTGAGAAGCTTCCTAAAATGATCCCAGGAAAACAAAGAGGAAGACCAGTAAGGGTGCCTTTTAGTATTCCAATCACTTTTAAATTACAGTAATCTCTGTATAGAGCTAATGTATATAAAAACCGCGCCTTTAGGCGCGGTTTTTTTTTGATCCGATCTTCCTTTTGAATTTGGGTATTATAAATGCGTTATAATAATTGCAAATGCACCCCTTGCAATGTATCTTTGCACCCTTATTGCCCTATAGTTATGTCTGCTCGAGAAGTTGTGTTAGAAAGCCCTGATAAATCCATACCCAAACAAGGGATTTTAGTGGTTTTCAAAGAGATTACTAAGATGCGTTTGGCCATTAGTGTGGTTTTTTCCGCAGTAGCAGGTTATTTGCTAGCGGCAGAAACTGTTTCTTTCTCACATATTCTGTTGCTGTCTCTGGGGGGGTATGCCATGGTAGGTGCTTCAAATGCTTTTAATCAGGTGATTGAGAAAGATTTAGACGCACTGATGAACCGCACTGCGAATAGGCCGTTGCCTACCAAAAGAATCAGCGCTCAAACAGCGCTCTCAATAGCCTCCATACTCACAGTGCTAGGCTTGGTCTCTCTCTATGTGTTGAGTCCAAAAACCGCCATGTTTGGCGCCATATCTATATTTTTATACACCAGTATTTATACCCCTTTAAAAACAATCACACCTTTGTCTGTCTTTGTAGGAGCCATTCCAGGGGCCATTCCTTTTATGTTGGGTTGGGTGTCAGAAACAAATAGTTTTGGTATTGAACCAGGGACCCTTTTTATGATACAGTTTTTTTGGCAATTTCCTCATTTTTGGGCCCTAGCTTGGCTGTTAGATGAGGACTACCAAAAAGGAGGGTTTAAAATGCTTCCAACAGGAAAGAAGGATAAGAAAACTGCCCTACAAATTATTCTGTACACTATTTGGATGTTGGTTGTTTCAGTATTCCCAGTTTTAGGCATTACAGGGCAATTGCTACTGTCTATTCCTGCAGCTATTATTGTTGGATTAATGGGAGTGGTCATGTTGCTTTACGCACTGAGGTTGTATGACAAAGGGGGGCAAAAAGAAGCTAAAGCACTTATGTTGGCAAGTGTAATATATATTAGTTTGCTGCAAATTGTGTATGTGGTAGATAAGTTTTTACAATAAAATTAGTTACAATGGATCTTACAAAAGGGACAGTAGAAAGTAAAAGTGCAAGGGCAAAAAAAATGATGCTCTGGTTTGGAATAATTAGTTTAGTAATGGGTTTCGCTGGTTGGACCTCTGCTTTTATAGTGAGTAGTTCAAGGGAAGATTGGTTGCAGGATTTTGTGTTGCCTACCCCATTTTTCTACAGCACCGTATTGTTAATTATCAGTAGTTTTACCTATGGTTTTGCAAAAAGATCTGTGGTTTTAGGACGTTCCAGACAAGCTTCTGCTTTGTTGTTAGTAACACTTGGTTTGGGAATAGCATTTATTGGACTTCAGTTTGCAGGTTTTTCAGATATGATTGCCATGGGGTATTATTTCACAGGCCCCACCAGTAATGTAACACTCTCCTATATATTTTTAATCGCTTTTGTGCATATTCTCCACTTGGTGGCAGGTTTAATTAGCTTGGTGGTGGTCATTGTAAATCAATTAAGGGGTAAATACAGTCCTCAAGATTATTTGGGGATGAGCTTGGGGGAGACCTTTTGGCACTTTTTAGATATTTTATGGGTTTATTTAGTGGTGTTTTTTTACTTTTTTGCTTAAAGCCTTTTAGAACAGGTCTTTAGGAGCTGTTTTATTTTGATAAAGCCCTTAAAAAAACTGATTTTTTTTAAAACCAAATAATTGTCTTTCGATCAATAATGATGTAAATTTGACAAAATTTATTTAATACGAATACTATTTTATGGATACTACGGTTACAAACGCACAGAGTGCACCCGTTTGGGGAGGTGGAAATAAGCC
>JAQWFV010000161.1 GCA_029238555.1 Flavobacteriaceae bacterium
CAAGCATGTAAAAACAAGAAAGAAAAGAGTACAAAAGGGATTAATTTTTTCATCATAAAGGCTTTTGATTGTTTCAAATATAGGATTCTTATGGGAGTTCTACCCACTTTTCCTATCTTGCCTTAAACTAAAATTTTTAGATGAAATTTATAAATGATTTTTTAACCAGCGTTTTGCCTTACACGGAATGGGTCATGCTTTTTTTAGTTGTGGGCGGCGGTTTATTCTTAGCTATTTACTCCAAATTACTCCCTTTCAGATATTTCAAGCATGCGCTAGATATTACCCGAGGGAAGTACGATCATAAGGATGACCCGGGAGAGGTGTCTCATTTGCAGGCATTGTCGTCGGCCGTGGCGGCCACAGTAGGCATGGGAAATATAGCAGGTGTGGCTATTGCTATTTATTTAGGCGGTCCTGGTGTGGTCTTCTGGATCTGGATTACGGCATTGATCGGTATGGGGATTAAATTTTACTCCTGCAGCCTTGCGGTCATGTTTAGGGGAACAGATTCTTCTGGCGCTTTACAGGGTGGCCCCATGTATTACATGACCCAAGGAATGGGAAAATGGGCCAAGCCTATGGCTGTTTTCTTTTCTATTGCAGGGCTTTTTGGGGTGCTTCCTGCTTTTACTGCCAACCAGTTTACCCAAACATTAATAGATGTAGTGAGACCACAGGTCAATATTTATGAGATGTCTGTATTGAATTGGAAAATACTGATAGGTGTATTGCTTACGATTGCCACTTCTTTTGTGGTTTTTGGTGGGCTTAAAAAAATTGCTAAGGTGGCCACAGCCATTGTGCCTTTTATGGTCATGGTTTATTTAATAGCTGTAGTTTTCATTATGTTTCAAAATGCGGCAGAAATTTTTCCGGCCTTTAAACTTATTTTTTCAGAAGCTTTTAATATGGAAACAGCCGTAAAGGGTGGTTTTTGGGGCCTCGTGATTATTGGGATTAGAAGGGCCGTATTTTCTAACGAAGCAGGGGTGGGTACAGCGCCCATGTTTCATGGACAATCTAAAACAAATGAACCCATTCAAGAGGGATTGGTGGCCATGTTAGGTCCTTTCATAGACACTATTGTGGTGTGCACCCTTACGGCTCTTGTCATTATTGTTAGTGGTGCATACTTGTCAGATGAAACCAATGGAATTTTAATGACTCTTTTGGCTTTTAAGACCTCTTTATATGGTTATGGAGATGTATTGCTTATGTTGGTGGTCAGTGCTTTTGCCCTTTCTACCTTATTTACTTACTCTTATTACGGCACCAAGTGCCTTTCTTATCTGACCAACGCTAAAATAGGGCCCTACTATAACTACATTTACGTGCTTAGTATTACCTTTGCAGCGGTAGCGTCCTTAGATCTTGTGATTAACTTAATAGATCTCTCCTTTGCACTCATGTGTATTCCAAACATGATTGCGGTCCTTTATCTGGCTCCTAAGGTAAACGCTGCCACAAAAAAATATTTATCCAAATACAACAATGAGTGAACATAAAGCAGGTTTTGTAAACATTATAGGGAATCCTAATGTAGGTAAGTCTACCCTGATGAATGCCTTTGTAGGGGAGAAGTTATCTATCATAACCTCAAAAGCTCAAACTACTAGACACAGGATCTTAGGAATTGTCAATGGAGAAGATTTTCAAATGATCCTTTCAGACACTCCTGGAATTATAAAGCCAGCCTATGAGTTACAAGCTTCTATGATGGACTTTGTAAAATCTGCCTTTGAAGATGCAGATATTTTAGTCTATATGGTAGAATTAGGGGAGAAGTCTCTTAAAGATGAATTATTCTTTAAAAAGCTTCAAGGGTCTAAAATACCCGTTTTGTTGTTACTCAATAAGATGGATATTTCAGAGCAAACCATTCTTGAAGAGCAGGTAGCATATTGGCAAGAGCAATTGCCCAATGCTGAAATTCACCCTATTTCTGCTTTGCATAACTTTAATGTAAAGGAAGTTTTTTTAAGGCTGGTAGAATTATTACCAGAAGCGCCTGCATATTATCCAAAGGACCAACTGACCGATAAGCCCGAACGTTTCTTTGTCAATGAGACCATTAGGGAGAAAATATTGCAACACTACAAAAAAGAAATTCCCTATGCCGTAGAGATAGAAACAGAGGAGTTTCTAGAAGACGACGACATTATTAGAATGCGCGCTGTTATAATGGTGGAACGCGATTCTCAAAAGGGTATTATTATTGGCCACAAAGGCGCTGCATTAAAACGCGTAGGAATGGAAGCCAGAAAAGACTTGGAGAAGTTTTTTGACAAGCAGGTGCACATTGAGCTATACGTTAAGGTAAACAAGAATTGGCGGAGTAATTCCCATCAATTACGCCGTTTTGGTTACCACCAAAAATAGGGGCTAAACCCTTCTGCTAGAAATTATTATCTCACACTTGCCTAATCGCAATGGGTATTCCTTAAAAATTAAGTAGTACTTTTGCAACAAATTTAAGAATATGAGTGCTATTGTAGCCATTGTTGGAAGACCAAATGTAGGAAAGTCTACCTTTTTTAACCGTTTAATTCAAAGGCG
>JAQWFV010000167.1 GCA_029238555.1 Flavobacteriaceae bacterium
AGCGTTCCATCTATTAACATAGGAATCACCTTGAGCACTGCACCTGTTTTTTCTGCCGCCATTTGCCAAGGCACAATGTTGGAGTGGTGTTCTAGTGCGGAGACCAATAGTTCATCGCCCGCTTTTAAAAGGGCTTCAAAACCGCTGGCCACAATATTAATACTGTGGGTGGTTCCCGCCGTGAGAATGACCTCATAGGCATGGGCTGCATTAAAGTGTTTTTGCACTTTAATTCTGGCCTGTTCATAAGCGTCTGTAGCTTCCTGAGACAGGCTGTGCACCCCACGGTGAATATTCGCGTTGTAGTGACTGTAGTAATGGGTAATGGCCTCAATGACCGCTAGAGGCGTCTGAGAGGTAGCGGCATTGTCCAAATACACCAAGTCTTGCCCATGTACTTTTCTAGAAAGAATGGGGAAGTCTTTTCTAATGGCTGCAACGTCTAATGTAGGCATGTTTTTATAGTTCAAATCCAAGGTTTACCCCTAATTTTTCTGCGATTAAGGCGTTCACTCTTTTCTTGAGTTCTGGAATACGCACACTCTCTAACACATTGTTCGCAAAGGCATACATGAGTAGTGCCTGAGCTTCTTTTTTTCCAATTCCCCTAGACTGCAAGTAAAACAAGGCGTCATGGTCTAATTGACCAATGGTACAGCCGTGAGAACACTTTACGTCGTCTGCAAAAATTTCCAGTTGCGGCTTGGTGTTTATGCTGGACTTGTCCGAGATGAGCAGGTTGTTGTTTTGTTGGAATGCGTTGGTTTTTTGCGCCAAGCGATCCACCATAATTTTACCGTTAAAAACGCCGGTACTATTGCCGTCGTAAATTCCTTTGTAATCTTGGTGGCTCTCACAGTTCGGTTGAATGTGGTGCACTAAGGTATGGTGGTCTACATGTTGTCCGTCTCCAATAATGGTCACCCCCTTCATGGTGGAGTCTATACGCTCCCCATTTTGGTAGAAATTTAAATTGTTTCTGGTCATTTTACCCCCAAAAGAGAAGGTGTGTAGTTTCACTACGGAATGATCGTGCTGGTCTATGTAGGTATTGTCTACCAGACTGGCGGTATTGTTGTCATTTTGAACCTTATAAAAGTCTACTAGGGCACTTTTGGCTGCAAAGATCTCTGTAACGGCATTGGTAAACACTGCATTTTCACTGAGTGACTGATGACGCTCTAAGATTTGCACCTCCGCATTTTCTTCTACCACCACTAAGTTTCTAGGTTGTAGTAAGAGGGCTTGCTCTCTACCCGTAGCAAAGTGAATAATTTCAATAGGCTTCATAGCCTGGGTATTCTTGGGAATACGGATGTAGGCGCCTTCTTTACTAAAGGCCGTATTGAGAGCGGTGAGGTTTTCTTCTTTGGAAGCTACCTTGTTAAAATAAGCCTCAATAATAGGCTTGTACATGTCTTTTGTGAGGGCTGCAGACATGAGACAAACATCTATGCCTTGGTGGGTGGTCTCCGATAAAAAAGAACTGTACACCCCGTCTACAAAGACAATTTTATAGGTGTCTACCTCGTGTAAAAAGTATTTTTTAACATCCTTATATTCTAGAGTGGCTGCTTCCTTTGGAAAAATACTAAAGTCTAATCTCTCTAAAGATTTTAGGGAAGTGTACTTCCAGGCCTCCATTTTTTTGGTAGGAAAGCCTTGATTTTCAAAAACTTTAATGGCAGCAGAGCGAACATCATGCACCGGGTGGTCTAAGTCCACCTGGTTTTCAAAGGCCATAAAGGCGTTTACTAGTTTGTCTTTTAGTTCCATCTATAGCGCCATTTCTTGTTTGATCCAGTCGTATCCTTTTTCTTCCAATTCAAGGGCCAAACTCGCGTCTCCAGATTTTACAATCTTACCGTCGTATAATACGTGTACAAAGTCTGGTACTATATAGTCTAACAAACGCTGATAGTGGGTAATGACCACCACCGCATTGTCTTTAGAGCGTAATTTATTGACCCCACCAGCTACAATTCTAAGGGCGTCAATGTCCAATCCAGAATCGGTTTCATCTAGTATAGCTACTTTGGGTTCCAACATGGCCATTTGGAAAATTTCGTTACGCTTTTTCTCTCCTCCAGAGAAGCCTTCATTGAGGGATCTCGATAAGAATTTGCGGTCTATTTCTAACAATTCCGCCTTTTCCTTGATCATTTTAAGCATTTCATTGGCAGGCATGTCTTCCTGGCCTCTGGCTTTGCGAGATTCATTAATGGCGGTTTTCATAAAGTTGGTCACCGTTACCCCTGGAATTTCTACAGGGTATTGAAAAGATAAGAAAATTCCTTTATGAGCGCGTTCTTCAGGAGCATCGTCTGCCAAGTCTTGGCCTTCTAACAATACTTCTCCTTTGGTCACTTCAAATTCATCTTTTCCAGCAACTACGGAAGCCAAAGTACTTTTACCGGCACCGTTAGGACCCATAATCGCGTGAACTTCTCCAGGTTTTACCACAAGGTTAATGCCCTTTAATATCTCTTTGTTGTCTACACTTGCGTGTAAGTTCTTAATCTCTAACATTTTTTTTATTCTATAGGGTGGTGGCGCAGTGCTTATCCTACTGAGCCTTCTAAACTAATTTCTAATAATTTTTGTGCTTCTACCGCAAATTCCATAGGCAGCTTGTTTAAGACTTCTTTACTAAAGCCGTTTACGATTAAGGCAATGGCTTTTTCAGTGTCTATACCGCGTTGGTTGCAATAGAATATTTGGTCTTCTCCAATTTTAGAAGTGGTGGCTTCGTGCTCAATTTGGGCGGTTTTGTTTTTAGCCTCAATATAAGGGAACGTATGGGCCCCACATTGGTCTCCCATGAGTAGGGAGTCGCATTGAGAGAAGTTTCTAGCGTTTTCTGCTCGGGGTCCTACCTGCACCAATCCACGGTATGAATTCTGAGATTTACCCGCAGAAATACCCTTAGAAATAATGGTGCTTCTGGTGTTCTTTCCAAGGTGTATCATTTTAGTACCCGTGTCTGCTTGTTGGAAATTATTGGTGACCGCAATGGAGTAAAATTCTCCAATAGAGTGGTCTCCTTTCAAGACGCAAGACGGATATTTCCAAGTCACTGCAGAACCTGTTTCTACCTGTGTCCAAGAAATTTTAGCGTGGTTTTCGCAAATACCCCTCTTGGTCACAAAATTGTACACCCCGCCTTTTCCTTCCTTGTCTCCAGGGAACCAGTTTTGAACGGTGGAGTATTTTATCTCTGCATGGTCTAAAGCTACTAGCTCTACTACGGCAGCATGTAATTGATTTTCATCTCTAGAGGGCGCCGTACATCCTTCTAAGTAACTCACATAAGATCCCTCATCTGCAATCACTAGCGTACGCTCGAATTGTCCAGTACCTGCCTGGTTAATTCTAAAGTAGGTAGAGAGTTCCATAGGGCAACGAACGCCTTTTGGAATATAACAGAAAGACCCATCTGAGAATACTGCAGAGTTTAGGGCGGCGTAGTAGTTGTCTTTTTGCGGCACAACAGAGCCAATATATTTTTGAACCAATTCAGGATGCTCTTTAATAGCCTCTGAAATAGAGCAGAAAATAATCCCTTTTTCTGCCAGGGTCTTTTTAAATGTAGTAGCCACAGAAACAGAGTCCATGACAATGTCTACCGCTACCCCAGCCAATTTCTTTTGCTCGTCTAGAGAGATACCCAAACGCTTAAAAGTGTCTAACAACTCAGGATCTACCTCGTCAATAGAATCGTATTTGGGTTTTTTATTGGGCGCAGAATAATAAGAGATGGCCTGAAAATCTGGCTTGGTGTAATGCACATTGGCCCATTCCGGTTCTTCCATGTCTAACCATGACCTGTAGGCGTCTAAACGCCACTGAGTCATCCATTCTGGTTCTTCTTTTTTCTTGGAGATGGCTACGACAATTTCTTCGCTAAGCCCTATAGGAAAAGTATCGGATTCTATGTCTGTATAAAAGCCGTACTCATACTCCTTGGTCTCCAGTTCTTTCTTTAATTCTTCTTCCGTGTATGCCATTTTCTTTTTTTTAGGGAGTTGGTTACAGAGAGAAACTCTCTCCACAACCACAGGTGCGTTGGGCGTTGGGGTTGTTAAACACAAACCCTTTACCGTTCAGGCCACCTGAATATTCAAGGACGGTACCTACCAGATATAAAAAACTCTTTTTATCTACCAGGATACGCACCTCATTATCTTCAAAAACTTTGTCTGTTTCGCCTATAGTTTTGTCAAACGTAAGTGCATAAGAGAGGCCGCTACAGCCGCCGCTTTCAACGCCTACTCTAACAAAATCTGCCTGGGCATTAAAGCCTTCTTCCTCCATGAGGGACATGACTTTTTTCTTTGCTGTTTCAGATACGCTTATCATTCTTAGATAGATTAATTCTAAATTAGACACAAATATACGTAAAGATTGTATTTTTGCGGCATGTTAGAAGCAAAAAACCCTCAGAAGACTGACCTAGAAAAACTAGGGGAGTTTGGACTTATTGACCATTTAACCA
>JAQWFV010000002.1 GCA_029238555.1 Flavobacteriaceae bacterium
GGTGATATGGAATTTCAAGGCACCCCTTAAAATTGTTTTCTAAGAGGAATTAATTTCCCTGGAGGTACAAAATATCACAAACAAAAAAAGCACCTCTAGAGGTGCTTTTTTATATATAGTAATAAGTCAGTTAGTCCGTTTTGGATTTTTTAGCATCACGCTTCTCTTTTAAAAATTCTAAAAGAGACCCGCCCAACCAATAAGGAATAACAAAAGTCAATAAAAAAATCATCAACCAAAAACCAATGGTTAAAATGGTTAAAAAAGCGATAAATCCTAGATATTGGTCAAACTCAAACATGTGATATAAATTTTACATCACAAAGATAGGTTAGATTTTACAATTCTCACAAATCTGAACTAAAAAAAATGGCAAAAAAGAAGCAGGTAGTGTACCTTTGTTAGCTGAAAACAATTTTATTATTTATCACACCAACAACCTAGTAATATGAGCTTTAGAATAGAGAAAGACACTATGGGAAACGTAGAGGTTCCCGCAGACAAATACTGGGGCGCACAAACGGAACGCTCTAGAAATAATTTTAAAATTGGTGCAGCAGCATCTATGCCTTTAGATATTATATATGGCTTTGCTTATCTTAAAAAGGCCGCTGCATATGCAAATTGCGACTTAGGTGTCTTAAGTGCTGAAAAAAGGGATCTTATAGCAGCTGTATGTGATGAAATTCTTGCTGGAAAGCACGACGATCAATTTCCACTGGTTATATGGCAGACTGGTTCTGGGACACAAAGTAATATGAATGTCAATGAAGTGATTGCCAATAGGGCTCAAGAATTGGCTGGAGGGAAGATTGGTGAAGGAGATAAGGTGATTCAACCCAATGACGACGTAAACAAATCCCAATCATCTAATGATACCTTTCCTACAGGCATGCATATAGCTGCCTATAAGAAAATTGTTGCACTTACTATTCCTGGAGTAGAAAAACTCAGAGATACTTTAGAAAAAAAATCAAAGGCGTTTAAAGATGTGGTTAAGATTGGACGCACCCATTTAATGGACGCTACTCCACTTACCCTTGGCCAAGAATTTTCTGGTTATGTTTCTCAACTAAACCACGGCTTAAAGGCATTGAGAAATACCTTGCCCCATTTGTCTGAAATGGCCTTAGGGGGTACTGCTGTTGGAACGGGGCTAAACACTCCAAAAGGCTACGATGTGTTGGTGGCTAAATACATGGCCTCTTTCACTGGAATGCCATTCATTACTGCAGAAAACAAATTTGAGGCATTAGCCGCACATGACGCCATCGTTGAAAGTCACGGTGCTTTAAAGCAATTGGCTGTTTCACTTAACAAGATAGCCAACGACATTCGATTACTAGCTTCAGGCCCTAGATCTGGAATAGGAGAAATTATTATCCCTGCCAATGAACCTGGAAGTTCTATTATGCCTGGTAAAGTGAATCCTACTCAAGCAGAAGCCCTAACAATGGTATGTGCTCAAGTGATGGGTAACGACGTTGCCATCACTATTGGAGGTACCCAAGGACATTATGAATTAAATGTATTTAAGCCGCTGATGGCTGCTAATATTTTAATGTCTGCCCAGTTATTGGGAGACGCCTGTGTATCTTTTAACGACCACTGTGCTCAAGGAATTGAGCCAAACCACCCAGTCATTGAGAAAATGCTCCATAACTCACTGATGTTAGTGACTGCTTTAAATACTAAAATAGGCTACTATAAAGCTGCAGAGATCGCTAATACAGCCCACCAAAATGGAACAACACTTAAAGAAGAAGCGGTTAATTTAGGGTATGTAACTCCTGAGGAATATGACCAATGGGTTAAACCTGAAGATATGGTTGGCGGTTTGTAAGCACAAACTTCAAGTACAACTTTCAATTACAACTTTCAAGTAAAAAAAAAGGCCCGCTAAAAGCGGGCCTTTTATATTTTACAGAACTGAGCTTACTTTAATGTGAAAGTAGACGTTCCTAATAATTGTAATTTAGCATCGTAAACATTTACCATGTAATTTCCTTTAGCAAAATCACCTCCAGCACTTACATAATCACATACGTCAATAGAAGCATTTTCGTATAAGAACTCAGTAGATTTACTGTAACTTAATGTAGCGCCACCATCTACAGAAGCAGTTTGAGCGTCTCCCATAACATTTCCTTGAGGATCCAATACTTCAATATAAAAGTTAGTATCTCCTGCAGAAGTCAATACATTTTTAGCAACCGTATAACACACTTTAAAAGCGTCTGCTCTTCTAGCTCTTCTAGTGTCTGTAAATTTACCAGAATTTCTTTCTTTTACTGCTTGCACAGAAAAAGATTCTAAAATTAATGAAGACCCTCTTTCTACAGCGTCCGCTAATTTAGTGTTCTGCGCTACCAAAGTTTGGTTTTCAGCAGTTTGAGCTTCTAATGCTTCAAAAGTCTTGTTTCTCTCTTCAGTTAATTTAGCGTTGTTCGCCGTTAAAGTAGCAACTTGCTCTAATAATGCAGTACGCTCTTTTCTAAGTCTATACACCTGATTTCTGTATTTTCTTAAACTTGCTATATCTGCATTCAACACAGTTACTGAATCTATGAAAGCAGTAATCTCTGCCTTAGCTGCAGCTAATTCTTGATTTACAGCAGTGTTTTGAGAGCTTACTTTTTCGTAATCAGATTTTAAACTATTTAAGTCTTCTATAACAATAGCTTTTTCTTCTGTGAGTGCAGCTTCTGTATTTTGTTTATCTACAAAAAGTGCAATTGAAAAAATTAATGTAGCGGCAAATAATACCCCTAATGCAATGGTGATTCTCTTTAAAGAGTTGTTTTCTTGATTTGACATAATAAAATTAAAATTAGGTTTTAAAATTATATATACGGCAAAGCGGGTTGTTTGGATTTTATTTTTACATATTTTTATATAAAAATTGTTCATTTTATTCAATACGTTCCGCTCATGTTAGCCTCGCTAGAGATTATTCCTTTCGAAAAAAATCACGCCAATGCATTTAAAGCACTAAATACAAGGTGGTTAAAAGAATTTTTTAGGGTTGAGCCTATTGATGAAAAGGTATTGTCTAACGTAGATGAGTACATTCTTAAAAAGGGTGGATTTATTTTTATGGGACGTGTACAAGAGGACATTGTGGGATGTTTTGCGATTATTCCCTTAAAAAATGGTGATTTTGAATTGAGTAAAATGGCTGTAGATCCAAAGTTTCAGGGAAAGAAAATAGGTGAGGCACTTTTGACCTACGCCATTGAATTTTCAAAAAAGCAAGCATGGCCTAAAATCGTGCTCTACTCGAGCAGGAAATTAGAAAATGCCATACACCTCTACAGAAAACAAGGATTTGTAGAGATTCCTGTAGAAAAAGAAGTACATTATGAAAGATGTGACATAAAAATGGAATTAATATTCTAAAGCAATACACTATGAGAAATATCCTATTTATCAGAAAATTAGTTGTTCTAATTTCATTTGGATTTATATGCCTTTGGAACAATCACGCAACAGCTCAAGAGGTTGAGGTTATTCCAATAGAACATGCCTCTACCCTATTACTACATGGTAATACTACTATTTATGTAGATCCAGTAGGGGAAGCAGAATGGTATGCAAATTATCCTACTCCAGATCTGGTGCTTATTACAGATATACATTGGGATCATTTTAATCCCAAAACATTGGGTGCTTTAATTCAAGAGGGCACTTCCATTATTGCTCCACAAGCCGTAGCAGACAAAATGACGCCTGCATTATTGGCTAAAACTAGCATATTATCCAATGGTGCTGTAATGAATAGCAACGGGATGAGCATTGAAGCCATTCCTATGTATAACTTAAGAGAAGAAGCCCTTGACTTTCACACCAAAGGAAGGGGAAATGGCTATGTCATTACTATAGATCAAAAAAGGATCTATTTCTCTGGAGATACCGAAGATATTGAAGAAATGAGAAGCCTGAAAAATATAGATATGGCTTTTGTGTGCATGAACTTACCATACACCATGACAGAGGCCTCAGCGGCAGACGCTGTGATCGCTTTTACTCCAAAAAAGGTCTATCCCTATCATTATCGTGGAAAACCAAATGTGAGCGATGTTGCGCGCTTTAAGCATCTTATTGAAAAAAGTACTGCAAAGATTGAAGTCATTCAATTAGATTGGTACCCTAGAGATCCGTTTTAATTTACGGATAAAATGAGAGCTATACTTTACGGAGATACCGTCATTTTAACCACCTATAAATAAAAAGCCCCTAGATAGTCTAGGGGCTTTTTAAGTATTTGTAAATTAATGTTATCTGATCAATTTTTTATACTTAATACGCTTAGGCATAAGGTCACCTCCAAGGCGTTTTTTCTTGTTTTCTTCATAATCAGAGAAAGACCCTTCAAAGAAATACACCTGAGAATCTCCTTCAAAAGCAAGAATATGGGTGCAAATTCTATCTAAGAACCAACGGTCGTGAGAAATCACTACTGCACATCCTGCAAAATTCTCAAGACCTTCTTCTAAAGCCCTTAAGGTGTTAACATCTAAATCATTGGTAGGTTCATCTAAAAGCAATACGTTACCCTCTTCTTTTAAGGTCATGGCCAGGTGCAAACGGTTGCGTTCCCCACCGGATAACATATTTACTTTTTTATTTTGTTCAGATCCTGAAAAATTAAACCTACTTAAATAAGCCCTAGAATTCACTTGCTTATCTCCCATCATGATGAGTTCTTGACCGTCTGAAAAATTTTCCCAGATACTCTTGTCAGGATCTATATTACTGTGACTTTGATCAACATAAGCAATCTTAGCAGTATCACCAACTTTAAAAGACCCCTTATCTGGAGTTTCCTCTCCCATGATCATTCTAAAAATAGTAGTTTTACCAGCTCCGTTTGGCCCAATAATACCCACTATACCTGCTTGAGGTAAATTAAAATTCAAGGATTCATAAAGGAGTTTGTCTTCGTATCCCTTGGAGATATCTGTAGCTTCAAGTACGTTTGTACCAAGTCTAGGACCATTAGGAATAAATATCTCTAATTTCTCATCCAATTGCTTTTGGTCTTGACTCAATAATTTATCGTAATTATTCAACCTGGCTTTTTGCTTGGTTTGTCTACCCTTGGCACCTTGTTTCACCCATTCTAACTCACGTTCTAATGTTTTTTGACGCTTAGAAGCAGTTTTGCTTTCTTGGGCCATTCGCTTAGATTTCTGATCCAACCAGCTAGAATAATTGCCCTTCCAAGGAATACCTTCTCCCCTGTCTAACTCAAGAATCCATCCGGCTACATTATCTAAGAAATACCTATCGTGTGTTACTGCAATGACTGTGCCTTTATAAGTGGCCAAATGGTGCTCTAACCAATGAACAGATTCCGCGTCTAAGTGGTTGGTTGGTTCATCTAACAATAAAATCTCTGGCTCTTGAAGTAATAACCTACACAGTGCCACACGTCGTTTTTCTCCACCAGATAATACCCCAATTTTCTTTTCAGAATCTGGTGTCCTTAAAGCGTCCATTGCAATATTTAATTTGGTGTCTAATTCCCAAGCATTGGAAGCGTCTATCTGATCTTGTAAAACAGCCTGCTTGTCCATGAGTTTCTGCATTTTATCTGCATCTTCATAGACTTCAGGAAGCCCAAACATATCGTTAATTTTATTGTACTCATCTAGAAGCGCTACGGTCTCTGCAACGCCTTCTTTAACCACTTCTAAGACTGTTTTTTCTGGATCTAATTGTGGTTCTTGTTCTAAATAACCCACTTTGTATCCTGGAGAGAAAACAACATCTCCTTGAAAGTTTTTATCTACTCCTGCTATGATTTTTAACAAGGTAGATTTACCAGAGCCATTGAGTCCTAAAATCCCAATCTTAGCCCCATAAAAAAAACTGAGGTATATATTTTTTAAAACGGGTGTATTGGCTGTTTTATAAGTTTTAGTCACTCCTGACATTGAAAAAATGACTTTCTTTTCGTCTGACATATTGTGTAGTAATTTTGTTAAACCCTTCCTTTTAAAGCATTAAATACCCATGCATTGGCAAAAAAACCAATACCCACTGCGGCAAAGCCCCATCCTGCAACATCGTCATATCTAAAAGCGCCAAGGCCTATGAGTAAAACACCCATAAAACACATAATAAATGTAGCCCAGGCTAAAACGGTATTCTTATTCATAATTATAGTTCTAATTAGTAAGCCACAAATATCGTAAAAATTGGCTTTATGTTACCTTATTGTTAAGAAGAACACGATTAAATAGCCCTATTTATTGATTTTTGGCAGCTAATTGAACCGCATCTAGTAATTCAGAGAGGTTTAAGCTATCTTGATGGGTCCATTTTGGATGTTCATTCCAATCCTGTAATAATGCCTCGTGTACTGCTTTAATTTCATAGGTATATCCCCTTCCAAGTGTTGGCAGAGAAACACTTTCAATGTCATTATCATTCTCTTTTTCTACTTTAAAGCCTTGGCATTCATGCCATCTTGAATCAATCGTAATCAGTCCCTCATGACCGCTAATTTGCGCCACCATAGAAGATTTAGAAGTAAAACCGCTATACAATACCGCTTTGGCTTTTTTGTAGTTAAAAATCATCGCTGTTTGTAACTCTGTTCCGCTCTCGTTAAAATTAGATGTGGCCATGATACTTTCAGGCATACCCAAAAGCAAATAGCTCAGAAAAATAGGGTAAATACCTATGTCTAGAAGAGATCCTCCACCAAGGGCTGGGTTTAAGACCCTACTTTGAGGGTCTCTGTCCATAGCGTAAAATCCAAAATCTGCATGAAGGTACTGAATAGCACCAATTTCATTGGCGTGAATTCTATTTACCACAGCTTCTATGCTCGGATTAAACCTGGTCCAAAGAGCCTCCATAAAAAACACTCCTGAGGTTTTAGCTTGTGAGATCATTTCCTTGACTTCTAGAGCATTTAACCCCAATGGTTTCTCACAAAGCACATGCTTTCCAGCTTTCATTGCTTTTATAGCCCACTCTCTGTGGCTGCTGTGTGGTGTGGCAATATACACCACAGACACTAAAGGATCTTTTAATAATTCCTCATAGGAGCCAAAAGCTTTCTCAGCTGAATATTCCCTTGCAAAGTTATTGGCTTTCTCCAATGATCTTGAGGCAACCCCGTATAACTTGGCCTCTGGCACTAAAGCCAAATCCTTCACAAAATGGTGCGCAATACTGCCCAATCCAATAATTCCCCAATACGTCATTTTCTTATAAAATTTGATTAGAATATAGATTCTCCTACAAAGTTAATCAATATTACAACGTATATTTATGGTTGAATTTGCTAATAAAAAGACTTTGTAGCCCTATGAGCACCAAAAATAAAACCAATTTAAGTCACCACAATGAAAGTGTAAAAACTTTAGAGAATACATTAAAAAAAGTGATGTTAGGTGGCGGGGAAGCCAAACTAAAAAAAGAAGCAGAAAAGGGCAAACTTTCTGCCAGAGAGCGCATTGCTTATTTATTAGATAAATCACCTCAAATTGAAATTGGCGCACTCACTGCCTTAGATATGTACTCAGAACACGGAGGCTGCCCTAGTGCTGGTGTAGTGGTTGTCATGGGGTATATTGGTGGCAAACAATGTATTGTAGTCGCTAATGATGCCACTGTAAAAGCAGGTGCTTGGTTTCCTTCTACTGCCAAAAAAAATCTAAGGGCCCAAGAAATAGCCATGGAGAATAACATTCCAATTATTTACTTGGTAGATTCAGCAGGGGTTTATTTGCCTTTGCAGGACGAAATTTTCCCAGATAAAGAACATTTTGGTCGGATTTTCAGAAACAACGCTAAAATGAGTAGTATGGGTATTGTTCAAATAGCTGCTATTATGGGAAGCTGTGTGGCTGGAGGGGCCTACCTACCAATCATGAGTGATGAAGCCATTATAGTAGACAAAACTGCTAGTATATTTTTAGCTGGTAGCTACTTGGTCAAAGCAGCCATTGGGGAAACTATTGATAATGAAACTTTAGGGGGAGCAACAACGCATTGTGAAATTAGTGGCGTAACAGACTACAAAGCTAAAAATGACAAAGACGCTTTAGATAAAATTAAAAACCTAGTAGACAAACTCGGAGAAACAACACTGGCAGGGTATAATAAAGCCGATGCTATAAAACCGAATGTTTCCCATATAGAAATGCTTTCAAGCCTACCTATTTCCAGAACAGACCAGTACGATATGATGGAAATAATTAAAGGACTGGTAGACAATTCTGCCTTTGAGCCCTACAAAGAAGACTATGGTAAAACCATATTGACTGGCTATGCGAGAATTGACGGTTGGGCGGTTGGAATCGTAGCCAATCAGAGAACAGTCGTTAAAAATGCAAAAGGCGAAATGCAATTAGGTGGTGTTATATACTCCGACGCAGCAGATAAAGCAACCCGCTTTATAGCCAATTGTAACCAGAAGAAAATTCCCTTAGTATTTCTTCAAGATGTGAGTGGTTTTATGGTAGGTAGTAAAAGTGAGCATGGCGGTATTATAAAAGACGGGGCCAAAATGGTCAATGCAGTGAGTAATTCTGTGGTGCCTAAATTCACCGTAATCATTGGAAATAGCTATGGTGCTGGAAATTATGCCATGTGCGGAAAAGCCTATGATCCAAGACTTATAGTCGCTTGGCCTTCTGCAAATTTAGCCGTTATGAGTGGGAATTCTGCTTCTCAGGTACTTTTGCAAATTGAAAAAGCCAAATTAAAAAAAGAAGGCAAGCAAATAAATCCCCAAGAAGAACAAGAGCTCTTGACTAATATCCAAGAAAAATACAACAAACAAATATCGCCTTATTACGCTGCTGCAAGACTATGGACAGATGCTATTATTGACCCTAAAGACACTAGGAAATGGATCTCAATGGGAATAGATGCTGCCAATAACGCACCACAAAAAGAAAAATTTAACATGGGAGTCCTTCAAGTGTAAACGTCTACGCGTTAGGTGTTCTGAAAACTCTTGCAAACAAGCCAATCTCAACACATATACACTGAGAAATTAGGAATCATAATTTCTCATTACAAAAAGCTACTTAGAAAAATTTTAATTTCCTAATTGAGGGGAAACTCTTGGAATTAACAGAAAACTGGTTTGTCTTCCATTTACATATCTAAAACCTTCCTCACCAACAAAACCTGCCTCCTCAAACATAATTCTGATGTCTCTTTTCCACTCTGGAATATAAACTGTGTTATTTAACTCAATAGCATAAACGGTATTAGGGTTTAATGGGTAGGCATTTCCGTCTGCTTTATCAATACCATTCTGTGAGTCCCACATGCCTATAGTTGTACCAGCCGAGTGACCGTATAAACCCAAAGGATGCGTGTAAATCGCTGGACTGAGTCCATTGCTCTTGGCTTCGCTTAAGGCATTGGATAATATGGTGTTTCCTACTAAACCTAACTTCATATTTTTAGTGAGGTAATCTTGAACTTTATTTCCTGAAGCTAACGCCGATGCTAGAAAATCAGGTGCTTTTGACTCTTCTGGCTTTAAAACATAAGCTAATTCCTGACAATCCGTATTGAGTCTCAAATAAGTAATCCCAAAATCACAATGCAGTAAATCTCCGGGCAAAATAACTTCTTTTTCGGGCCTTCCTGAAAAAGAGTACAAATGAGATACTAAAACTTCTTCACTTCTTTGAATATCTACTGTGGGGTGAAACCATGTTTTTAGGCCTAAATCGGACACCTTTTGACGCATCCACCATTCTACATCTGTTGTGGTAGTTACCCCAGGAGTGATCACTTTTTCTGAAAACGCTTCTGCTATTATTTCATGGGTAATGGAAACCAATTGGTTGTATATCACCATTTCTTTTTCAGTTCTAGTCTCTATCCAACCTACGGCTAAGTGCTCCGCAGAAACAACCTTAGCATGCATATTTTTAGGCAAATATGCCATAAACTCCTCGTAATCTGTCTTGTCCAACCCATCTGCTATGTTGTGGTCTTTAGAAAAATTTAAGCCGATTTTTTTTGGATTGCGTTCTTTTATAAGTGCAATAAGTCTGTCCCATTGATCTGGTGTTTTTTCTTTATCCCAAGCACTTACGATTTGCTTTCCTACATTATAGCGTGCAACAGCTAATTTTTCAATAGTATTATTTTTTTTATCCCTGTAGAAGAGTAAAATTGTTCTTCTCCTCGCATTGAGCCAAGTAGCTGGCAGCATGGTCTTGATCACAGGATCTTCATTGTATTCTCTCGAAATAACAACCCACATATCAATCTCAGCTTGATCCATTAATTTAGGTAGTAATTGATCAAAGCGTTCCTCTAAAATTTCATCAATTACTGTGGCCTGCTCCCTAACAGATAAAATGGCCTGTGCGTGAATAGAAGTAATTGTAAAAAAAACAAAAATGGCTAAAAGAAATTTCATAGGTCAAAAGTGAATGGTTATAGATAATTGGTTTGGTTACTTGTAGTGGATTAAAGTGGGTAAGTTATAGTTGATTATTTGCAATTAATTGGTACTGGTTGATTGGTTTAATAAATTCATTTAGTGGAATCATTAGCCATTACAATTTAAGCATTTTATTCAAAAATCGGATTGAATTACAGCATTCAATATTTGATTCAAAAAAAGCCTACAGAGAGATTTCAATTGTACATCTGTGAGCCCGACTAAAAAATACACAAAACGCTATAGCTGGTGCATATTGTATCCTAGGGCCAAAGTGTCTTTTCTGCGAAGCTTTAAGCTATGGGTATATAAAAATTCAGGAACCGTTAAGATCCCTTTAGGCTTCTGAAATTTCTGGTCAAAACTAATTTTAGTCAAATTTGCTCGTGCATTTTTTAAGTCTTCTTCTAATACGACTAACACCAATTGTTCTCCAAGTAAGTCATGCGGAATTCCGGAATAAAAAAAAGGAAAGGAAAAATATTTTTCCTGGGCTTTCTCCAAAGATTCTGGGTGAATCTTCACGCCACCTGAATTAATCACAAAATCTAGGCGTCCCATCCATTCAAAATGCGAATTGTCTAAAATTCGTACAACATCTGTAGTGTGAATGGGGTCAGGTCCAATATAAGGTGCTATTACACTTAAACAACCGTGTGCATTCTCCTCAATAGTGATCTGGGGTAGAACTGAAAATATCACTTGATCCTCTACCCTTAGTTTTGCTATGGCAATGTGACTTAAGGTCTCCGTCATTCCATAACTCAAAAACAATTCGGTAGATTGATCCTGAATGGCTTCGATTGCTTTTCTTTTAAGCTTTTTATTTAAAGGTGCTCCGCCAATTAGAATTTTTCTGCAATAGTACAACAGGGACATACTCCCCTCTAATTGAGTCGGAACCATTGCCACAAAATCAAAAGTAGTCTTAAAAAAATCAAGGGGGCTATTAGAGGGAGGGCAAACCCATAAATCCAAACCCAACGAAAGTGCTCTTACAACCATCATTTTCCCTGCAATAAATTGCGTAGGGAGACATAGAAGTATTCTATTACCTGAAATTAAATTAAAAAACTGACCCGTGAGTTGGGCATGAGCTTGCAAGGCACTTTTTTTAAAACTCAATGATTTAGGCGTTCCCGTTGAACCAGAAGTAAACACGCTAATTTCATCTCCTTCACTCAACCACTCTAACAAAAAAGTCCCTAGATATTTCAGATAGGGTTTTTCACTTAACAAAAGCGATGTTGCATAAATTCCTAGGTCTTTCTCATTAAATGACCTGCCTTGGATAGAAAAATTTGGATGCAAGCAAAAAAAGGGATTATTCATAAACTAATTAGGGCGTTTTAACGGAGCCAAATAATTTATTGACCCAACCTTTCCATTGGTACTTCTTAGCAAAGAACAATAGGAATAATGGGTAAAAAACACCTAAAACTAGGTATATATCATTTCCAATAGTCGGTGTAGCCACATCTATATATATAGAATCTGTTTGAAATGCAGTCCAATTAGAAGTCATTAACAACGCTGCTACAAGGTTATTTGCTGCATGAAATCCAAGGGCTAGCTCTAAACCTTCATCCATTAAAGTAATTATCCCTAGAAAAAATCCTGTACCCACATAATAGGCTAAAATGCCGTACCCTAAAGTTTCCACCTCGGGATTACCAATATGCATGAGTCCAAAAGTAAGTGATGTAAATATGAATGGCACCGCTTTAGATTTAAAAAAAGCCCCTAAACCTTGCATCATATAAGCCCTAAAAAGATATTCTTCAAAACTAGTTTGAAGTGGGATAAGCAAAATAGCGACTATGGCTAATTTTAAAAATGGTATTAAATTAAAATTATACACATAATCTTGAGGGCTAAAATACACCCCAATTAAAGTGGTAGCAACTACGACAAATCCCCAGATGGAGAATGACGTAAATACCCTAGACCAATCTATGGAACTTCTAGAGGTAGTTAGACTCGTTAGGGACTGTCTATGTACCCATTTTACCCATCCTAAAATCATGAGTAAGCCTACCGCAAATTGCAATAAATTTTCCATTAAAAAGGGGGTAGATCCCTTTTCTGCAACGGCGGCTTGCATTAATGCTGTCACATCTATATCCATAGAAGTAATTACCGCATAACTCAATCCCATCATGGCGAAAAATGAAACTGGTATTGGAAGGTATTTCCAAAAACCCAATTGTCCTTTAAAAGCTTGTGCTACATACATAGATCATCTATTATTTTAGTATTCCAAAGCGCCTTTGAGTCATAGGCTAAAGTACCCTTTTGGACCTTCAAAGGTGCAGGGATATTATTGGTGTATAAACTCCCAGTTCCAAGACCTTGTGGCAATATAGTGTTTTTTAAAAAGACCCATTGTGCAATAGCATTTAGACCTATATTGCTCTCCAAAGCAGAGGTGACCCACCACCCTATTCCTCTGGAATCTGCCAGTTGAATCCATTGGTCACTTCCTTTAAATCCCCCAATAAAACTTGGTTTCAATATAATATACTGAGGATTAACAGTGTCTAAAAGATGTTCTTTTTGCGCAATAGTCAAACAGCCAATAAGAGATTCATCTAAGGCCACTGGAATAGGAGCGTCTGCGCATAAGGTAGCCAAATCATTGATCGATTGTACAGGAAGGGGTTGCTCCATAGAATGCACCCCTATTTCCTGAAGAGACTCCATTACTTTATAAGCTGTTTTAAGATCAAAGGCCCCATTGGCGTCTACGCGAAGCTCAATGACTTCCTCTGGATATTGTTGTCTTATGGACCTCAGTAAGGCCAATTCTTGATCTACATCAATGGCCCCTATTTTCATTTTTACACAATTAAAACCATTATTTAAAATAGCCCCAATCTGCTGAGACATGAAATTTTGATCGCCCATCCAAATAAGACCGTTAATAGGAATAGGGGTTTGTGCTGAAATAAATGGAGAAGGAAATAGTATAAAAGGTTGACTAGACTTCAAGAATAAAAATGCTTGCTCCAAACCAAATTGAATGCTAGGGAAATGCAAAAGATCTGACCAAAGTGATTCCAGGCCTAAATGAATATGATTACAAGCCCAAGAGAGTTTATCTTCATAATCTGGAACGTCGTCATAACTTAAACCTTTCAACAGACCGCACTCACCATAGCCCACCCGATTGTTTTCAGTAATTTTTATAAAATAGGATGTTTTGGTTTTTAAGACCCCCCTAGACGTTCCGCTAGCTTGTTTAAAAATTAAATCGTATTTACAGAAAGTGGCCCTCATTTTCATAGCTTATAAAAATAACCAAAATCTACTTAAATACCCACTTAACTATTCATAGTCTTGATTAAAAAGTCTTTAAAATCTTTTGTGATTGGGATTTTCTTTTGACCTATAACAATATCTTTGGCATTAATAGAATTAATATGCTCAATATTAACGATATAGGATTTATGTGCCTTGTAAAAAAACTTAGAGGGCAACTTAGTGTAATACTCTTTTAAGGAAGAACGAACTACAAAAGTTTTGTCTGTAGTATAGACCTCTAAATAGACATTATCTGCTTTAATATATAAGATTTCAGAGAAGGATATTCTATGGTATATATGCTGTTTTTTAATGAAAATACTGTCAGAAAGTAAGGCTGTTGTATCAGTATCTGAATCCAAGACATTACCCTCTTTTGAAGTAGGCAGTTGCTCTCTAAAATTAAAAAGCGCTATTTCAATCGCTGTAAAAAGGTCTTCTTTTTCAAATGGTTTTACCAAATAACCATTAGGAGTCACTTTCTTAGCTTCTGCCACTGTATGCCTATCTGAATTGGACGTAATAAAAATAAATGGAATGTTTCTATTTTCCCTAATGTATCCTCCTAATTCTATACCGGTTTCTTTCCCAGATAATAAAATGTCTATCAATACTAGATGTGTCTTTTTTAGACTTAAGATTTTTACTGCTGCATTGTAATCAGTTACAGATTCTACCTTATCATAGCCTAATTTAGAAAGCATCCTAACCACATTGTCAACGACAACTAAATTGTCTTCTACTAATAAAATTTCAAGGTCATTAGGCAAGAGCATACAGTCAGTTATGTTTCTAATTTACAACAAATTATTATAACCTATTAAAAAACATATAGACCACAAAAAAGTAAGTAAGGCTACTTTTTTAAGCTCTGGGTCTAATAATGAAGGTGAAGTAGTTTTAAAAACTTTAATCGCGTGAAAAAGCAATGGTATAAAAATCAATAATGGCCATAAGTCTAAATAACTGTTAAAAGAAAAATAGGCTAGTCCAAGACTGGCTAGAAAAGCCAAAGACAAAAGCAATAAATGATATCTTTTCCCCCATTTATACCCAAATTTAACCACTAAGGTATTCTTATTACTTAAACGGTCGTTCTCATGGTCTCTCAAATTATTGAGGTTAAGCACAGAAACACTTAAAGAACCTATAACCATGGCTGGCAATAAGTCTAATAGAGAAAGGTGAAGGCTGTATAAAAATTTACTTCCTAAAACGGAAAGTAATCCAAAAAATAAAAAAACAAATAAGTCTCCAAAACCTTTATAACCGTAGGCGCTTCCCCCTACTGTATATCTAATTGCAGACCAGATACTGGCTATTCCCAAAATAAAAAACAGTACAAAATAAGGCCAGTTAGTCCAGCCAAAAGAGACCAACAACAATCCTAAAACCGAAATTAGGGCTACTACAGACAAGATCACTATGCCTCTTTTTAATTGAGAAGCGGTTAAAAGTCCTGATTGCAGTACCCTTTTAGGACCAAGCCTTTGATCATTATCTGTTCCTTTTAAACCATCTCCATAGTCATTAGCAAAGTTAGAAATGACCTGAAACAATAAGGTACACCAGAGCGAAAGCATCACTATATATACATTAAACGCCCCCTCACCTATGGCTAGAGCAGCACCTGCTATTATTCCAGAAAAAGATAAGGGTAAGGTTCTGAGTCTAGCTGCTTGCAACCATATTTTAAGTGAATTTGCTTCAAACGACATGGGCAATATTTAAGGCTTTAAGCCTCTAGAAGGTAAATTCCCTCTGAGGTTATTTTAATCGTTCTGTTTTTATAAAGGGTCCCAATGGCTTTTTTGAAAACCTTTTTACTCATTTCTAAATAAGCTTTTATTTCTTCCGGAGAAGATTTATCGTGAAGGGGTAAAAAACCCTTATGTGCAGAGAGCAAATCCATTACTTGTTTTGCAGCCGGTTCTAGTACAGCAACACCTAGCGGTTGTAAACTAATGTCTAATTTAAAATCTTCTCGCTGTAATTTTACATAGGCAGTCAAAGTGTCCCCTACTGAGATGGGTTTAAAGACTTCATTATGGTACACCATACCTTTGTGCTTGTTTTCCACAATAACATCCCATCCAATATCTGATTGTCTAGTGACCAATACAGAAACAGCGTCACCTTGTGCATAATTAGCCGTGCTATTGTCTAGAAACTTATCTAACTTATTAGATCCTACAAGTCTAAATGTAACTGGATCTAGATAACAGTAAACCACATAAGATTGACCCGCAACCATTTTTGATCTTTGTTCCTTAAAGGGTACCAAAAGGTGTTTTTCTAGACCCCATTGAAGGAATGCACCAATAGTATTTACTTCCTCTACCCTTAAAAGGGCAAAGGAATTTCTTTCTATATAAGGGACCAGGTTTGTGGCAACAGGTCTTTCATCATAATCTAAATAGCAAAAAACAGATAATTTATCCCCAATTTCCCAATCTTGAGGAACATACTTATTGGGCAGCAAAATATCTGTGCCTTCGTTATCTCCAAGAAATAAACCAACAGAAGTATCTCTTAGAATCTCTAATTCATTGAATTTACCGAGTACAATCATAATTATATAAAACGCAAAAATACAGTTAAAATAGCGGAAAGCGGTTTTTAACGCACTTTAATTTAATATATGAACCCAGATTAATAATACGCCTTAAGCGTCTTAAAGAAGTTCATTAAAACGCCTTCATTTTCAGTTCTGGGAGTCTTTATTTCTAAAAGGCTAGGCCCATTGTTTCTTAGAAAAAAACTAGCTAATTCATTTGCTAAACTATCTTTATCCTGAGCACTGTAATATTCAAATCCGTGTAAATTACAAAGGGCCTGAGCACTGAGCTCGTGAACCGTTTCAAAATAAGTCCTAAAGTTCTCACTATCCGTCTTTCCAGGCAATACCCTAAAAATACCTCCACCTTGGTTGTTGATCAGAATAATTTTAAAGTTTTTTGGAATGTACTTATTCCACAAACCATTACTGTCGTAAAAGAATCCCAAATCACCTGTAACCAATGTTGTTTGCACTTGGGAGGCTACACTCGCGCCTATGGCTGTAGCAGTACTCCCATCAATTCCAGAAGTTCCTCTATTACAGTATACACTTACTGAAGATTTCACTGAAAATAATTGTGCATACCTTATGGTAGCACTATTGGCTAAATGTAATAGCGTATTATTAGGGAGGGCGTTTAGTAAATGATAGAACGCATAAAAATCCGAAAAAGGACAAGAGGCTGTATAGTTTTCAATGTGTGCCTTGTAACTGCTTTTGTAGCTAAGTGCCCGTTTTTTTGGCGTGTCAAGGGGGGGCATTTCAAGAGAAATAGGCTTTTGAAAGGCTGGACTAAAAAAGGCATCGGCCGTAGGCCTAAAACAAGTGAAATGGGTGAAAAATGGATTCACAACAATCTCATTTTGTATCTGCCAATGTAGTTTTGGGGTGTATTGATTTAAGAAATTCTTTATTTTTTTTGAGACTACGGCCCCACCTATAGTCACCAGAAGATCTGGTGATAAGGCTGCCCCAATGGCTGCCGCATCTAAGTGAGATTCCATGGGAGCAATAATATTATCTATGCTATCAATAAATTCGGGATGGTGTACATTAGAGGTGGTTTCTGTAAAAACCAATACCCTTGGGTCTTTAGATAGCCATTCAACCAATTCATTGGACAAATAATCCGGCGCATTTGGGTATAAAACACCTACAATAACCATAATTCGATTTGCCCCCTCCCATAGTGCTTTCAATTCAGGGTCAGAAAGTGTTTTATGCACGGCTTCACTGTCCGAATGAGACACAGAAGCTTCTGTTGCCGGAGGTGCTAAAGTACTTTCATACAAAGGAGCTTCTTGGTATAGTGGCTCTTCGAAAGGGGTGTTTAAATGAATGGGTCTATTGGTGGCTTTTAACTGACTAAATGCTGTAGCTAATAAAGTGTGATTTTTTTGGCTTATGACTTCTTGATTATACTGCAAATCCTTAGGCATAAAGCGATTGTAACGTTCCACCGCATGAGAAGCATCTTGAATTAATGGGGTAGAAAATACCACATGCTTGCCAAAAACACCCTCTTGCTTAATGGTTTGTCCATAGCCTTTATCTATGAGATAACTGGGCCTATCTGCTGAAATAACGACCAGTGGAATTCCTGAATAGTAGGCCTCTGAAACCGCGGGATAATAATTCAATAACGCACTTCCTGAGGTACACACTAATACGGTGGGTTCCTGATTTCTTTGCGCTAATCCCAAGGCAAAAAATCCAGCAGCACGCTCATCTACAATACTATAGCAATCAAAAAAGGGGTCTGCTAGAAAACTGATGGTCAATGGAGCGTTTCTAGATCCGGGAGAAATAACTATCCTAGAAATACCCTGTGCTTTACAGTGTAAAACAACGGTTTGCGCTAAAGGAATACTAGAGTATTGCATGGGGACAAAAGTAGGTGCTAATCATTAAATTAAAAAAAATAGGCGGTGTATTAAATGACTTTTTTTATGGTTTGGGCTTTTAATATGGTCTCTTCCCATTCTTTCTTCGGTTGGGAGCCAGAAGTGATTCCTGAGCCCACAAAAACAGTGGCTAGTCCAGATAGGTATTCCATACACCTTAAATTGACATATAAATCTGCCTCAATAGCATGTAGCCCCTTAAAACCCAAAGAAGATTGGGCCAAATGGGGGTGCACAAGCCCTAAGTAGCCCGCGTAAAATTTGCGGTCCAAAGCTTCATTTTGCTGAATAAAATCATGCGCTTGATCTCTAGGAAGGCCACATATTGCTGGAGAAGGGTGTAAAGCGTCTATTAATTCAGTCAGTGATTTAGACCCTATTTGAGCCACATTAATATCTGTTTTAAGATGAGATACTTGGCCAGCATTCACCTGATAAGTGTTGGTTTTATTTACCTTAAGGCCTAAGGCGCTGAGGCGTGTCTCAATGTCTTGGGCAACCATGGCTTGCTCCTCTATCTCTTTTGAAGTCCATTTTTCAGAAAACAAATCAGCAGAGGCAGTATCCCTTTTAATAGTTCCTGCTAAAGCAGCTGTTTGTAAGGATTTATTTTCTATTTGCAACAAACGCTCAGGAGTGGCCCCTATCCAAGTGCCCAAAGCAGGGTGATGCCATAAATAACAAAAAGCACTGTCATAACTGTCCAACAAGCCCTCAAAAATGGCTACAGGGGTTTTGACTGTTTCAAAAGAAGCGGCACGTGCCAAAACTACTTTTTTAAACTGATTAAGTCCAATCTCATCCAAGGCGCTTTGTACCAAATTCACATGGGCTATTCTTAAAGTGTCCGAATGCTCAGACGCATTAGTAAGCACTTTTTCATGCACCTCTAAAGGCGCTTTTTTTTGGCTTGTAGCAGTAAGTATTGGCTTAAAAGCAGCGCTCATATAGCCATCAGGCTTTAATAAGTAAGGCGCTTTTTCATGAGAATAGGTGGCCATGACAAAACCAAAAGCGGCTTTAGAGGTTAAATGATGTAGTGCGTCCGTCTCTTGCCACAGCAAGTGAACCTGAGCCTCATTTGGAGATTTAAAAGCTACAAAAGGCAATCCCTGATTAAAAAAACCCGCTATATTATCTAATAGATCCTCTATTGCGTAGGTCATACCAACTAGTTTCTTGGAAGGGCAATAGTGGTTAGCTTATTGACAGATATTAATTGACCCGCCTCATCCGTAATTTTTATATCCCATAATTGCGTTGTTCTCCCTTTATGGAGCACTGTGGCTTTTGCGTAAACAAAACCAGAAGTGATACTTTTCACGTGGTTTGCCGCAATTTCTATGCCCCTAACTTTATAATTTTTAGCATCTAAAAATAAAAAGGATGCCGCACTGCCTACACTTTCTGCAAGGGCAACCATTGCACCACCATGCAATACTCCATCCGGCTGGTGCACTTTTGGCCCTACAGGCATTTTAGCCGTTAAAAAATCTTCTCCAACGTCTACATAAGAAATCTCAAGTGTTTCCATTAGCGTATTGGGACACCTGTCATTACACGCTTTAAGAATAGTTTCTTTGTCCATGTTTTTTTTAGTAAAATTAAACAATAATAAAGGACTGACACAATTGTATATCTTTGATTTAACTAATATTTATATCCATGTTACCTTTAGAAAACCATTGGGTTCGTTTGGACCCCTTAAGTGCAAGTCACACAGACGACCTTTGGGAGGTTGTAAAAGATTTAGATATTTATAAATACAGCCCGAACGACCTGAGTACAAAAGATCAATTAGCCGCTTATATAGCCATAGCTGTAGCGAATGAAGCGGCTGGGAAAGACATTCCCTTTGCCATTTTTAACAAATTATCTCAAAAATATGTGGGTAGCACCAGGTTTGGATACATAGATCTATACAACAAAACACTTCATATAGGATGGACATGGTTGGCAAAAGAAGTCCAGGGTACTGGACTCAACAGCGCTTTAAAACACCTCATGCTTTCGCATGCATTTGAGGTCATGAAAATGCGGAAAGTTATTTTTAGGGTAGACGCACTCAATACAAGATCCAGAAAGGCAGTAGAGAAACTTGGGGCAACATTAGAAGGGATTCTGAAAGAAGACGTGTTTGTAGCCCAAAAAAGGATTAGAGACACCTGTTGTTATGCCCTATTCTCTAGAGACTACTCCTCAAAATAAACAATCTTTCTAGTCGTATAAGTATTGTCTGGGGTGGTAATTTTTTTAATCCAATTTTTAAAAGGACTCCCGTCTAATTGGTACAAATTTTTCTTTGTTTGACGCACCACACCCCTGTCAAAAATCTGTTCAATTGGGTGGTTATTACTGTTGTATTTTGTCCTTACGGACGATGCCTTCTTAGGGAGATACAAACTGTCTTTTTCTATATAAATAGTATTGTGAAGTTCAATTTCTAAGCCCTTTTTATTGAACATTCGTTGTTCCATGGAGCTGGGAATTCCGTTGTCAAATTCCTTTATGTTCAACTGGGTCAAAGTTCCACCAGCCTTAAAGAAAATAGAATCCACTTGTTTTAAAGGCACACTGTCTTGCCAATAAGCGGTAGATTTTTGGGTGCGTAAAGAATCCCACTCATGGCTAATCAAAGTAATAAAACGACCCTGTGTATTTGTTCTCACCACTCTGGTTAACTGCCCAATACTGTCATAGCGATAATTAAATTGCGCTACAAAAGTCCTATCATAACCAATAATTTTCTCTTTGATTTTAAGTTGTGGTAGGCTGTCATAACTATAAAAATTAGCCATTGAAGTGGTTTTGTCTAATGCTCCATTGACATAATTTTCTACCCTTCGTTCTACAAGTTTTTCTTTTTCATATTTGTAATAGGTAGTCTCACTATCATTTTCGCCAAAAACTGTAGCTGCTTGCACCAATTGTCCTGATCTATTAAACAGATATTGCTCTTGGCCGTATTTAGTAAATACAAAACACGATTTCACAGGACCTTTTAAATCAAAATCTGATCGGTCATAAGTGATTATTTCTTGAGACCATACCAGCATATGGGCAAAAAGAAACCCTATAAAAAAAGACCATCTAAAATAACATTGCATGCTATAAAGGTAGTGTATTCAACAAAAAAAAAGGCAGCCGAAAGGCTGCCTTTTTATAGTGTGAATGAAAAGTAATTATTTTACTTCTTCAAAATCTACATCTTCTACATT
>JAQWFV010000005.1 GCA_029238555.1 Flavobacteriaceae bacterium
GTTTTCAATTTGAAAACGCTAGAGACCTTTGGGGCTTTGAAACGCCGAGCTTTAGCAATGGTAGTGCTTACGGAGATTTAGACAATGACGGAGATCTAGACCTTGTGGTCAACAACATTAACGCGCCTGCCTTTGTTTATAAAAACAACAGTACAGAAAATAATTATGTACAAATTAGCTTAAAGGGGTTTGAAAAAAACACTTTTGCTATAGGCGGTAAAGTTATCGTACACCAAGAGGGTCAAAAAAGCATGTTAGAACAATTTCCATCCAGAGGCTTTCAAAGCGCCATTAGCAATAGGCTTCACTTTGGTTTAGGAAAAAACAGTCGTATAGACAGTATTGAAATACTTTGGCCAGATCAAAAACGATCCGTTTTAAAAGAAGTTACTGCAAACCAACACATCCAAGTTGGTTATGCTACAGCAATAAAAACAGGAATAGTTGTTCTAAAAGAGAATAAAAACACGCGGTCAGTGGACCAGGGTATTTTGAATTTTACCCATAAAGAAAATGGCTTTGTAGATTTTAACCAAGAGCGCTTATTACCACAAATGTTTAGCAATGAAGGGCCTGTTATCATTAAAGCAGACCTCAATGGAGATGAGCAACCAGACTTCTTTTTCGGAGGGGCTAAAGACCAGGCTTCAGAATTATGGCTAAGTGATGGAGAAAAATATAGCTCAAGTTCAAAAATTGAATTTGAGAAAGACGCCATGAGTGAAGACACAAAGGCACTTTTTATGGACGTTGACAATGACGGAGATAAAGACCTTTATGTGGGAAGTAGCGGAAAAGCGTATTCTAAGTTTTCCTTTAACCTGCATGATAGAATATACATCAATCATGGAAACGGCAGGTTTGAGAAGCAAAACAGCATCCTTTTTTCAAGGCCTTTTGCTACTGGAGCTCTAACGGCTGCTGACTTTGATAATGATGGAGACATAGATATATTTGTCGGAGAAAGATACCAAGTGGAAACCTATGGAAAAGATGGTCAGGGGTATATTTTAAGAAATGATGGCGCAGGAAACTTTACCGAAGAAGCGCCTGAAGTATTTTCACAAATAGGTATGCTTACAGATGCAAAGCACCTGGATGTAAACAAAGATGGTTATGAAGATCTTATTGTCGTTGGAGAATGGATGTCTCCAAAGGTGTTTATAAATACTCAAGGGACATTTATTGAAGCCAAAGAAAGCTTTGGATTGTCCAATGAACAGGGGCTATGGGCAACGCTAGAAATAGCAGATTTAAACGCAGACGGGCACCAAGATCTTGTATTGGGAAATATAGGAGAGAATAGCTTTTACAAAAAAGGGATGAAAATGTTTGTCAAAGATTTTGATGGAAATGGTACCGAAGAACAAATCATGACCTATCATGAAAGCGGAGCAGACTTTCCTATTTTAGACCGAGACGAACTCTTTAAGCAAATTCCCTCTTTAAAGAAAAAATACCTTTACTACAAAGACTACGCCAGTGCAAATATGACTGATCTATTTGGAGCAGACGTTTACCAAACAGCCTTAATAAAAGAACTTCGTGAATTGAGCAGTGCCATTTATTGGGGCAGTGACAATGATTTTACAAAAAATAACCTAGCTCCTGAAATTCAATACGCTAACGTGAGTAGTATTCTTTTGGAAGATACAGACAACAATGGAACAATAGATATTGTTCTAGGGGGAAACCAGTCCAAAATAAAACCCCAGTTTGGACCATTAGAATCTTCCAATGGTTGGATCTTAAAACAACAAAAGAACGGTATCTTTGATAAGCCAGCATCTTTGGGTGTAAAAGGAGAGATTAGATCAATTATAAGCTTTAAAAATAAAGACCAATATTCAATAATTTTAGGAATAAACAATGACAGTATTAAAATCAAAAACATTCAATAGCTTTTTCTATTTTGCCTTCTTAGGAATGGTTTTATTCAGCCTTGGCTCATGTCAGTCTAAATACGACCGCACCGTAAAAAAAGAAATGGCTTCTGGAAAAAGAATAGACAGCCTGCAATTCAATTTGTATTTTGGGGATAGTAAAAAAGACTTCTTTGCCAAGTGCTGGGAACTAAACAAGAAAGGGCTTATTAAACAAGGCCCTAAAAATCAGTATGTAGCCTACGAGCTAAAAGGGACTTCTGAAACAGCCATGACCCACCTTTTTTACGGAATATTTAATGAAGAAAAGCAAATGGTTGGTCTAGATATGGAGTTTACCTATGACGGTTGGTCTCCATGGACAGAAAAGCTACAATCAGATAAATTGTTATTTGTTGCCATGGACACTCTTAAAAAATGGTATCCCGGGAACGATTTTTTCCTGTTGGAAAATGCGCAATTAAAAACTCCAACCTATGTTAAAATTGACGGAAACAGACAAATAATCATTCATGCTCAAGGAGATAAAGATGTCAAAGCCACTTTAGAAGACCTTAGACATAAGTTTCCTGCTTTAAAATAAAACCATGAAAAAAGCCCATTTTAGTAAATTCTCCTTGACGCTAGCTATGTGCTATATGGTCGTGGTGCTAATGAATAGTTGTGAAGAAAAAACCAATACCCTTTTTGAAATTCAGGACAATGGCTCCATTGGAATGGCCTTTGAAAACAGCTTACAATTCTCCAATGAATTTAATGTGTATACTTACCGAAACTTTTATAACGGAGGGGGTGTAGCCATAGGAGATATTAATAATGACGGCTGGGCAGACGTTTATCTAACCGCTAATCAAAAGCCCAATCAATTGTTTTTAAACAAAGGGGACTTTAAATTTGAAAACATCTCGGAATCTGCTGGAATAGGCGGCAATAGAGCATGGTCTACCGGAGTGACTATGGTAGATATTAACGCAGACGGATTTTTGGACATCTATGTGTGTAATTCAGGCGATGTATCTGGAGACAGCAAACAAAATGAATTATTCATCAATCAAAAAGACAATACTTTCAAAGAAGAAGCAGCCGCTTATGGTTTAGCAGACAAAGGCTTTTCTACCCATGCTTCCTTTTTTGACTACGATAAAGATGGTGATCTAGATGTGTATTTATTAAACAACTCTTACCAAGCCATTGGAAGTTTTGACCTCAGAAGAAATGAAAGACCCAAAAGAGATGTGTTGGGCGGCGACAAACTACTCGAAAATCAAGATGGAGTTTTTGTAGACGTGAGTGAAAAAGCAGGTATTTACGGATCGGTAATTGGTTTTGGATTAGGGGTTACTGTAGGTGATGTAAACAACGATGGTTGGGAAGACATTTACGTGTCTAATGATTTTTTTGAAAGGGATTATTTATACATCAACAATAGGGATGGTAGTTTTAAAGAAACCCTTACTGCTTCCATAAACTCTATTTCTGGTGCTTCTATGGGGGCAGATATGGCAGACATTAATAATGATCAAAAGGCAGATATTTTTGTTACTGAAATGCTCCCCTCTAATTACGAAAGACTTAAATCCGTAACTACTTTTGAAAATTGGGATAAATACACTTACAACGTTAAAAATGGTTATTACCACCAATATACCAGAAACACCCTCCAACTAAATAACGGAGACAATACCTTTAGTGAGATAGGAAGACTGGCAGGAGTAGAAGCATCCGACTGGAGTTGGGGTGCATTGTTTTTTGACATGGACAACGACGGTTTAAAAGACCTTTTTGTTGCCAACGGAATTTATAGGGACCTTACAGATCAAGACTACCTTCAATATGTTTCTAGTGATGAAGTGATTAATTCTATTGTGACTAATAATCAAGTAGACTACGCTAGGCTCATAGATATTATACCTTCTAATCCTATAGAAAATCAAGCCTATAAGAATTTAGGCGACTTAAAATTTAATAGAGATGCCTCTCTTGGTTTAGAGACCAAGGGTTTTTCTAATGGCGCCGCTTATGGTGATTTAGACAATGATGGCGATTTAGATTTGATTGTAAACAATGTGAATATGCCGCTGTTTGTGTACAAAAACACCAGTGAAAACAACAAAAACAATCACTTCATTCAATTTAATTTAAAGGGAAAAGGCAAAAACACCCATGCAGTAGGCGCATTAGTTGAGGTGTCACAAGAGGGTGTTACCTATAGCGTTGCGCAACAACCCATTAGAGGGTTTCAATCTAGCATGGACCAAAGGCCACATATTGGTTTGCCTTCCGAAAAAGCGGTTCAAGTAAAAGTAAGCTGGCCCGATGGCACTGTCACTACTCTAAAAGAAGTACAAACCAATCAACTAATTCAGTTGGAGATGAGTGAAGGTGTGGTTGACACTCATTCAACTAAAACTACAGATGCAATTATTTTCTCAGAAATGAATACTGTTGCCGATTATGTGCACGAAGAAAATAACTTTATTGATTTTAATAGAGATAGACTATTGCACCATATGATGAGTACCCCAGGGCCTAAATCTGCTATTGGAGACCTGAATAACGATGGAATTCAAGATATTGTTGTTGGCGGCAGCAAAGGATTTGAAACAGTGGTATTCTTTGGCGACCATCAGGGACAGTTCAAACCTTCTAAGGAATTTAAATTTCCAGAGGATTTGGCTGCTGAAGTAACCGCTGTAGATTTATTAGATGCAGACGGAGATGGAGACTTAGATTTATATTTAGGGAATGGAGGTATAGAATTTTCAAAATTTGCCTCTGAATTAGCAGATCAATTATACCTCAATAATGGTACTGGAATATTTATTCCCTCGCCACATATGTTACCCACCGCAAGTACTTATTTCAACACATCTGTGGTGCGTACAGGAGATTTTGATCAAGATGGTGATACCGATATATTTGTAGGTGAAAGATCTATTACTGCAGCTTATGGCGTTCCGGTAAATGGTCATTTATTACGCAATGACGGTTTAGGTATCTTTGTAGATGAAACAGATCGCCTGGCACCAGAATTGAGTGAAATTGGCATGATTACAGATGCGAATTTTAATGACATAGATGCAGATGGTGATCTGGATTTGGTGGTAGTAGGAGAATTTATGGGTATAGAGATATTCTTAAATGATCAAGGATCTTTTAAGAAAAAAACCAGCGAATTGCAGCAGCTCAAAGGCTGGTGGAGTGCCTTGAAAATCGCAGACATAAATCAAGATGGTTTTCCTGATTTAATTGTGGGGAATCATGGAGAGAACTCTAGATTTAAAGCAAGTAAAGAGCAACCCATCTGTCTTTTTGTTCAGGATTTTGACCAAAATGGGGCCTTAGATCCAATAATGGGTTTTACCGCAGCAGATGGTAAAGTGTACCCTTACAACTTAAGGCATAACCTAATCGATCAGATGAAAGGGCTTAAAAAGAAGTTTCCAGATTACAACAGCTTTAAAAATGCAGATTTAAAGGCTATTTTTTCAGAAGAAGCTTTAAACTTGAGTACAAAAGCAACAGCCATTGAATTAAAAACCTCTATTTATATCAATGATGGAAATGGAGGCTTTAACTCTATCCCGCTTCCTAAGCAAGTTCAAATGTCCCCCGTATTTGCCATTGAAACTGGAGATTTTGATTTAGATGGCGACACAGACATAGTCCTTGGCGGAAACTTATTTAGGGTAAAACCAGAAGTGGGTAGGTACGACGCCAGTTTTGGAACATTTTTAGAGAATACAGGAAATGACGCCCTTGGATCTCCTCTATTTAAAACTACCCCAGGAAATAAAGGGTTAAAAGTAACCGGAGAAGTAAGGTCTATTCTAAAGACCCATAACAGCCTATTATTTGTTAGAAATAGTGATGCTATTTTGAGATACACATTCTAAGATGAAAAAATACAACTTACTACATTTAGCTAAAAATACTTTACTGTTTACAGCCTTATATGCTGGACTTCAAAGTTGTGAGTCTCCAAAAGAGGTTTCAGCTGTTCATTTTAATACTGTTACTGCAGAACAAAGTGGGGTGGATTTTGAAAATACTTTAACGCCCAGTGCAGATTTAAATATTATAGAATACCTCTACTTCTACAACGGTGCTGGAGTGGCCATTGGAGATTTAAACAACGATGGATTGGAAGACCTATTTATCACTGGAAATCAAGTTCAAGATAGGGTGTATGAAAACTTAGGAGGACTTAAATTCAAGGATCAAACAGCTGCTGCAGACATAAATACTCAAAACAGTTGGTCTAATGGAGTTACCCTAGCAGATGTGAACAATGACGGCTTATTAGATGTATATGTTTCTGTTGTAGGAAATTATAAAACCCTGAAAGGACATAACAAACTGTTTATAAATCAAGGTAATTTTAAATTCAAAGAAATTTCAAAAGAGGTTAATATCGCCTTTTCAGGTTTTGGCACACAAGCGAGCTTCTTTGATTATGACAACGATGGGGACTTAGATTTATATTTACTCAACCATACGGTTCACACGCCTAGAAGTTATGGGAAAGCAGAAAAGAGGACAGAAAAAGATCCGCTTTCAGGTGATTTGTTATTTGAAAACACTTTAGAAACAGGTGTTTTAAATTTTATAGACGTCACTCAGGCTGCTGGTATTTACAACAGTCCTTTAGGTTATGGCTTAGGGCTAGCCACTGCAGATTTAAACAAAGACGGGTTTATTGACATTTATGTTGGTAATGATTTTCATGAAAACGATTATATCTATCTCAATAATGGAGACAAGACCTTTAGGGAAGCTAGTGCAGAAATGACCAGCAATAGCAGCAGATTTACCATGGGATTAGACGTTGCAGACCTTAATAACGACGCCCTAATAGATGTGTTTACATTAGACATGATGCCTGACCAAGCATCCATACGCCTTAAATCTGGAGGAGAAGATTCGGATAAAGTAGCTCAAATCAAAGAGGGTTTTGGGTTTCAAACACAGTATTCCAGAAATCATTTTCAATTGAACAACGGACAAGGGGCTTTTCAAGAAATAGCCCTTCTCACGGAAACTTATGCGACAGATTGGAGTTGGTCTGCCCTTATAGAAGACTTTGACAACGACGGGCTTTCTGATATTTTTATCAGCAACGGTATTTATAGAAGGCCTAATGATTTAGATTATATAAATTACCTCAGTAACCTAAACTTTAGTCAATACAACCAAGACCAACAAGACCTTTTAGAAAAAAAGCTGATTGAAGAAATGCCCCAGTTAGAAATTGCCAATGTATTACTGCATAATCAAGGAGGTTTTAAATTTAAAAAACACTCATCAGCAGCAGGCCTAAAAAACAACTATTCCAATGGAGCTGCCTATGCAGATTTGGATTTAGATGGAGATATGGACCTGGTGGTTAATAATATTAATAGCCCTCTAGAGATCTTAGAAAACACCCAAGATCCCAGTATGCACAATTTTGTGGGTGTAAAGTTGGTGCCTTCAGCGGAAATAAAAAACACGAGTGGTGCCAAGCTAACCCTATTTTCAGGACAACAAGTTTGGTATAAAGAGCTGAGTGCCACCAGAGGCTACGCATCGGCTTCCAGCCAAAATATTCACTTTGGAATTGGGAAAAATACCACTATTGATTCCTTAACTATTACATTTCCTATTGGTGGAACGCAAACTATTAAAAGTGTTGCTATCAATACCTATCAGGAAATA
>JAQWFV010000032.1 GCA_029238555.1 Flavobacteriaceae bacterium
AAATTGGGTGCTGGGGTTTCTTGTGCGCTTAGGCTAAAAGAAAAACAAAGGCAGGCTAAAATGACTGCTTTTTTAAATAATTGCATGGTACTGGTTTTTGTCTGGTGCAAAGAACCATTACTAATGTTAAGTTATTGTAAATTGGGTGTTATGATATAATAAAGATTTAAAAAAAAGCAGCTGCCCCTAAGAACAGCTGCAAGATTTCTAACGTATGACCGACAAAAACCAGTACGTTATTAAGAAACCTACGTGGCTAGCACGCTGTACAAAGGTGGTGTGCATTTGTATTTTAAAAATGAACTAAACGTTAATAAACCATTAAATGCATGCCACTACCTACTATTATCTTAAAGATACCTACAAACCAAATTGGTACTGAAATTTAAAGTAAAGATTCACCCCATCTATTCTTAGGTCTCCAATTTGTTCTGCGTAGGAATACCCATTGGTGCCCCCAATGTAAAATATGGTGAATGGATTGGGGTTCCATTTGAGCAAAGTTTGTACAAATGCCCCTTCGTTAAAGGAATTTACTTCTGAAACCAATCGAAGAGAGAGGTTTTGGTTGAACTGATAATTGGTGTTTCCCCTGACAATAAAACCCTCGTAAAAAGTATTTTTCCCGTCTAAATGTCTCAATCTGGAGTAGCGAATACTGGGGCTTACAGACCATTTGGGACTAAATTGGAAGTTGTTAAAACTCCCTAGGAAAAAGTTTTTCCCCACCTCAGGAGCGTCTCCGTAAAAAATATTCTCTCCCCAAGAGGTGAATATTCTCATATTTACTTTTTCCGATGGACTGAAACGAATGAAAAAGTTGTTTTCTGGCATATTGGTAGCGTTAAAGCCCTCGAACTCCTCATTGAGTACCAGAAATTTGCTGAATTCCATATTAATATTTCCCGCCAATTGCATGGAAAGTCCCCCTCCGAAAGTGCTGTATTTTTTTAAACCGTCGTAATTGTGAATGACCTCACTACCCGTAAAGACATTCAATTGCCTCAGGGTATTTTCTTTTTCAAAAAAGTGCTGGTACCCATGACCTAAAAACACCCTTTTAATACTGTTTCGTGTAATAAACCCAAGGGGCGTCTGATAATGGGGACTATAATGTTCATAAAAGGCTTCTGAATTCCAATGCTTGGTATTTCTAGTCACCTTTAAGGCCAAGGCGTCTCCCTTGAGAGACTCCCCATCTAAGGCAATACTCTTGTCTTTAATACGCCCGCTATTGTCTATCCAATCTGCTTCAGGTTCTTTAATAACACTCTTACTGAATTCTGCCGTAAAAGCATATTTTTCCTTCATCCTATACAGGGCGTTGAGTCCAAAGGTATTTCCTGAGCCTCCATCTGTAAAAAATCGGTTGGTGGTTAAAAAGCCCACATTTGAACCCCCTTTAAAAGTGCGCTGGTACCTTAATATATTTGCATAAGACGCTCCCCCTTGCTCTAGTACGGACTCGTTTTCTCCTGCCACTAAATACGGAGAAGATTCGTCGTAGGCAGTGAGCCAATACACCCTATTTTTCTCCCCCTGAGAGATGAGTTTTGAAGAAAAAAGCGGTTGATTAATAGCCCTGGTGTACACCGTATTAAGTTCAGAAGCAATCATGTCATTTCCCTCGTTAAAATAAGGACGACGCTCCGGAAATTCCACTGCAAAAGTATTGTTCACTGTGACCTGAGAAACGTCTGCTTCTACCTGAGAAAAGTCTGGATTAATGGTGTATTCCAAAGAGGCCGTATTGTTGAGGTCTATGAGTCCGCTAAGCCCCACGCCAGCGTCTAAGGCCCCATATGACAAAGCACCCGCTACTTTTTCACCGGACCAACTTCCCACCATATTAGGGGTAAAAAGCAACCTGTTTTCTGATTTAATCCCTTCTAGATGAATGGTGCTCACCGCCTGACAGGGAAGGCAATTGTTGTTTCTATCTATGGCAATATTTAGGTTTTGGCTCCTGTTTTCCCCTGTGTAGGTTGAGCGGTATAAAAGGATGTTCCAATCATATTTAAGCGCCTTTTTAAACTGAAGGACATTAAAAGGAATTTTGAGTTCTACATGGTAAGCGTTTTCTTGTTTGCTGGCCTTGGATTCAAAATTTATATCGTAGGATTCGTCGTCATTTCCGTCTGCGGTGAATTTCATATCTACCTGATTGCCTTCTGCATTGGCACCAAAATTAACCAAATACCTGCCGTCTCCATAGGTGTCTATGCCAAACATCACCAGGTCGTCATTCCAAGCTTCATCCCTATTTCTAATAGAAGACCTCAGGGTTTTCATATCTGTGTAAGCTATAAATCCAACGTATAAATGGGTTTCAGAATAGCTCACAAATACTTCGGTGAGGTTTTCAGAAGGCGTATTATTTCCGGGATCTATCTCGTAATTGATCAGGAATTTCTGTGTATTCGCCCACTCCTGTTCCCCTACCACTCCGTCAAATTCAGGCACCTGAAACCTTTCTATTTTCTGAGCGGTTTCTTGGCCCCACAGGGCCGATACCATAAAGAGTGCACCTAAGAAAGGGGCAAAAATATTTAAGCGATGTTTCATAAGTAATAGGTCAGTCTCCATGTGGTTGTTACCCTTTAAAGACGACACAGAAATGCAAACGTTACAAAAGTGTTTAATTCTTGAGTATTTTAAAGACAATTTGTATCAACAATTTAAAAAAGTCAACTTTCCTTTACATTTTAAAAAAATTGATTACATTTGTCAAATAAACCTTACAAAATAGCAAGTAACATTTACATTTATAACTTATGAAAACTACAGAATCTTTTAAAGAATTACAGCACAAAAGCACCAAGAGATTGGCTGTTTGGACCATGATTTGGGTGCTCAGTACAGCACTAGCTACTTTTGGCCCTGAAATGTTATGGGAAAATTCCCTTTTCACTTACGCAGGCGTAGCTTTATTTTTAATCACAGGAGCTGCCATGATTTTGGCCAATAGAAAACACATTTTAAACTTGGATGAGTTGCAACAACGCATGCATTTAGAAGCAATGGCCATTAGTTTGGGTGTGGCAGTAGTTTTGGGTTTGGGATTGTCCATCTTGGAGCAGCAAGATTTACTGGGTTTTAAAATGGATTTTGCCTTTATGACTATTGTGATTAGTTTGACATATTTGGCTGGATTAGCCATTAATACAAGACGTTTTAAATGAAAAATAGCATTAAAGAACTCAGGGCTAGGCACCAATTAACACAAGAAGATTTGGCCCACAAAGTAGGGGTATCTCGCCAAACCATCAATGCCATTGAAAAAGGAAAATTTGACCCCTCTTTGCCTTTGGCTTTTAAATTGGCCCATTTGTTTCACACCCCAATTGAGGGTATCTTTACCCATGAATCATAAATAAATGATTGTTATGGCAAAATATGTGTTGGGTTTTTTTGGATTGTTGCTGTTTTCTTGTGAGTTAACGCCAGAAATGGATGCAGACAGTCTCATTCAAAAAACGGTCGCAGCCCACGGATGGAACCTAGGAAAACCCACTGAAATAGCCTTTGATTTTAGAGATTACCACTACGAGGTGAACAGGGACGCTTTTGGTGTCCGTTATTCCAGAGAAAAGCAAGACAGTTTAGGACTTACGAAAGACGTCTGGACCAATTTCAGCACTTTTGAAAGGACCCGAAATGCCCAAGCTGTAGTACTTTCAGATTCACTACAGACGGTCTATGCCAATTCTTTAAATTCGGTGCTTTATTTTGCACAGTTGCCCTTGGGACTTCAGGACCAGGCTGTGATGGCAGAATACAAGGGTTTAACTCAGTTAAACAATCAAAGCTACCACCAGTTGGCCATTACTTTTAAACAAGAAGGGGGTGGTGAAGATTTTCAAGACCAATTTTACTATTGGATACACAGCCTGCGTTTTGAAATTGATTTTATGGGGTATTCTTACCATACCAATGGGGGAGGTACCCGTTTTAGGGTAGGGAAAAACAAACAGCAAGTCAAGGGCCTTCTTTTTCAGGATTTTGACAACTACAAACCCAAACAACATCCCAGCCCTTTAGATAGCCTCGCCATTTTATGGGAGCAACAAAATTTGGAGTGGCTTTCTGCCATAGAGAATAGGGCTATTGAGGTGTACAGGGATTGAGTTAATTTTATATCTTAACGCTGGTAAAATTAACTAAGCGCGAATTCTTCTTGAAAAAATTAAAGTTGTTCTTATTTTTTATGGTCACCACATTGGCCTCAGCCCAATTTTCTTTTGGAGTTGTGGCGGGTATAGATTTTGATACCGTCAATAATATAGATGCAGAGGTAGCGGCATTGGATAAAAACATCAACATATATGTAGGCCGTTCTGGCCATCATTTTGGCGGTTTTTTAAAATACAACTACCAAAATTGGTTTCTGAGGGTAGAAGCGCTTTCTCTGAGAAGAAACCATTCTTATAAGATACCTATTGTACTTACGGACACCAAGCGCATCATAACAGATTTTGATGTGACCCAATGGGACGTTCCTTTGCTTTTTGGATATAACCTCACTCGAGCTTTAAGGGTTTTTGCAGGTCCAAGATGGACTTTAAATCAGGCAGCAGTCTTTGAAGACAACCCCATTAATGCATTAGAGCGCGCCAGGTTTGTAGGTACTCAATTGGGTTTGGGTTACCAGTACAAAAGATTTGAAATAGATGTGAGGTATTCTCTAAACGGACAGGACCACGAGGTTAATTTTTTGCCAGAACCCATTGAAAACAAAAACCAATATATAAATTCACAGGGACAATTTGTGCTTTTAAGTTTGAGTGCTCACATTTTGTAAACTTTTTAAATAAAAAATTATGAAAAAATATTTTTTCCTTTTAGTGGCTATTGCCTCAGCTAATATTGTTTTAGGACAGGTAGAAGAGGCCTTTTCCTCCATGGTGAAATACAGAAATATTGGCCCTTTTAGAGGCGGCAGGTCGGTAGCGGCTTCTGGGGTGGTTCAAGATCCATTGACCTATTATATGGGTACGACGGGGGGTGGATTGTGGAAGACAGAAGACGCGGGCCAACATTGGAACAATGTGTCTGATGGGTTTTTTAATACAGGCTCCGTTGGTGCGGTGGCGGTGTCTGAAAGCCATCCCAATATTATTTATGTGGGTATGGGAGAGCACGCACCAAGGGGGGTTATGACCACTTATGGAGACGGGGTTTATAAATCATTAGACGGCGGTAAGACCTGGCAACATTTGGGTTTAGAGGCCACACAGCATATTTCAAGAATTAGAATTCACCCCAGCAATCCGGATATTGTTTACGTAGCTGCTCAAGGCGCTTTGCATGGACCCAATCCAGAACGGGGTATTTATAAGACTACTGACGGTGGTAAAAATTGGGTAAAACAACTTTTTGTGAACACCCTTAGTGGGGCTGCTGAATTGTCTATGGATATGCAAAATCCAGAAGTGCTTTACGCCGCCATGTGGGAACACCAAAGATTGCCTTGGCAGGTGGTGAGTGGGGGTCCTGGTAGTGGTCTGTACAAAACAACAGACGGCGGCGCCCATTGGACCGAACTAAAAGAAGGTTTGCCAGCAGAGAAAGGAAAAATGGCCATTGCAGTATCTAGGGCCAATCCCTCTAAAGTGGTGGCGCTCATTGAAAGCGACTCTAAGCAAGAAAAAGGGGGCTTATTTGTTTCTGAAGACTCAGGAGAAAATTGGACCAGGATTTCTGCAGACCATAGACTCATTCAGCGTGCCTGGTACTATACTGAGGTGTTTTTAGATCCTTTAGACGCAGACACCATTTATGTCATGAGTGCTACTGCTTATAAATCTATCGATGGAGGAGCCCATTGGGAGGAAATGAATCCTGCCCATGGAGACTACCACGATCTATGGATACACCCAACCAATAACAAGCAAATGGTCTTGGCAGACGACGGCGGTGCGGCCATTAGTTTTAATGGTGGAGACAGTTGGTCCTCTCAAAACAACATGCCAACCGCTCAGTTTTACAGGGTAAACGCAGACCATTTATATCCTTATAATATCTATGGCGGACAACAGGACAACACCAGTGTTCGGATTGCGAGTCTTGCGCTGGGAAGTGGGGGTATTGGGGAAGAGAGTTGGGAGGCATCGGCCGGAGGCGAAAGTGCCTTTTTAGCTTTTGACCCAGACCAGCCAGATGTAGTGCTTGGAGGGAGTTATCTGGGGACTATAGACGCTTATTATCCCAAGAGTAAATCCAGTACCAATATCATGATAGACCCCATTCAGTATTTGGGTATGGCGGCCAGTGAAATGACATATCGTTTTAATTGGAACGCCCCTATTATTAGGTCTGTTCATGAGGAGAATACTTATTTTCATGGGGCGCAGTACCTACTCAAAACCACAGACGTAGGCCAGAGTTGGGCTGTGATTTCTCCTGATTTGACCATGAACGACAAGTCCAAGCAGGTGCACGGTGGTGGTCCTTACACTATTGAAGCAGTTGGGGCAGAAAATTATGGCACACTCGCTTATGTGGTGGAATCTCCCCATGAAAAAGGAGTTCTATACACCGGCTCAGATGACGGTCTGGTGCATTTGACCAAAGATGGGGGTAATACTTGGAAAAATGTGACCCCCCGGGGTTTGCCAGAAACCATTATAAACGCCATTGAGGTCTCGCCTCATGATCCTGCCACGGTTTATATAGCCACCACCCGCTATAAATTTAACGACAAAATGCCTGGACTCTACAAAAGTGTAAATTATGGCGCGCGATGGGAAGAAATATCGGCTGGAATTCCAGAGGGGTCCTTTACTAGGGTAGTTCGCGAGGACCCTGTGGTGAAAGATTTGCTTTTTGCAGGTACAGAAAAGGGGGTATATTACTCCTTAAATGGCGGAAAAAATTGGGAAACATTACAGTTAAACCTGCCTAATGTTCCTGTTACAGACTTGCTGATTAAACACAATGACCTTATAGTAGCCACTCAGGGCCGTTCTTTTTGGGTGTTAGATGACTTAGCCCTCATTAGACAAGCCAAACCAATGGCTTTAAATGGGATTCAATTTTTCACACCTGAACCGGCTATTTTAGGGAATTGGTACAGTAGTATGAATGCTGCTGAACCCAAAGGGACTGATATTCTACAAGGGGTGAATCCTACGAACGGAGTAGTGTTTTATTACCATTTACCAGAAGGAATTTCTGAGAAGGACATTTCTTTGGAGATCAGGGATGCTAATAACCATCTGATTAGACGTTTTATTGGGATTAAAGATCAAACATATAAAGCCTATGAAGGTGCGCCTAGTCCAGCGCCTTTGTTGGGTGTGAACAATGGCTTGAATCGTTTTGTATGGGATATGAAACACCCCAGCTTGCCTGGTATTCCTGAGGCTTATATAGAAACCAGTTATAGTGGTCACAGGGCGTTGCCTGGAGTGTATAAAGCCATTTTACGCGTTGGAGAAGTCCAAAAACAGGTAGTGGTAAGCTTAGACAATAGCCCTTTAGAAGCTGTAGATGAAAAGGCACTCTTAGAATGGGACACTTTTATGACTGCAGGAGAAAAGACCTATAGAGAAATGGCAGCAATGGTCAATACACTGTATCCTTTACAATTGACCTTAGAGGGTTTGTTGGGCCATGATAAAATTTCTGGAAATGCGGCCTTAAAGCTGGCTGTTACTGAAGTATTGGAAACTGCCGTATCTTTTGACAATGACATGATCCAACGTTTGTCTAAAGCCTATGACGATGTAGAAAATTACCCCAATAAATTCACGGCTTCATACCTGTATGTACTGAACCAAACTGTGGGTAGCTTGCCTAAGCTAAATACTGGTTCTGTATCTAGAATGGCTGTTTTAAATAAAGAATGGGCCCTTTTAAAAGCCAGAGGGGAACACCTTAAAAATGATAAAATCCCCCAATTGAATAAGCTGCTTTGGGAAGCAGGGATTGGGGCTATAGATTAATCTAATATAAATTGATCTTATTGGATAGAAAGGTAGCCCAAAAGGCTTTTGATTTTTATAAAAAGCAATTAGGAGAATGATTTTAAAATAGCTTGTACTTGAGACGAAGGATGCCTACAAGGGCATTTTTCACCTGCGGATCTACTCCAGGATTTACAATATACTGGCTGTCTAATTGTACTTCTATTTGGTCACTTATAACATAATTGTAATACGCTTCTATCACTGTTTCTGATCGGTCTGAGCTTCTTGAAAGATTATTACGGTAAGTGTCCGACAGATTTCCTTGCCCCCATGCCAATCCTAATTGGTCTTGAGCTCTTTTTTTAAAGGCTCCGTAATAGACCATACCTAAGCCTTTATAATTAGAAAAGACAGAAGCATTATTTGGGACACGACCGTATTGTGCAAAAGCGTGGAGCCCTTGTGTAGGATCTTCATTTTCGGTTAAAAGGGTTTGGTCCATAATGGCGTAAAACCCGCTTTCTCTTTGACTATGGCCTTGTAGTGACCAAACACCCATCTTGTAGGTGCTTATTTGAGTTTTTTCTTTTGTTATTTGATAGTCTATTTCCCCAATCCAAAACAAACCTCGTTTGCTGTTTAAGGAAAAGTCATAGGATTTTAAATACCCTATTTCCGTATTTGGGCGGCCGTCATATACCGCTGCACTGAGATGAAAGTTTTTTTGTAATTGTATGTTGGTGTAAATGCCCATGGCGGCATAGGGAAAAGTAGCTAAGGGTACATTCACGGACATTTCTGGACCTATACCAAAAGAGCTGTGAATGAAACCCATTCCATGGGTGCTGTAGGCAAACAGCGCATTGATTTCAGATTTACCTACCATGAGTTTATGGCCTTTGAATTTTTGTTCTATAATAAGCTCGTAGAGGTAAATATTCCTTGGTGCTTCTATATTACTGATGGTTTGTAAATCTCCCACATAATCGGTGAGTGGTTTTCCGTGGTTAAGCACATGCTGGCCTTTTAAACTGGCACCGCTCCACAAGCTTGTTTCATGTGAGAGTGAAATGAACCCCATCAGGGTTTCTCCTTGGGCAATACCTCCATCTATGACACGACTAAAATCTTCCACGAGATCTAGTCCAATGTTTGTTTTAGATTGGGCATTGAGCTTTGAAATACCAATGAGGCTAATAAGACAAAAAAAGATCGGTATTAGGTATTTACACTTCATAATATGGGAACAAGCACAAAAGTATGTATAATAGCAATACTATGAAAATCCAGCGCTTAGCTGGATTAAGCACTAAACTTGGAAGTAATTTGAAATTAAAATATTTTAAAAGGCTTTGCTGCGTCAAATTAGCTTATTATTAGGTGGTTATACTTCTACCATTATTGCATCACTATCGTTTATACCCCTTATTTAAAGCACGTCTTTTCTTTTAATTTTAACACTTATAATATTTGATTATGAACAAGTTATATTACTTTGTTTGTTTTATTTTTTTAAGTGCTCAAATTAGTTTTGGACAATCTCATATTAAAGATAAAATTGAGTCGCCTTTTTTGTTTACGGATAACAATAAAATTTACTTACTGACTAGTGATAGTATTTTTGACTTGTCATATAATCCTTGGAGTGCTCGTAAACACTCCTTGACAATATCCAATTACAGTTTTGTTGGGAATCAAACCAATAGTTTCCTAATTAATGACACTACTCGCAGTGCATTGGTATTTAAAGACGGCGTCTTTATTACTTTAAATAATGATTATGTTCTTGGTCATTCAAGAATTCCTTTGCAGACAGGTTTGCCTACTTACATTTATATTTTAGGTCTAATTCTTTTGTCTATAATCACGGCACTCATACTGCACTATAGGAAAAAAGATCAAAGAGTAAACTTAGCTAATCTAAATAATGACTCTTTAGAGTTGTTAGAATCAGAGCTTAATCAAGAAGAATTATTACTTTTTAAAAAAATATTTTTTGCTGCTCCAGAGTATATATCTTTCCCTGAGCTTATGACTATTTACGACCAGGACCTTACCTACGATAGTCTAAAAAAGAAACTCAGGCACTCCTTAACCGAAATTGAGAAAAAGAGCCAAATACTTTTGAAGATAAACAGAAATATATTTGAAGAGCGAAGATCTGTGGAGGATAAAAGAATAAAGTGTATTCGAATCATGCCTTAAATAAATAAGGGTAAACCTATTTTTTCCCTATTTTTTTATTTTACTTAATTTATAATTTTATTGCATAATAAATATGCTTATGAAATTTATATTTACATTATTTTTTCTTCAAACAATTTTTTTAGGGAATATTACGGCCCAAAACAAGGATGTTTTAGAGGGCTCCAATTTGTTGCTTTTTTCTTTTCAAGAAGATTCTTTTTTAATTTCGGGAGATTCCATTTACACAGTGTCAGATTCGCCATGGACTGCAAAGCTTCATGGATTAGAAAACTTGACCTATAATTTTGTGTCCCAAGGTGATTTGGCTTATTTAGTGAACAGTTCTAATGGTGTGGTGTATTCTTTTGAAGAACAGGCTTTTAAGCGATTGGACCAATCTGAGCCTTTTTTATCCCAATTCGGTCATTTTCCGTTTATAAAAGACCGTAAGCTGTTTACTTTTGGGGGTTATGGTTTATTTACCCATAAAAATATCATTACCCAGTTCAATTCAGCCGTTGGAGAGACTGCTTTACAGCCCACCATCACCAAGCAGAGAGAAATGATTCCTGGTTTATACAAACCTATGGGCCAGTTTGTAGATAATACTCTTTTTATAGCTTCCGGAGAGATATATAATGAAGACAGTCCCTTTAAATTAGACATTAAGCATTTAACGGAAGCATGGCGTTTTGATTTTGACACATTAGAATGGTTTTATTTAGGTCAGCTTAACGAGATGCTTTCTAAAGGATACAGGTTGTCATTACTCAATTATCCAGAGGGGAGTTTATACCTGGATTTTGACACAGCTTTTTCTTTAGATTTCCCCAACAATAAGATCCATCTCTATAAAGGTTCTCAAATGCTAAATTTGGCTTCTATAGAAGCATTAACTTATAATCAGTCCAAAGGAGGCTTTTACCTTATTAAAAAGCGCAATAGGCTACAAAAAGAGCTTTTGTTTTTAAATAATTCAGAGATGTTAGGGGATTTGGTGGAAACCTACCCTATTTATTCAAATACGATACCTTGGGTGGAGTATACTATTTTAGCGGTAGTTTTTTTAATTATCCTTTATTTTGCCCTTAGAAAAAAGAAAACTTTAGAGGCAAAAATCAGTAGAAAAAAGATTTCCTTATACAAAACTTTAAGTAGTACAGAGCAAGAGATTTTAAATATTTTGCTTCATTCTTCACCTGATTATGTTCCTTTTCCTAAACTAATGCAGCTCTTTAATCAAGACCTGTCTTATGACAATCTTAAAAAGAAACTACGTGGCGCCTTAGATTCCTTAGACCAAAAGCTTATGGTCTTTTTCAAGTATAAAGAGTCTTGTTTGGCAGAGCGAAAGAGTATTGAAGACGCTAGAGTGAAAGAGGTTAAGCTTAAAGGCTAGCCAAACGAAGCTTGCTTTTGATGGTTTTATACTTATTTAGCATTAAATAAAAACTTTTTATTTAAACTTAGTTACAACTTAAATAGTATATTTGAAAATAGGGGGTATTTAAGGATCACCCATGAATACCCCCTATTTGCTTTTCAGGTTTTCTGAAGGGTTTACTATTTATTATAATTTAGTGAAGGGAGTTCTGTTGTGCATATCTTTAATACTTAGCACATCATTCTTGTGGGCTTCTCCTGCTAGCAAAAACTTTCCAGAGCCCAAACTTAAAAATGATTCTATAGTAAATAGCCCATATACTTATCAAAAATCTTACATCCTCCCTGTATTAAATAAAAGGGTTTTAGAATCATCTAAGGATGTCTCAGAGATACTTATGGCAGATCCAGGAGGGGTTGGGTCAGGATTAAAGTTATGGCTCAAAGCAGACGCTGGGGTGTCATTAGATATTAATACAAACGCTGGTATTTGGAGTGATCAAAGTGGGCTAAATAAACATGCAAACAATAGTGGAACAAACTTAAGCAGTAATGGTTCAGGTACCCCTTCCATAACTTATAATACTACTTCAAATCTTATAAACTACAACCCCAATCTTGCCTTTAATTTTGAACAGTTAAAAGTGGGCCTAGATATAAATCCATTAGCCATAGGCGATATGGATATTTATGTAGTCGTAGATGGAAATAACGCTATTCTTGGAAATGAAAACGGCGGTGTAGATCGCTCCATTGCGCCCAATAGGGTTTCCAATGGAGTAGATATACAAGATTATTTCTTTGGTTCAGGAGATAGCAGGTATAACGATCAATTAAAAATAATTCATTATTCCTTTGGCGCGACTTCAAATGCTGCAGCAACAAGCGTAATTAATGTAAATAGTAAGCTTATAAAAACATTTACGGAGCAAAATTCTAATGGTGGTTACACAGATTTATATATCGGTAATGCGGGTAGTGTGGGGAGTTTTTCAGGCCAAATAGCAGAAATAATCATTTATGATCAAAACCTAATAGGGGAGTATAAATCTAAAGTAGATACTTATTTGTCATTAAAATATGGAATTAGCTTAGATAATTCTACAACGACAGATTATGTAGCTAGTGATGGATCGCTTGTTTTTGACGCCTCTGCCAATAGTGGTTACACTACTGGGGTTTTTGGCCTAGGAAGAGATGACGACAGTTCGTTGAATCAGAGAATATCAAATAATGGTGGATCAGACTTGCTAGTAGCTTTGCAAAACAATTTTAGTTTAGCAAATAATAGTGGTAGTAGAAATGTAAATCACTCTAACAATAATCAGTACCTCATTATTTCTAACAACGGATTAGCCAATACCTCAGACTCGGATAATGTTAATACAGATATTTTTGAAAGTCGATTTAGAAGGATTTGGAAAGTTAATTTAGCTGGGAGTTTTGATCAAGATGTGGCCCTTAGGTTTGACGCATTTGGCTCCAGTGTACCCGCAAATCAAAGATATTTACTGACAGATGACGACGGTGATTTTTCCAATGGGGGAACAATAAACGAAGGCGTTTTAGCCACTGATAAAACGATCAGTGATGTTCGCTTTATTAGTGCAAGACCTTATTTTACAATTGCTAGAATTTCTTCCCTATCAGATCCTGGTCTTTCTGGTTTTGATAATACCACTAAGGTATATACAGATGTAGATTTCACCTATGACACGCCTACTACTTCTAGCACAGGAACGATTACTTATTCAAGTGAAGACACCTCAATTGCTAGCATTAATTCAAGCACTGGCGTAGTCACAATCCAAGGTGTTGGAACTACCATTATTAGCGCGGGTCTGGCTGCTACAGATACCCATAGATCAGGGACCATCACGGCTACATTAACCGTTAATAAAGCTGGTTTAACCATTACCGCTAATAATGAATCTAAGACCTATGATGGGAATGCGTTTATTGGAACATATAGCATAACCAGTTCAGGATTTAGATCTGGTGAGGATATTTCTAATTTAGGAGGTAGCTTATCTTTTTCTGGAGCTGCCATTACAGCTACTAGTGCAGGGACTCATATTATCACTCCAGGGGGGTATTTAAGTAATAATTACAACTTTACTTATGTAAATGGAAGTCTTTTAATCAATAAGAAAAATCTGATAATTTCTGGAATAATCGCTAGTGAAAAACAATATGACGGAAATACTACCGCTACTATCAATATCCTAAATGCAGATTATGCTGGATTAGAAACGGGAGATGATGTTGGATTATTAATAAGTACAGGAGTTTTTGACACCAAGGACGTGGGCACAGGAAAAACAGTCACTCTCACCAATACTTATGGCGGAACAGATCTAGGCAATTATACAATTGTTGACCAGACTAGTACTACGGCCAGTATATTGGCCAATGACAACGTCTTAGATTTTGACGGAGCCAATGACTATTTGTTATTGCCTCAAGCGATTAGCTCTAATTTATCTTCTAGCTTATTTACCATTGAAGGATTTGTAAAGCTAACAAGTTATAATAGTTCTAATAGACAAGTTTTTTTTGTAGCAAGAAATAGTGCTGCAAATGACAGATGTATTTTTTATATCGAAAATGGCTCACCTATTTTAAAAGTTTTTGTAAGCCAAGGTAATAGTATTGACTTTATTGGTGTGTCTGATGAAATATCTATTAACAAATGGTACCATTATGCATTAGTTAAAGACGGTGTGAAATCTTTTAAATTTTATGTGAACGGAGCTTTAGTTAGTGACGACATTAGTACGTCTTCATTAACCAGTATTGACGTAAATCAGGCTCCAATTATGGGATCTGATTATTATCCTGGTCCTACCTCAAGATCTAATTATTTTAGCGGCCAGTTGGACGAATTTAGAATTTGGAATGAGGCCAGATCTTTGACTGATATTCAAAATAATATCAATAAT
>JAQWFV010000038.1 GCA_029238555.1 Flavobacteriaceae bacterium
AGATATGGCTGCTTGTTTAATGATAGGCGCCAAAATAGCCCGCTGTTTGGCAGATAGTTTTTTTGAATCATTTAACATGGGGTGTCTAAATGACTTAGGAAGAATCACTGCGGCCGCAGTAACAGGGCCAGACAAGCACCCCCTGCCGGCTTCATCTGTGCCACACACGAGGAGTTTTTTGTTATAGAAATGTAGCATTACAGAAGTTTTTTTGCGTTTAACATTATGATTTTTGTAAACATTTTAACACTATATCCGATAATTCAAGCAGTTAATCGATTTTTTCTCAATATAAATTTGTTTTCAGGGCTTTTTAGTTATAATTCCTTAAAAATGACGATTAAGTACCTAAAATAGGGGCTTAACGGTGTGTTAAATTTGCGTTAACAATAATTTTTACTCATTTTTGTTGGCAATTAACTAAAAAAACAATCAATGAAATTAAATTTAACGCAGCTTTTAACATCTTTTATGATGTTATGCTTTGTTTTTTCTTTCGCTCAAGAAAAGACAGTTTCAGGAAAAGTGACGGATCAAAATGGTGCACTCTTACCAGGGGTCTCTGTATTGGTCGTAGGTACTACAACAGGTACCCAGTCAGATTTTGACGGTTTATATGCTATATCTGTTGCGCAAGGGGCTACTTTGCGTTTTAGCTATATAGGGCAAAAAACCCAAGATGTAGTGGTAGGATCTTCTAACACTATAGATGTTCAATTAGCAGAAGATGCTCAGGCATTAGAAGAGGTAATTGTTACAGGATTTGGAAATGTATCTAAAACTTCCTTCGCAGGTTCTGCTAAGGTGGTTGCTGGAGAAAACATTTCTAATAAGTCTTTTACCAACGTATCTCAAGCTTTGGCAGGAGAAGCGGCTGGTGTGGCTGTATTTAATACTTCTGGACAACCAGGTAGTACTTCTACAGTACGTATTCGTGGTTTTGGATCTGTAAACGGATCTCAGGCGCCATTGTACATTGTAGATGACGCTCCATTTGGAGGTTCATTAAACGACATTAACCCTAATGACATTAAGTCTGTGACTGTATTGAAGGATGCTTCTGCTACTTCTTTATATGGTGCGAGAGGTGCTAATGGGGTAATTGTAATTACTACTAAAAGAGGTAGAGATGCCGGAAACTCTATCAATGTTTCTGTGAAAACAGGTACTAACTTCCAAGGTGTTGGAAGATATGAGACCATTAAATCTCCAGAAGAGTATATTGGAATTAACTGGCAGGCGACACGTCAAAGAGGATTAATTGAAAACGACGGAGATAATGCTGCTGCTGTTGCATACGCAAACGCAAACTTATTTGAAGGCGCAGGAAATGCAGATGTTTCTGATATTTCTCCTGTGTACAATATGTGGAATGTATCTGGTTCTGGTGCTCAAGGCGTATCTGAATTAATCGATCCAGCTACCGGAATGGTGAGATCTGGAGTTTCTAGAAGATACAATCCAGAATTATGGGAAGATTTTGCTTTTCAAAACTCTAACAGAACAGAGGCCAACTTAACGATCTCTAACTTTAGTGAAAACTCTTCACTATACACTTCTGTAGGTTTCATAGACGACATTGGATACGCTTCAAACACAGACTACAAAAGGTTAAATGCTCGTGTGGCTGCAACCAATAGTTTTGGAGATTTTGTAAACATGAACACCTCTTTGAACTACACTCAGAGTGAGACCAATAACAATGGTACAGGTTCTTCATCTTCATCACAATTCTGGTGGATAGATAACCTACCAACTATTTACCCATTGTTTACAAGAGATGCTGCTGGTCAAAAAATAGAAGATCCAATCTACGGAGGGTTCTTATTTGATTACGGTTTAGAAGACGGTCGTGGATTTGGTTTTGCTACCAATGGGGTGGCAGATTCTCAAATCAACATTAGTAACAGTAAAGCAAACTCTGTAAACTTCAATAACGACACTAAAATTACTTTAGCAGAAGGATTGAAATTTGAGAACAACTTCGCTTACCAGTATTTTATGAGTGATGCTACTTCTCTAAACGAACCATTTTATTCTCCAGCAAAAGGAGATGGTGGTAGAATTAACAGAAGCCGTGGAGAAACTAAAAACTACACGATCAGAACAGGTTTGAGATATAACAAGTCTTTCAAAGACATGAATTTATCTGCATTTGTTTCTCATGTTGCCACTGCTTATGAGTACAATTATTTAGAAGCAGAGCGTTCTAAATTAGTAACTCCATTTGGAACAGATATTGCGAACGGGGTCATTAACAACCCATCTGACGGATTTACAGACAATGAAAGAACAGAATCTTACATTGCCAATGTAACTACAGATTTCAAGAATAAATATTTTTTAAATGCTACTTTTAACAGAGATGCTTCTTCTAGGTTCTTAAACAACAAATGGGGGAATTTCTACTCTTTAGGTGCTGCATGGGTATTGACTCAAGAAGACTTTATGTCTAATGTAGACTTTGTAGATTTCTTAAAAGTCAAAGCTTCTTATGGGGTGATAGGTAACTCAGGAGGGGTAGGACTCTACCCAGGATACAATCTTTATTCTGTAAATAACTTAAATGACAATATTTCATTGGCATTTGCTACCAAAGGAAATCCAGACCTTACTTGGGAGAGTTCAAACCAATTTAACGTTGGGGTTGAATTTGAATTGGGTGGTTTTGTAGAAGGTTCTATTGAAGCTTATTCTAAAAGCACGACAGACATGTTCTTTGACAGACGTGTAGGTCCATCTGTAGGATACGCTTTAATCAAAGTGAACGACGGTGAACTAGTAAATGCTGGTCTTGAATTTGACTTAGATTTTAGCGTGGTAAAGAATGAGAAATTCTCATTCAATATAGCCGTAAATGGTGAGAGCTTCAGAAATGAGTTATTAGCTATGCCTATTGACCCAGCTACTGGAGAACAGCAGAAGTTAGACCAAGACGGAAGTTTTGCTAGAACTGTTGGTCGTTCCTTATACGACTGGTATATGCCAGTATATGCAGGTGTTAATGCAGCAACTGGAGCAGCTCAGTGGGAGCGTAACTTTGACGACAAAAACAGCAACGGTACTTTTGACGACGGAGACGCAACCATCACTTCTCTAACCTCTTACTTAAATGACAATCCTTCTGCTAATGTAGCGCAGGAATTGACTGAAGTGTATGCAGAAGCCACGGATAAATTCATCAATAAGACGGCTATTCCAGACCTTAGGGGAGCTATTAGATTAAACGCTCAGTTTGGAGATTTTTCTTTGAGTACTTTGTTTAACTATCAATTGGGTGGTTGGGCTTATGACTCTGCTTATGCTAACTTAATGGACAATGATTACAACGGAACA
>JAQWFV010000064.1 GCA_029238555.1 Flavobacteriaceae bacterium
GGCACTTTGTTCAACTTCCTCCATATCAAGGGTGTGAACCACCACTTGATCACTTGCTTTGGGCTGAGATTCTTCCAAAGGATCTAAGGATTGAAAAGAAGGTTTTTCAGGCGTGAGATTTATGGCCGCACGCTGCTCTTCCTCTAAGGTATGAATGATTTTTTTCGATTCTGTATTGACAATATTATTTTGTTGTTCTTGATCAAATCCAGTGGCAATAACAGTTACCGCAATAGCTTCTCCTAAGGCACTGTCCTCTCCAACACCCATGATAATGTTAGCGCTATTTCCAGCCTCTGCCTGAATGTATTCATTGATTTCTCCAATTTCATCTATGGTAATCTCTTGGCTTCCAGATACAATGAGCAATAACACATTTTTAGCTCCCGTAATTTTGTTGTCGTTTAAGAGTGGAGAATCTAAGGCCTTAGAAATGGCTTCGTGTGCCCTACCAGATCCAGAGGCTTGAGAAGATCCCATGATCGCTGTACCAGAATTGGCCAATACGGTTTTGGCATCTCTAAGGTCAATATTCTGAGTGTAGTGGTGGGTAATTACCTCAGCAATTCCTTTTGCTGCAGTGGCCAATACCTCGTCTGCTTTTGAAAAACCAGCTTTAAAGCCTAGATTCCCATAAACCTCTCTGAGTTTATTGTTGTTAATGATAATTAACGAATCTACTTGGGATCGCAGATTTTCAATCCCTTTTTGGGCTTGTTCAGAACGCATTTTCCCCTCAAACTGAAAAGGAATGGTCACAATACCCACAGTTAAAATATCTAATTCTTTGGCTTGTTTGGCAATCATTGGAGCTGCACCAGTCCCTGTGCCACCACCCATTCCGGCGGTAATAAACACCATTTTAGTAGTGGTGTCTAACATAGCTTTAATGTCTGTCATACTCTCCAAAGCAGACTGCTCTCCCACCTCTGGGTTAGCACCAGCACCAAGACCTTCTGTAAGCGAAAGTCCTAATTGAATTTTATTGGGTACTGGAGAGTTTTGTAATGCCTGTGCGTCTGTGTTACACACCACAAAATCAACCCCGTTAATACCGGACTGGAACATGTGGTTAATTGCATTACTACCCCCGCCGCCAACGCCAATGACTTTAATTACGTTGCTTTGGTTTTTTGGAAGGTCAAATGCAATACTGTCAAATTCGCTGTGATCACTCATAAATTTGGGTTCTTATATTTTGGTATTTTATTCTGCGTTGTCTAAAAAATCTTTCAATTTCTCTGACCATTTGTCAAAGATGTTTTTTCTTGGGGCTTTGGCCGCCTCTGGCGCCTTCTCAGCCGATGCTGCTTCAGAAACCTCTTCTTGAACTTCTTCCGTTGCGGACTCTGTTAGCGGTTTGTGCTTCGCATCTGAAGCCACCGCACTCATTAATAATCCTACCCCTGTAGCGTATAATGGCGAAGCAATTTCTTCTTCAGAATCTCCTGCAAGGTGCTCGTTGGGATACCCAATTCGAGTGTCCATCCCGGTAATGTATTCTACCAGTTGCTTCAGGTGCTTTAACTGACTTCCCCCTCCTGTAAGCACTATACCACCAATGAGTTTTTTCTTTTGCTCCTCATGGCCGTAATTTTTAATTTCTACATAGACCTGCTCTATAATTTCTACGACTCTTGCGTGAATAATTTTAGAGAGATTCTTTAAGGTAATCTCTTTTGGATCTCTTCCTCTCAATCCTGGAATAGAGACAATTTCATTGTCTTTGTTCTCTCCTGGCCAAGCAGACCCAAACTTTATTTTTAAGAGCTCTGCCTGCTTTTCAATAATGGAGCAGCCCTCTTTAATATCTTCTGTAATGACGTTACCCCCAAATGGGATCACGGCAGTATGGCGTATAATACCATCTTTAAAAATAGCTAGATCCGTAGTACCCCCTCCTATATCTATGAGCGCCACACCAGCTTCTTTTTCTTCCTGACTCAAGACTGCATTGGCAGACGCTAGAGGCTCAAGGGATATTTCTCCCAGATTTAGACCAGCACTCTTAATGCAGCGAACAATATTTTTTATAGAAGACACCTGTCCTACAACCACATGGAAATTAGCTTCTAGACGCCCACCATACATACCCATGGGCTCTTTTATTTCTGCCTGACCGTCTACCTTAAACTCCTGGGGTAGTACATGAATAATTTCCTCTCCTGGAAGCATCACTAATTTATACACCTGGTTGCAAAGGTTGTCTACATCTTCATAACCAATCACTTCTTCTGAATTGGCACGCGTAATATAATCTGAGTGTTGTAGCGAACGAATATGCTGTCCGGCTATTCCCACAGATACCGTATCTATTTTCAAGCCAGAATCTGTTTCTGCTTGTTGAACCGCTTGTTGAATAGACTCAATGGTTTGTGTAATATTATTCACTACACCTCTGTGAACCCCCAAACTTTTAGATTTCCCAATACCGAGAATTTCTATTTTACCATACTCGTTCTCCTTCCCAATAATGGCTACGATCTTAGTAGTTCCAATATCTAAGCCAACAGAATAATTTGTCTCTTTCATCTGAGTATTATTATTAATTTTTGGTGGCAACCACCTGATTTTTAAACCTTACATCTACCAAAGAATAGCTTTGGAGACTATTGTCTTTTAGGGCTTTATTATAAAAAGCCTTAAAATTAGAAGTCTTTTCTTGGAGTGCTGTTGCTGCTCCAAGGCGAACCTCAAATTGATCTAACCTACATTGCAACACATAGTCTTGATCTTTAATCACCCTAATTCCCACAATATTCTTTTTCAAGAAAACATCTCGGGACACAAATTCAATTATTTTATGACAATCAGATAGACTTAGCGCAGAGATATTACCACTAATCATGGGCACCCTGGCAGAATGAAACTCAGAAAGTGGCATTGCCATTCCGCGAGTATCTAGGTAATAAACAGAATCCGTTACCACCCTAGCTTCTGGTGTCCTCTGTGTAAGTAAGGCCCTAAGTGCCCCATCTACAGTCATATAAACTGTGGCATTCTGAAGCATAGGGTCTTCACTGAGCCACCGCTCAATTGTACTCAAAGCTACTTTATCTTTTGGGGCTTTAAAAGCCCCTTTCTGTTTAACTATTAACATTTTATTAACCGCCTCATAGGTGTTGTACAAATTGTCATTTCCAATAAATTTTAAGTCAATATCAGTGACTATTCTTCGCTCATTTCTGTAATTGGTGAAAGCGTATAGGCCCACCAAAATAAAGCAGATAAGGATCATTTGAATAACTTTCCATACTCTTTTCATAACAAAGCTTCTTTAAAATGAACCACTTGTTTTCCTATGTCCCCAGCACCTAAACTCACTAAGACCTCGGGAGGGTTTTCTTCAAGGTTTTTCAATACCTCTGCCACACTCAATTTTGATTTTATCTTTGAGCTGATCAAACCGAGTAACCACTCAGAGGTTACCCCTTCAATAGCTTGCTCCCTGGCTGGATAAATATCCAATAAAAAAAGGCTGTCGAACTGAGACAAACTGGCCGCAAATTCATGGGCAAAATCTTGGGTGCGCGAATACAAATGCGGTTGAAAAATGGCGGTGATTTTTTTATTTGGATACTGCGCCCTCAATGTTTGATATATGGCATTTATAGCCGTTGGATGGTGGGCATAGTCGTCTACATAAACCCTATCTGGTGTATTAATCTCATAAGAAAAACGTCTGGCAATTCCCTTAAAGCCGGACAATGCATTAATTAAATCATGAGCAGGGACCCCCTGAGAATAAGCCATGGCAAAAGCCACAAGCGCATTGAGCACATTGTGCTTGCCTGGCATAGGAAACAATACTGATTTAAAAGTTTCCCTAGGGGTATGAATATTAGCCAAAGTCTGCCCAGAGACTACTTTTAAATCCGAAATATAATAATCTGAGCTCTCGCGTTCCCCATAGCTAATTCCCGGAATAGCCAGGTCTTCATGAACAAACAAATTTTCCTTCAATGGCACAAGTCCCGCAAAGGAATAAAAGCTGTCTTCGAGCGCTTTGGCAGACTTGTAGATATCTAAATGATCTGCATCTGTAGAAGTAATACAAGCTACATTAGGAGATAAATTCAAGAACGACCTATCAAATTCGTCTGCCTCTACCACAGTAATTTCCGTGTCTTTAAGCAATAAATTACTACCAAAATTATGTGCTATGCCTCCCAAAAAAGCGGTGATATTCACCCCTGAGGCGTCTAATAAATAAGCCAGCATGGCAGAAGTAGTTGTTTTTCCATGGGTGCCAGCTACCGCGTAACAGAAGCTCAATTCAGTAGATTCTCCCAACAAAACAGCTCTTTTAATCATCTTAAAGCCATTGGACTTAAAATAAGAAAACCAATCGCTGCTTTGCGGAACCGCAGGCGTATAAATCACTTTAGTGACAGAAGGACTATTGAATTCTTTAGGCAACAACGCACTGTTGTCTTCATAAAATACCCTAATTCCTAATGACTCTAAAGATGTAGTAATATCCGACTCACTAAGGTCATAACCCACTACACAAAAACCCTTTAAGGCGTAATACTTAGCCAAGGCCGACATTCCTATGCCGCCTATTCCTAAAAAAAAGTATGTGTCTAAAGTATTATTCATTGATATACTTGTGCAAAAATCAATCCCGTGAATGTTGTATTAAAATGCGTAAACAGTATTTTTTAAGGCGCTTTTACGACTAAAGTCCATGCCTTTGAATGGCTGTTTAATAATATTTGTACCTGTTGATTTATTTTGAATGTTTTTCGATAATTTTTTTAATGGTCTTTACAATAGTGTCAGTTGCATGGGGCTTAGCCATTTTTTGCATGGCATCTCCCATAGAGGATTGAAGCGCCAAATCTTTGGTAACACGCTCAAATAGCCCCTGAAAATTATTTTCTAAGTCTGCCTCTCTAATCATTTCACCCGCACCCATAGCAACAACCGCTGCTGCATTTTTTGTTTGGTGGTCTTCTGCCACGTTAGGCGATGGTATTAATAGGGCTGGTTTCCCCACAAGCATTAATTCAGATACGGCTCCTGCACCTGCCCTTGAAATTACATAGTCCGCAGCAGCGTAAGCCAGTGGCATATTTGAAATAAAATCAAATAGCTGCACCTTATCCGACTGGAAACCCTTGTATTCATCGTAATACAACGCACCACATTGCCACAACAATTGAATTCCCTGACTGTCAAAATAAGACAATTGGCTGGCTATAAATGCATTGATTCTTTTTGCCCCCATACTCCCTCCTAGCACCAATAAGACAGGTAGATTAGACTGAAGTTTAAATTCCGTGAAGCCCTTTTCTTTTGGAGGTAATTCAAACTGAATACCTGCTCGTATTGGATTTCCTGAATATACTAGGGGGGCTTCTGGAAAATACTTTTCCATATTTGGATAAGCCACACAAATAGCCTTTGCTTTTTTGGAGAGCCATTTATTGGTCACTCCTGCGTAAGAATTCTGCTCTTGAATGAGGGTTGGGAATCCCAACCACTGAGCCATTTTAAGCAAAGGGGCAGAGGCATAGCCTCCAGTACCAATCACCAGGTCTGGCTTTACGCGCAATAGAATAAAAAAAGACTGCCATAGACTCCACAGCAATTTGAAAGGAAAAACAAGCAGAGCGACAGATAGTTTTCTAGACAGTCCAGAAATCCAAAGCCCTTTAATAGCGTACCCGGCCTCTGGAACTTTTTTCATTTCCATTTTTCCCTTAGCTCCTACGAACAAAAATGACGCATTGGGATAAGCCTTTTCTAGGCCTTGAGCAATGGCAATAGCAGGATAAATATGACCTCCTGTTCCGCCTCCAGACAATATGAATTTATAGCTGCTCACTTAATATTTCTAAAGGGTTTGTCGTTTCTTCTGTAACTGCTTCTGGTGCCGTTTGGGCCTTTTTATTACTCGCACTTAGTATAATTCCCAGGGCCAAACAAGTCATCCAAATAGAGGTTCCACCGCTACTGATGAGCGGCAAGGTTTGCCCAGTCACTGGCAAAAGAGATACGGCCACTCCCATATTAATAAAAGCCTGAAATACAATAGGTAAACCCACCCCTAAAGCGATGAGTTTAGCAAAAAAAGTAGGTGCCCCATTGGCTATAACTATGATTCTAATGAGTAAAAACAAGTATAGACCCAAAACAATAAAGCCTCCTATCATACCGTATTCCTCAATAATAATGGCAAAAATAAAATCCGATGAGCTCTGAGGTAAAAAGTTTTTCATCACGCTTTTTCCTGCCCCTAATCCAAAAACACCTCCGGTTGCAATAGCAATTTTAGCCCGCTCTACCTGGTAATCTGCCTCGGTAATTTCATCTGAAGAAAAATTTTCAATACGACTCATCCAAGTGTCTACCCTATTGGGAAAAAGCCCAGGAAAAGCCTTTGCAGTCATGACAAACAATGCGCCCATAACCAGACCCGTCGTGGCTATCCCTAAAAGGTATTTAAATGGGTAGCCTCCAATAAAACAAAGCATCATGACCATGGAAAAAAGAATAGCAGCCGTAGAAAAATTGGCTGGAAAAACCAAAGCAACTACACTAAAAACCGGCAACCACAAGGGCAGTATAGATTCTGTAAACCGAATGGATTGGTCTTTAATTTTAGACAGATACCGCGCTATATAGACCATTAAAACCACCATGGCCAAGGTAGAGGTCTGAAAACCTATAGAGGTAAAGGGAATTTTAATCCACCTACTGGCATTGGCACCATCAATGGTACTTCCTTGCGCCAAGGTGTATACCAATAACAGCAAGACTATAGGCAATCCTATGAGGGAAAGTCCCTTAAAAAAATGAGTGGGTATTTTATGTATTCCAAACATAATGACAAAACCCATACCCAATAGAAATGCATGCTTTGCCAAGTGACCTATAGCCGTACCATTTTGCACCACATTTTCTAAGTTACCACTGGCACTATACACAGGCAAGAAAGATATGAGCGCCAATAGCGCTACTACCGCCCACATGGCTTTATCTCCTTGTATGTTTTTAAATATGCCCAATCTTATAAGTTTTTAACAGCGGCTTTAAACTGATCCCCCCTGTCTTCGTAATTTTTAAATAAATCAAAACTCGCACAGGCTGGAGACAACAAAACCGTCTCGCCTTTTTCTGCAATTTTATACGCTATTTTAACGGCCTCATCCATAGAAGTCGTTTCTACCAATATATCTGTGGCCTTTGAAAAGACTGATTTTAGTGTGTTATTATCTGTCCCCAAGCAAATAATTGCTTTCACCTTCTCTCTAACCATGGACATTAATGGCATATAGTCATTTCCTTTGTCTACTCCTCCAACAATCCAAACCATAGGCGTTTTAACACTGTCTAATGCATAGAAAGTAGCATTGACATTGGTTGCTTTTGAATCGTTAATATAAATGACATGCTGGATCTTAAGCACTTTCTCTAAACGATGTGGCGCTCCTTGAAAATGTTGCACACTATTGCGTATGGTTTCTTTTCTTATCTGAACCAAGGCTGCTGCTGCGGAAGCTGCCATGGTATTTTTAACGTTATGAGTGCCCTCTAAGGCCAATGTATTGATCTGCATGCTAAATGTTTTTTGGTCCAATGCTATTTCTATGTTTTCGCCTTTTTGACAGGCGCCATTATTAATTGTTTTTTGTGTACTAAATGGGATTCTTTTTCCTGTTTCGGGAAACTGAGCTAAAGCAGCTCCAATCACCTCGCAATCTGCGTCATAGATTAAATAATCCGTAGGCAATTGATTCATTGATATGCGAAACTTTGCAGCCGTATAAAGATCCATATCATAACCGTATCGGTCTAAATGATCTGGAGATATATTGGTGATTACAGCGATATGTGGCCTAAAATTTTCAATATTGTCCAATTGAAAACTACTGAGCTCTAATACGTAGTAATCTATCTTTTTAGCCTCTGGCAAATGGGCTTCATACACCAGTTTCGCAAAGCTTAGGCCAATATTACCCCCCATAGCGACAGCCTTCCCGTCGGATTTCAAAATATGATGGGTCAGCATGGTCGTGGTGGTTTTGCCGTTGCTGCCAGTAATACCTATCAATACAGCGTCGGTGTAACGAGCCGCAAATTCCACCTCATCAATCACCGGAACCCCTTTCTGGCGCAATGCCAAAACCAAGGGTGCCGTATCTGGAATACCAGGGCTTTTAACCACAAGATCTGCTGCCAAAATAGCGGCTTCACTGTGTCCATTTTCTTCCCAAGGAATCTCATTTTGTACAAGAACGTTTTTAAAGGCAGCTTGAATAGTGCCATGATCAGACACCAATACACGGTACCCTTGTTGCTGCCCTAAAAGGGCGGCACCAACACCACTCTCCCCTGCACCTAAAACTGCTAGAAATTTCATTATCTCAGTTTTAAGGTCACAATGGTTAAGACGGCCAATAATATCCCCACAATCCAAAATCTGCTCACGATTTTACTTTCGTGATAGCCCAATTTCTGATAGTGGTGGTGCAATGGTGACATGAGGAAAATACGCACCCCTTCACCGAATTTTTTCTTGGTGTATTTAAAATAACCCACCTGCAACATCACAGAGAGTGACTCAGCGAAAAAGACGCCGCACAAAAGCGGGATAAGTAATTCCTTTCTGATAATAATGGCAATAACTGCTATAATTCCACCAATAGTTAAGCTACCCGTATCGCCCATAAAAACTTGTGCTGGAAAAGCATTATACCATAAGAAGCCAACCAGTGCACCTACAAAAGCAGCAATAAACACCACCAATTCACCCACCCTAGGGATAAACATAATATCTAAGTAGTCAGAGAAAATAACATTCCCTGAAATCCAAGCAAACACCCCCAAGGTAACCGCAATAATCGCAGAGGTTCCCGCAGCCAAACCGTCTATACCGTCCGTGAGATTTGCGCCGTTAGAAACTGCAGATACTATAAAAATGACTACTGGAATAAAAATGAGCCAAGCGTACTTCTCTGCACCTTCACCCGCCCAAGAAATCCAATTACTATACTCTAATTCGTTGTTTTTGGTAAATGGTATGGTGGTTTTAGTAGACTTTATTTCAGGTCCTAAAAAACGACTCTTTACCACTTCTGTTTTTGGTACCGCAACCGCCTCTTTCATGGTAACACCTGGATGAAAATACAATGTAGCTCCAACGATAAGCCCAAGGACTACTTGCCCTAAGACTTTAAAAACCCCTTTTAAACCGGCCTTGTCTTTTTTGAAGATTTTAATATAATCATCTACAAAACCTATCGCACCCATCCAAAGCGTAGTTACGATAAGTAACACAATATAAATCTCGGCTAATTTAGCGAAGAGAAAAACAGGAACTAAAGTGGCTATAATGATAATTAAGCCACCCATAGTTGGGGTTCCCGCTTTTTGTTTTTGACCAGCCAAACCAAGGTCCCGAACGGTCTCGCCTATTTGTTTTAACTGAAGGTATTCAATGATCTTTTTTCCAAATACTGTTGCAATTAATAGAGAAGTAATAATGGCCAATGAAGCCCTGAAGGTTAAAAACCCAAACAGACTGGCCCCCGGAAATTGGTATTGCTTTTCTAAAAATTCAAATAAATAATACAACATAGTACTGCGCTTCTATTGGATTAGATTAGTGGTCTAAGAGGTCTAAATGATTCTTTACAATGTCATAGTCATCAAAAGGAGTCTTAACACCTTTAATGTCCTGATACTTTTCATGCCCTTTCCCTGCGATTAAAATAATATCCTTTGAAGTGGCCATCATACAAGCGGTTTTTATAGCTTGTTTTCTATTTTCAACTACCAAAACTTTTTTTATATCTACTGGGGAAACACCCGCCTCCATCTGTTCAATAATGTCTATAGGCGTCTCAGATCTGGGGTTGTCAGAAGTGAGAATTACGGTATCGCTCTTATCTGCTGCAATTGCTCCCATTAAAGGCCGCTTTCCTTGATCCCTATCTCCTCCACAACCTACTACAGTAATGAGCTTCTCATTTTTTGTTCTGATCTGGCCTATCGTTGTCAATATATTATCTAAAGCATCTGGCGTATGGGCATAATCCACAATAGCCGTGATCTGGTTTTTAGAAATAAAATACTGAAACCTTCCCGCTACATTCTCCAGCGTACTGATATGCTGAAGCACCTCTAGCTTGTTTAATCCCAAAAGGCTTGCGGTGGCGTAAATTGCCAACACATTGTACGCATTAAACTGACCTAAAAGTGTGGTCCAAACCTCTTGTTGGTCAATTTTGAGCAATTGACCTGAAAACTGATTCTCTAATATTTGTACCTTAAAATCTGCTAGCCCTTTTAGCCCATAGCTCATTTTTTTAGCCCTGGTATTTTGCAGCATAAATAGGCCATTCTTGTCATCTGAATTTACTAAGGCAAAAGCCGTGGCCGAAAGCCCGTCAAAAAGTAGTTTTTTGGTGTCTCTGTAATTGGCAAAAGTCTTGTGATAATCTAAATGATCTTGACTTAGATTGGTAAAAACTGCGCCTTCGAAAGTCAATCCCTTAGTACGCATTTGTGCAATTCCATGAGAGCTTACCTCCATGAAACAGTAAGAAAGTCCCTCTGAGACCATTTCTTGTAAGTAAGCATTAATGGTCCACACATCTGGTGTAGTGTGGGCTGTTTCATAAGCTTTCTCCCCCACTAAAATCTTAATTGTAGAGATGAGTCCTGAAGGATATCCCGCTTTAGTAAACAAAGCATGTAGTAAGCTGGTTACGGTAGTTTTACCGTTGGTACCAGTTACCCCAATGAGCGAAAGTTTCTTAGACGGATGGTCAAACCAATTGGCCGCCATAACACCTAAAGCTTCTTGACTATTGGGCACCACTACATAAGTCACCACAGGATCAGTAAAACCAGGCAAGTCTTCACAAACAATCACAGTGGCCCCTTTTTCAATAGCTGTTTCTATATAATCATGGCCATTTACCTGAACTCCTTTAGTGGCTACAAAAAGCGATTGAGGCCCAACTTTGCGAGAATCGAAATATACGTCCTGCACTTCCTTAATCGTGCTGCCTTGCAACTGATTAATAGAAACGCCGTATAATATGTCTTTTAACACCTTCATGAGCGAGATAATTTTAAGGCTACTTTAGTGCCTTTTTCAATAAGCACTCCCGCATTCATAGATTGACTCACTACCTGACCATGACCATTTACTTCCACCTCACAACCTAAGTTTTCTAATAAAGCCACAGCATCCATACCAGACATTCCCTTTACATCTGGGATGGTCTGGGTCGAATGCCCAAGTACAGTGTGATAATTTTCAAAGGATTCATTTACAGCTAAAGAAGCAACTGCCTCTTGGGCCACTTGCACTTCCATAAGTTTAGAGGTGTACATTTTTTGGGCAATGGCCTTAAAAACAGGCCCAGAAACATCTGCCCCGTAGTAGCCTACAGATTTATCTGGTTCATGAATCACTACAATACAAGAATACTCTGGATTGTCTGCTGGAAAATAGCCCGAAAAAGTGGAGATATATTTTAGCTTGTTTGGGTCTCCTGAAGTGTAATCTTTTTGACAAGTACCTGTTTTGCCAGCCATTGAAAAATTCGGATCATACAATCCGTGGCCTGTGCCCCCTTTTTTCTCTACAATATCTTTTAAGATTTGTTTAACCTGAACCACAGTCTCTTTAGAACATATGGAAGGATTAATGACCGTTTTACCAAAACGCTTCTCTACAATACCCCCTTTTCTTATTTCTTTGATCAATCTGGGCTTCACCATTTCTCCATTATTGGCAATAGCGTTGTAAAAAGTAAGGGTTTGCAAGGGGGTCAAAGACACCTCATACCCATGAGACATCCATGCCAGAGAGACCCCAGACCATCCTTTATCTCCAGGATACCTGATCACAGGATCTCCCTCTCCCAACACAGGAAGCCCTAGCTTTTCATGCAAATTCATATTGCGCAAACGATCTACATAATCACTAGGCCTGTCTTTATAATTTTCATGTATGAGTTTAGCAAATGCTGTATTAGAGGAAACCTTTAATGCCTTTGCTACAGAAATCTGTCCATAACCACCATTTTTTGAGTCGTTAACTGTCCGGTCATAAACCCTGTATTTACCACGCTCCGTATCTATTACAGTGGCGGTGTCTACAATTTTATCTTCTAATGCCACGACCAAAGACATGAGTTTAAAAGTAGATCCTGGCTCATGAGACTCTCCTATAGCGTAATTAAGCCTCTCGTAATAGTGCCCATTGGCATTTCTTCCTAGATTAGAAAGCGCCTTTATTTCTCCTGTTTTAGTTTCCATCACTACTACAGTACCGTGGTCTGCTTTGTATTTTTCTAACTGAGTCAATAGAGCATGGTGCGCTATATCTTGAATATTAATATTAATTGTAGTGACAACGTCTGCACCCTCTTCCGGCTCTTTTAAATTGCTGGTTCCTATTGGTTTCCACTGACCTTTGGCAATTTTTTGCTTGAGACGCTTGCCTGCTACGCCTTTTAAATAATCATCAAAAGCACCTTCTAAACCCACTCGAGTGATATTTCCCTTAGCATCTGAACTCACAAAACCCACACTCCTTGCTGCCATCTCTCCGAGCGGATGCTCTCTAACTGTTTTTTGAGTCACCACAAAACCGCCTCTGTAAGGCCCTTTTGAAAACAATGGAAAAGATTTAATTCGCTTATAAGACTCGTAGCTTAAATTAGAGGCTATTAAGGCATACCTGTTTTTATTGGCCCTTGCTTTTCTGAGTTTTTGTTCAAAATAATTTGCCGGCTTTTGAAGCAAAACTCCTAAAGAATCTGAAAGTGCAACAAGATGCGTTTCAAAATCCTTAGGCGCTACAGTTACTGCGTCAAATCTAATCTCATATCTGGAAACAGAAGTAGCCAACAAACTACCGTCGTCTGAATACAAGCTCCCCCTACTGGGTTCAATCGTTACAATTTTTTCAGTCCTTTCTAAAGCGAGCTTTCTGTATTTAGCACCATCTGAAACTTGGGTTTTAACCAGAGAAGCGCCAATAGCAATGGAGAACACCACCAAAAAGGCTACCACTACATACAGACGTGTTAAAATTTGTTTCTCTCGCACTATTATTATTTTTTATCCGTTGTTTTTACTACGATTTTCACTGCTGGATTATCTGGAGGATAAATCCCTAGGTCTGCGACTTTTCTGGCCACACTAGTCTCTAACTGAGCACGCTGCAGCCTTGATCTAAGTCCTACATATTCGTTCTTCAAAGCTTTCACTTCCTGACTCAGACGAGCAATCTCATACACTTTGCGCTCAGATTCATGCGCAGCACTGATCATCAGTGCGCCTAAGACTGCTAGATAAATAAAAAAACGCCAGTGTTTTGGAGCGTCGTCTCCAATAAGAAAAGAACCTTTTAAAATATTAAGCAGCGATTTTCTCACTTTTTCTCAGGGGTATTGTTTGGTTTTTCCGCTACCCGAAGCTTAGCACTTCGAGAACGGGTGTTTAAACGTTGCTCTTCTTTTGAGGGTATTTGTAAGCCGCCTACTTTTTTTAAAGGCACCTCAAAACGCCCAAAAACATCTTTCTCTGGCTCTCCTTCAAATTGCCCTGCACGAATAAAGCGCTTTACCAATCTATCTTCTAAAGAATGGTAACTCAACACACTTAATCGACCTCCAGGCAATAGGAGATCTGGCACTTGCATTAAAAATTCTTTAATGACTTGAATCTCTTGATTTACCTCAATTCTAATGGCCTGGTAAATAGGGGCCAATACTTTAGCGTCATTAAATCCTTTTAGAAATGGAGCCAAAGCCTCCTTTAACTGAGCAGTGGTTTCAATAGGCTGGCTTTCTCTGTAAGCAATAATCGCTGTGGCAATAGCTTTTGAATTACGCAAGTCTCCGTATTGGAAAAACATATTGGCCAGATCATCATGGGCATAGGAACCCACCACTTCTTTTGCCGTAAGCACAGCATTCTGATTCATTCGCATATCTAAATCTCCCTCAAAGCGCGTAGAAAATCCTCTTGACCCCTCGTCGAACTGATGAGAAGACACGCCAAAATCTGCTAAAATCCCATTCACTTGCTTAATGCCGTGAAAACGGAGAAATTGCTTAATGAACCTAAAATTTTCTGGAATGAGGGTGAATCGGGCATCGGCCAATGTATTGGCCAAAGCGTCTTTATCCTGATCAAAGGCAAACAAACGCCCCTGTGGGCCAAGCTGTCGCAATATCTCTTTGCTATGTCCGCCACCACCAAATGTGACGTCTACATAAACCCCATTGGGATCTATGGCCAAACCTGCCACAGTTTCCTGCAGCATAACTGGATTATGATAGGCTGTTTTCTCCATCTCCCATGACTTCTTCTGCCAGGCTTGCAAAGTCCTGTGCTGTTTCCTCTAATACATTTTCATATTGTGCTTTGTCCCAAATTTCAATGATATTGATTGCCGCACTCAAGACCACTTCCTGGCTTATTTGGGCAATCCCTATTAAATTCTTTGGAATGAGCAAACGACCACTACCGTCTACCTCTACTACTTTTACTCCCGCAGTAAACCTTCTAATAAAGTCGTTGTTCTTTTTTACAAATCGGTTTTTCTCATTCATCTTCTCCATCAACAATTGCCATTCCGCCATGGGATACAACTCCAGACAATCTCTAAAAACCGCTCTCTTAATGACAAATCCTTCTTTCAAAATAGGGGTCAATTGCGACTTTAACGCAACAGGAAGCATTACCCGCCCTTTTACGTCTGCCTTGCAATCATATGTACCTATTAGTGAGACCACTATCTGTGCTGATTTTAATTAATAAGTTCAAATATAAAGGATTTTCTCCCACTTTTTACCACATTCTACCACTTTGTTAATAAGTTCTCTTAACTTGCCTCTAAAAAAAGATCAAAGCCTATATTCTATCTTGCATCTCAAGCCTTTAAAAAGAAGCCATTGGTATTTAAATGAAATGCCTATATTTGCCAACTTAGGCGTAAACCAAGTCATGACACACCCAATCATCAAAGACGGAAAATACCAATACGTATCCTTAGGAGAAGGCGCACCCATAGTCATTTTACATGGACTCATGGGCGGGCTCAGTAACTTTCAAGGGGTCATGGATTACTTCCCTGAGAAAGGTTATAGGGTCATTGTGCCTGAATTACCTATTTACGACATGCCGCTCTTAAAGACTACCGTTAAAAGCTTTGCGATTTACGTAGATGAGTTTTTAAGGCATTTAAACCTAAAAGACGTGATTCTTGTGGGGAATTCATTGGGCGGTCATATTGCCTTATTAGAGACCAAGATGGATCCTGAGATTGTTAAAGGCTTAGTGATTACTGGAAGTTCTGGCCTTTACGAAAGTGCCATGGGCGACGGATACCCTAAAAGAGGAGACTACGAGTTTATTAAGAAAAAAGCAGAAGAGGTTTTTTATGATCCTGCTGTGGCAACCAAAGAAATTGTGGACGAAGTTTTTGCCACTGTCAATGACAGGGTAAAACTAGTCAAGACCTTGGCCATTGCCAAGAGTGCTATTAGACATAATATGTCCAAGGATTTACCGCTCATGAAAACACCTACTTGTATTATTTGGGGAAGGAACGACGGTGTAACACCTCCGAATGTTGCAGATGAATTTAATGCATTACTTCCAGATTCAGATTTATTTTGGATCGAAAAATGTGGTCATGCTCCCATGATGGAACACCCAGATACCTTCAATACAATACTGGAGAACTGGCTGGTAGCTAGAGGCTTTTAGCCCCAATATTGCGCCAATGATTACACAGAAAAAAGCATCCATGAAAATTACTTCAGCAGAATTTGTAATGAGCAACGCTCATGTAGAAAAATGCCCAAAGGATCCTATTCCTGAATACGCCTTTATTGGTCGTTCAAATGTGGGAAAATCTTCATTGATTAATATGCTTACCTCAAAAAAGAGTTTGGCAAAAACCTCTGGAAGACCGGGAAAAACACAACTGATTAACCACTTTAAGATTAATCAAAATTGGTTTTTAGTAGATTTACCTGGATATGGATACGCCCGTGTTTCTAAAAAAGACAAAAAGACTTTTCAAAAATACATTACCGAGTACTTCCTAAAACGCACACAACTTGTTTGTGCCTTTGTACTAGTAGATATTAGACATGAGCCACAACCAGTAGACCTCGATTTCATGAGGTGGATGGGAGAAAACGAAATTCCTTTTTGCATCATTTTCACCAAAGCAGACAAATTAAAGCCCGCCGTAATAGAAGCCAATACAAAGGCCTATAACGATAAGCTAACGGAAGAAATTTTCGAAATAGCCCCAGAACACTTTATTACCTCATCTTCCAAGCATTTAGGAAAAGAGGAATTACTGGGATATATACATACTATAAACGAGCAGTTCTTTAAAGCGCAGAAGTAATAGCACTGGCTGTATTATGGTTCCATTTACTTAATGGTGAAGCGTATAAACGCAACGCTATTTATTTTAAAAACTTAGCTTAAGATCCTTTTTTAATCTCGAGCTTTTCTGCAAAATAATCAGAAAAATCTCTCATCGTTGCCGTCATTTTCTCATCTTGAGTGGCTTTCAAGAAAGTATCTGACATAGCCACTAAAGTTTGATGAAAAAATATTTTCATTTCATCTACTGGCATATCTTTAGTCCAGAGGTCTATCTTAAGAGACTCTTTGTTTACGCTATCCCAAACGGAAAGCATCATGGCTTTGGCGTCTTCTTTGTCTACACCTCCGTCTTCTGCAGTCCATTGCAACTTCTCAGGAACCTGGTTCTCATCTAAAGTAACTTTTAAAATAATCTCTGAAGTGTGGGTTTTTTGACTCATTTCTTGGGTTTATAAGAAGCTTCTTTCAACAGATCTAACGCAGAAACTTCGAGGAGTTTTAATAAATTTTTATCGTGTTTTTCGTAATAAGCTTTGGCCATTTGAAACCCTATAAACTGTGCAATTCTAGGAGAAGATTCCCGGTCTAAGGCTAGCTGAAATTTAGAAAATGGTGCGGGAAACAAAAAGCGGTACTCCAAATCAGTATCTGTACTGTAAAGGTATTCACGTTCTAAAAAGTAGCGCCAAACCTGTGCTTCATTTTCCACAGCCCATTGGTATTGCGCTTCAGTGTATTTCAGATGTTGTGCCGCAGTTGCATGGGGCCAAACCAGGGTTTGAAGGAATACTTTTTTACCCGCATAAACCATTTTATCCAAGAAATACCCATTGCTGTCCTGCGTCACAAAAGGGGCCACTAAATCAGCAGAGAAATCAGTGAGTATGTATCTGGCGTCTAAGTCTTGTTTTATATATTGGGGAAATGATTTGTAGTACTCGTGATCAGGCCCCAAATAATGGTCTAATGCAATGAGCCACATGCTGTCTGTAACCACAACCCTATTTTGAATGTCTAAGCCAGAAGTCAATGTACTTAAGGTATATACTTTAGGCAAATAAGTGGCTTGATTGGGCTCAGGCTTTAAGGAATTAAACAGCAGCTTAAAGTGTGCGTTCAAATGAGACAATTCACTGGTGGTCTCGGTAAACGCACCAAAAATACGACTTATCTCTTTAGAAATTTGCTTTTCAACACTGTATTTCAATTTGAATTCCCAAATACTATCGGGGGTTTGCTTTGGGAAAAAGAAAGGATACTCGTCCTTTAACCTTTTGAGATCAGACCCATTACTCGCTCCAAATTCAAGGTCAAATCGATTAATTGTTAAGACTTTTTCCACTGCCTTTATGTCACTTTCAAGCGCATTGTCGTTACGGCAAGAAACCAAAAAAAAAGCACAGATAGACCCCAGGATTACACCGGAGAAAAAAGAATTGGTCTTTTGCTTTAATATTCTCAAAGTAGGGCTTAATTTTATGGCTCAAAGTTAGTCGTTTTAAAACAAATCCACGCCTTATGCAGACAGAAAAAATCATTGATCACATTGTAAATTGGCTCAAAGAATACGCTCAAAAATCTGGTTCAAAAGGCTTTGTTATTGGGGTCTCTGGCGGAATTGATTCTGCAGTAACGGCTACACTTTGTGCCAAAACAGGCCTGCCCCTGCTTTGTCTAAATATGCCTATTCACCAAGCAGAAAACCAACTAAACAGAGCTAGTAATCACGTGAGTTGGTTGCAAAAAAATCATCAGAATGTTTCTGTGGAATCCGTAGCACTAACCCCTGTTTTTGATAGCTTAGTAGCGGCATTTCCAGCCGTGAAAAACGAAGAAGAGCGTTTTATGAGTCTCGCCAACACCAGAGCAAGGCTTAGAATGACTAGTCTCTATTACTTTGCCGCGCTTCACGGATATTTGGTTGCTGGTACAGGAAACAAAGTAGAAGATTTTGGCGTAGGATTCTATACCAAATACGGAGACGGAGGAGTAGACTTAAGCCCCATTGCAGATCTGCTAAAGACAGAAGTTTTTGCCCTTGGAAAAGCATTAGGGGTGAATGAGGAAATCTTAGAGGCGGCACCCACGGACGGACTTTGGGGAGACCACAGAACAGATGAAGACCAAATAGGTGCTAGCTACCCTGAATTAGAGTGGGCTATGAAAATGCAAGACCTAGGAAAAAGTTTAGCCGACTTCTCTGGACGTGAAGCTACCGTTTATGAGATTTATACCAGGCTAAACCGCAATAATCAGCACAAAATGAACCCTATCCCAGTTTGTGAAATTCCGAAAGAACTTCTTTAAAATCAGCTAAATAAGCGCCAAACCGCAAATAGACAACAGGTTTTCAGGCACATCTTCAGTAAAAGAAATCAAATAATTTGTAGGAATTTACCTATAGTGTGTGATTTTTTTGTAAATTTATTTTTTAATTCATTTTTCAAGAATCCCAAATCTTTAGAAAAATAAATCATGACAAATATACTTATTGCAGATGCGCATCCCATATTGAGAATGGGACTGAGTATGGTTTTGAACAGTGCTGAAGAATTTCACCTACAAGATGCTGTTGCCACTACCAGCCAACTTTTCACCGCTATTGAAAAGCAAATTCCCCATATTGTTATATTGGAAATGGATATTCCTGAAATCAATGGAATTGCCACAATTAGAAGGCTTAAGAAAATAAACACCAATATTAAAGTACTTATTTTTAGTAGTCAGCCAGAGTCTGTATACGCACTTAGTGCAGTTAGAGCTGGTGCTTACGGCTACCTTCCCAAAACAGCCAGGGTAGATCAAATACTCACAGCGCTTACTCAAATTAGCCAAGGAAAAATTTACCTCACCAACACACTCACGGAGCAACTCAAAAAAGAGAAGTCAGGCGAAGAAGAAAAATCTATTTTCAGAAAATTATCGTCTCGTGAAATTGAGGTGCTAAAATTATTGGCCTCAGGAAAGAAAAACAAAGAGGTGGCAAATGGCTTAGACATTAATGAAAAAACAGTGAGTACCTACAAGGCCAGACTTATGAAGAAATTAAATGTCACCAATATAGTAGACTTGCTTCAGCAAGCTAAGGCGCTAGAGCTTTATTAGCGACACAAAAGCCTTCCAAGCTTAAAAAACAACACTACCAACGCATTGAAAGAAAACACCCTATTTAAGCCCTAAGAGTACACCTCCTATTAAGAGAGCACCCTGTTTAATTTTTTATTCAATAAGGTATACAGCTGCAAATAAGACACCAACTCCTCTTTTACTTCGCGATGGTCTTTTTCTATATCTCTAGTGGTCTCCTGCATAACCCCCATACGCTTTTTAATCAAGAAACACCTTAGGCTTAAAATGGTTTCCGTCACCAATTGAGACACTCCCAAAGCCTTGTTTTTTGGAAAAATATCTTTCTTCTCCCACTGTCCAAGTGAATACTTTTCCTCCTCCATTAATATAGACGATATGGCTGCTGAAAGTTCTTCTGACTGGTTTCTGATAAAAACTGTTAGGTCAAAATTTTCTGACTGATTAAAAGATTCTATGAGTTTAAAATAAATCCCTTTAAAATGGTCCTGTGTGAGTTCAATCTCATCTTCTTGCAGGTCTAAATAGACCTTTTCAAAGACTTTTTGTTCCACTTTTTTAGGGGTCAAAACCAATTCCCCAGCATCGTTAGAGGCTAAAATCAAGTCCTCAAAAGTGGCTTTATGATTTCCATAAAGCAGTAAAATTTCAATGATTTTCTTCTCCAGTATCCACTGAACATTTAGCTTTTCTACCTCAGGGGTTTCTGGCTTAACTACTTTAAAACGCTCTTCTGCTGCAGCCCCATTTTTTTGCGCTACACCCTTAGCATTCGCTTCTTTTTTAGAGACTTGCGCCAAGGTATTATAAAGTACCTGCTCTGAAATATCCATAATTTGAGCACAAGACTGCAAATAGACTTCCCGTTGAATAGCATCTGGGATTTTAGCAATACTCCCTACAATATCTCGAATGGTTTCTGCTCTTTTTACAGGGTCGTTGGCCGCCTCTTTAACCAAAATAGAAGCCTTAAACTGTATAAAATCCTGAGATTCCCTCTCCAAATACGCACTAAGCACCTCTAAGGAGTGCTTTTTAGAAAAGCTGTCCGGATCTTCTCCTTCAGGGAAAGTACAAATTTTTACATTCATCCCCTGTTCTAAAATAAGATCAATTCCCCTAATAGAAGCCCTGAGACCAGCAGCGTCTCCGTCAAAGAGCACCGTAATGTTTTTAGTCAGACGGCTCAATAACCTAATTTGATCAGATGTCAATGCCGTACCACTGGAAGACACCACATTGTGAATTCCGGACTGATGCATTTGAATCACATCCGTATAACCCTCTACCAAGTAGCAATTATCCTGCTTCGCAATGGCTTGCTTAGCCATATATATCCCGTAGAGTACTTTACTTTTATTATAAATATCGCTCTCAGGAGAGTTCAAATATTTGGCCGCCTTTTTATCCTGTGTAAGGATTCTCCCGCCAAAACCAAGTACCCTGCCGCTCATAGAGTGAATAGGAAACATCACCCTGCCTTTAAAACGATCAAAAGTCTTAGCTGTAGCTTGCTCATTGGTCGGTTTAACGATAGTCAGTCCTGTAGCCTCCAAGTACTTTAAGTCATACTTTTTATCAATAGCTGCCTTAGTAAATCCATCCCATTCATCCAAGCAATAACCCAGTCCAAATTTCTTTATGGTTTCATCTGTAAACCCGCGCTCCCTAAAGTAGGAAAGCCCTATTGCCTGGCCTGCGGCCGATGCCCAAAGGATCTCTGAAAAATACCGCGCCGCATATTCAGACACCAAATACATACTCTCTCTTTCATCCGCAGCCTCCTTTTGCTCATCTGTTTGAATGGTTTCTTCAATCTCAATTTGATATTTTTTGGCCAAGTAACGAATGGCTTCAGGATAGGTAAAGTGCTCGTGTTCCATGACAAATGCCACCACATTACCTCCTTTTCCACTAGAAAAATCTTTCCAAATTTGTTTCACAGGAGAAACCATAAAACTCGGAGAGCGCTCATCTGTAAAAGGACTGAGTCCCTTAAAATTAGCACCAGATTTTTTTAACTGAACAAAATCTCCAATGACTTCTTCAATTCTAGCGGTTTCGTAAACTTTATCTATGGTATTCTTTGAAATCAATTCAAATGCATTTAGTCCATAAAAGTAACAAATAAAGACCGCTTTAAAAAGG
>JAQWFV010000065.1 GCA_029238555.1 Flavobacteriaceae bacterium
CGTATCTGGATCTGCAGATGTTACACTGACTGTAAAAGGCACTTTAAATGCAAAAGTATCTGGTTCTGGTGATATTCAATACAAGGGAAATCCTAAAAAAGTAGCGTCAAAAGTGTCTGGTTCAGGAGACGTTACTGGCTATTAAACCTTATTTGACCCTTCGGAGTAATAACCCACCTACTAGGAAAAAAACACCAAACATAATAATCCCATTTCTAAGGTCACCACTTCCTTGTGCAAGTGCGCCGTAAATAAAAGTACCCAAGACAATACCTATCTTTTCTGCTACGTCGTAGAAACTAAAGAAAGAGGTGGTGTCTTGGGTTTCTGGCATAAGTTTGGCGTAGGTAGATCTAGAGAGCGCCTGAATCCCTCCCATAACCATACCGACCAATCCTGCAGCTATATAGAATTCGGTGGGAGAAACCACAAAATAGGCATAAACGCAAATCATGAGCCAAAGGGCATTGACCACTATGAGCGTAGGGATATTTCCAAATTTCTCAGAAGCTTTAGCAGTGAGGGTTGCGCCTATTATAGCCACCAATTGAATCAAGAGAATACTACTAATTAAGCCTATGGTTCTTTGATCGTCAGACCCCCAAGCAATCTCCTCTTCTCCAAAATAAGCCGCAATGAGCATAACCGTTTGAACCGCCATGCTGTACACAAAAAAAGCGAGCAAATATTTTTTTAACAATGGCTGTGATCCCAATTGATTCCAGACCATTTTAAGCTCCTTGAATCCATTGAAAAGTAAGTTTACCGCAGGACCGTCTTTCTTGTTCCCTTTGGGCATATAGTAAAAACTGTATTGACTGAAAATCATCCACCAAATTCCCACAGTCACAAAGGAGTATTTCATTGCTGTAATAGCTGCAGGAGATTCGGGAAGGTCTTCAATACCAAAAAGGGCAGGTTGCATGACCATGGCCAAATTAAACAACAAAAGAATTACACTCCCTATATAACCCAATGAAAAGCCTTTGGCACTAATGCTGTCGTGTTGTTCAGGAAAAGCAATATCTGGAAGGTAAGAATTATTAAAGGCAAAACTCACCCAAAACCCCACCAAACCCATAAAATAGAGCAATAATGAGGTGTAGATATGTTCAAGAGAAAACCAATACAAACCTATGCATGAGAGTCCTCCTAGGTAACAAAAAAACTTTAAAAAAACTTTTTTATTCCCTAAGTAATCTGCAATTCCTGAGAGAATTGGCGTTAAGAGGGCTATGAATAAAAATGCAGCTGAAGTAACATAACTGATTAGAGGTGCTCGCGCTATTTCTACCCCAAAAACCCATACTTTTTCAATCCCTTCCATACGAAATAGCGCCCCGTAAAAAATAGGAAAAATCGCAGAAGAAATGACCAGGCTGTATACAGAATTGGCCCAGTCATAAAAAGCCCATGCAAACAATATTTTTTTACTTCCTTTCTCAGCTATGGCTTTCATTTCAATGGGGTTAATTTGGAGTTGGTTGTTTTAAAGTGGCTTAAAATTTACTTGAGTCTCTTTCATACATCACTTGGACTTTGCTAATATACAATTATAGCCACAGTCACAAAAAAGACCTTAAAATTTCTGCTATTTGTAAACTTGGCACTCTTTTTGAAATATGGCTTATGAACTAAAATGATTTTGATATGAGACATGTAACAACTTTATTAGCCCTTATAATTTTAAGTGTATTTACAACAGCTTGTGATGGTCCAGAAGGACCCCCAGGTTTAGATGGAAATACCCTACTTGGTCAGACCATGGAATTCCAAGCTTCATTTAGTGCCAATAACAACTACAGCCATTTGTTTGTTTTTCCAAACCAAGTAAGGGTCTATGAATCTGACGCTGTATTGGTGTATCTTTTAGAAGAAACTATTGTTTCAAATGGAACTAACACGGATGTTTGGACGCCCCTACCCCAGTCATTTTTCACCGATCAGGGGCTTTTGCAATACACCTTTAACCATACTTTTTCTGATGTTAACTTATTACTTCAAGGGAATTTTAATCTAAATAATGCCGCAGCAATTTTTACACAAAATCAAATCTTTAGGGTGGTTGTTATGCCTGCTGAATTTGCCTTAGATCCCAATTTAAACACTATGAATTATCAAGAAGTATCTCAGTATATAGGTACGAATGACACTAACCTGATTAAGGTCCTGAACAAAGAATAGAGACTATTTTTTATTACCTTTAAAATAAAAAAAATGAAAAACACTTTATTAGTAGGATTGTTCCTTTTGACAAGTCATTCTTTTTACGCCCAACGTGCTGTAAATCAATACGACGTGATTAAAACAGCCCAAGAATGGAAAGCTACTTTATCTGACTTAGAATTTTACGTACTCAGAGAACAGGGAACAGAAAGACCCTTCACAAGCCCTTTGTTAAAAATAAAACAAAAAGGTACCTATGTGTGTAAAGCGTGTAAGACACCCCTATTTAAAAGTGAGCATAAATTTGATTCAGGTACAGGATGGCCTTCTTTTGACAGAGAGATAAAAGGCAATGTGGGTTATGGAGTAGATTATAAGGTAGGTTATGCCAGGTCTGAGGAATACTGCTTAAAATGTGGTGGTCACTTGGGTCATGTATTTACGGATGGACCTAAAAATACCACAGGTTTAAGACATTGCATTAATGGTGCTGCCTTAGCATTTATTCCTGACACAAAATAAT
>JAQWFV010000098.1 GCA_029238555.1 Flavobacteriaceae bacterium
TTTAAAGGAAACCATATAGCCGTTGGTGCAGGAAACCACAAGGATATTACCGAATTTCCTTATGTTTTTTCAAGAATTTATAGCCAAAATAATATCACAGACCAAGTAGTCGTTGGATTAGAATTAGCCAAGGGTGATAAAGAAATTTCAGTAGGAACAGTGTTCAAAAATGGTCAGACCCTAAAAGATGCTTATTCAGGAGTTACCGTTCAGGTGAGAGAAGGAAAAGTACAATTAAATTCTCCTCATACTACGGTATTGTTAGAGGCCCTTTAATTCGCTAACTGTCCATTTTTGTATTTCAGTGCGTATTGATAAATGACCCTATTGCGTTCTGCCCAGGCAATAAGACCATTTTTCTCATCTTCGGTGAGTGAACCGTGCGTCCATGTATATTCTTTTAGAGGCATTTCTCCTTCTTGAACCTCCTCTACAAGTTCCTCAATTTTATGGTCTTTCTTCTTAGTAGAGTACTGCGCCCAATCAGAAAAATTAAGGTGTTTCTTGCCGTCTACCACATGGGCGTCTATCCAATAAGAAACCGGCGCTATGTTGTTATACCATGGGTATTCGGTATTGTTAGAATGACAATCGTAACATTTGGACTGCAAGGTTGTTAAGATAGGTGCAGGAGGATTGGTCTCGTTTTCAAAAAAGCTGGTACTATAAGTGTCAGAAATATTTTTCTCCGGTCTATAAAATTGCATCCCTATGAAAATGAGGCCTACTAACAATAGTGCTTTTTTTACCATATTCTTCATCTTATCAACATTTGTGTTTACACAAAAATACATATTTTTAAAATTAGAAATGAAGGGATATGCACCACCAAGTGAAAGAAATATTCGAAGAAGAATTAGCCAAATGCTCGGGAAGGCTTTCAGATAGAAAGGCTATTGCATATTTAATTCTTAAAAATAAAGCGTTATATCACTACACTTTGGAAAAAATCACCACTCCCCATAGTCCTAATATTCAACGTCTTTGTTGGTCTTTAGACATTGCTTTCTTGGAATCTCCACTGTATTTCAGGGAGGCGTTTTCTTATATTGTCAAAGGACTTTGCATACAAAATAAAGACAGTTGCTTGAGATCTCTGATGAAAATTTGTGCCGCTATGTCACAAAATCCTTATTATTTTTCTAAGATAAAACAAGCCCCCCAAAAAAGTAATTCATTAGTGGAGCGAGCCTTAGAACTATTGACAGAGCCCCACGAAGTAGCTGTTCAAGTATATGCAATGGAAACGCTCTTTAGATGGCGCCATGAATTTAAGTGGATTAAAGAACACTTAGCAAATCTGATCGAATCTCAAATGGAATGGAAAACTGCCGCTTATAAAGCTAGAGGCAAAAGACTTTTAAAAGTACTTAAAAAGGAGTCCCCTTCCCCATAAAGTAATTTTTAAAAAACAGATCTACTAAAGTGATTTTTAAAAAGAAACCCACAAAAATAGTCACGGACTGCGCTTAAACAAACAATTTCTTTACAAAGGTTTTCCTATCTTTGCCCCTTAATTAAATTATCATGGCATTAGACGCATTACACGCCATTTCTCCTATAGATGGGCGTTATTCAAATAAAGTATCCAATTTATCTCCTTTTTTCTCTGAAGCAGCTCTTATCAAGTATAGAGTGCTGGTAGAAATTGAGTATTTCATAGGGCTTTGTGAATGTCCATTACCTCAATTAAGTGCCTTTGATAAGCACTTATATCCAAAATTAAGAGAGATCTACACCCAGTTTAGCGATGCAGACGCTATGGCTATTAAGAAGATCGAATCAGTTACAAACCACGACGTGAAAGCGGTGGAATACTTTATAAAAGAAAAGTTTGACGCTTTAAATCTTCAATCGTTCAAAGAGTTTATTCACTTTGGACTTACCTCTCAAGATATTAACAACACAGCCATTCCCCTTTCTTTAAAAGAAGCCACTCAAACCGCTTATATTCCGACACTAGAGGCCCTTATTGAGCAACTCAAAAGCTTGAGTAATGAATGGGCAAACATTCCATTACTGGCTAGAACCCATGGACAGCCGGCATCGCCTACAAGGCTAGGCAAAGAGATCATGGTATTCGTGGTAAGGCTGGAGCATCAATTAAAAGATTTAAAAGCCATTCCTTTCGGAGCCAAATTCGGGGGAGCAACTGGGAATTATAATGCTCATTTTGTAGCTTATCCAACTATTGATTGGAAACTTTTCGGCACTCAGTTTGTAGAGACTACTTTAGGACTTTCTCACTCATTTCCTACTACCCAAATAGAACATTATGATTCTATGGCCGCTCTTTTTGACGCCATGAAAAGAATCAATACCATACTAATAGACTTAGATAGGGATTTTTGGACCTATGTGTCTATGGATTATTTTAAACAAAAAATTAAAGCTGGAGAAGTAGGTTCTTCTGCCATGCCGCACAAAGTAAATCCTATAGATTTTGAAAACTCAGAAGGTAACTTGGGAATAGCCAATGCTCTTTTCGAACATCTTGCCGCCAAATTACCCGTGTCAAGATTACAAAGAGATTTAACAGATAGTACCGTTTTAAGAAATATTGGAGTCCCTGTGGCACATACCATCATTGCTTTTGCAGCAACACAAAAAGGGCTTTCTAAATTGCTACTCAATTCAGATAAAATTGCACAGGATCTCGAAAATAACTGGGCTGTAGTAGCTGAGGCCATTCAAACTATTTTAAGAAGAGAGGGGTATCCAAATCCTTACGAGGCATTAAAAGGTCTCACGAGGACCAACAGTAAAATTGACCAAAAAAGTATGGCAGATTTTATTGAAACATTAGATGTTTCTCCAGCTATTAAGCAGGAACTAAAAGCGATTAGCCCAAATAATTACACTGGAATTTAAGGACTATATTTCAACATAAAAAGCCCTAGTCGCC
>JAQWFV010000099.1 GCA_029238555.1 Flavobacteriaceae bacterium
AATTCTTCGGGAGTGAATATTAATTCAATGGCCTCATCCAGAGTTAGACCCTCTAGATCATCCATATGACGCTTGGCCATACCCACCATAGTTCTGTTTAAAAGATGCTTCTTTTGAGCAGTACCAAACTCACCCGTGTAAGGTTCTAAGCCAGCAGTGACTTCTTTTCTAGCTTTTCTAGAGTTGAGTATTGCCTTCAGGTCTACATTCTCTTTGTAAAACTGTTCAACTAAATCAATAGGGGGCTCCTGGTTTGGTTTTCTTTGTTGCACGGTAAACTTTATTTATAGTTCAAACTTAAGATACAATTAAGTGTAAAAAAAACATCTCATTATAATGATATTAATTTATTAATAGTCTCATTTAGTTATATTTAACCTATGAAACGACAAAAATTCATTGGATCCATTTGTCCAATCCTTTTGGCCAGCATGATGGCTAGCCCAATATTGGTCTCTTGTTCTAAAGAAGAAGAAGAAGAAGAAGAAGCAGAAGAACCTGCAGTTCCTTTAAGTGAAGAGGAGAAGGCATACTTGGAGACCTTAGAAAAAATCAATGAAGATGGCTACTTTACCGAGGGGAAAAAACTTCATATCCTGCTCACGCATGAACGCTACAAGGAACTAGATACCATAGCTTCTTTTGTAAATGATATGGAAAACGGCTTGTTGCTGCTAAGAAAAACAGAAGAACATTTGTTAGCCTTTGACAACTGTTGTCCACACCTAGGAAGTAGAAATCAATGGACGTATAACAACGATAAATTCCGTTGCAACAACCATGGCAACTCTTTTGGAACGTCTGAGGGATTCACCTCATATTGCAGCTCCAATAGTAGGTCTGGAAATTTAAGGCAGTTCCCATTAAGTATTTTTAAAGATCTCGCAACTGTAGATTTTAGTATTTAAATTAAAGGCTAAAAAAAGATTTATCAATAGTATAAATAATGATACGTCTATCCTTGTTTGATTTTTTTGAAACTACAAGATCCTCGTCTATTTTTAAAATGGTCTTTAACTTATAATTTAACTCCCCTATAATCTTGTTTTTCGTTCTCATATTATGAGAGTAATTATGATCCTTGTTCTCTACAATTTCTAGGATCGTTGAAGTGTCCACAAAAGCGGCATCTAAAAGACATTGAAGAATACCATATTCATGATCACTTAAGCTATAAAATATATTTTTATAAACAATTCCATCTCTGTGAAGCCTCATGGCATTCGATTGAGCTTTGAGCTTTCTAAATGCTTTAAAGCTGTAATATCCAAAACCTAAAAGGGGAAACAACCCTAAAAGCCATAGGTAATTAAAGTCATTGTAGAGTTTTGTTTCAGATAAAATAGAACCAAAGAATTCATCTCTTCCCCTTACTTCAATACCTATAGCGCCCGTAATGCTTGAGTTCACAAAACTAACAAACTGATTGTTGTTGTATAGTGGCATTAAATTTTTTGTGACAATGATCTTTTTATGTAAAGTGGTGTTATTAAATTTAGTAACCCTATTTGTGAATGGATTGATCAGTGTTAAATTAGTATCATCTAAAAACAAAATTTCTTCACCCATTTGGACATAAGCTTTAAAATCTGAAAAATTTAAGGCAGAATTTCCCAAAAAAGTCCAAAGTTTATCTTTAAAATTAAATTTCCAAATTTCATTGGCTGGTGAAAAATCTACTTGATCAAAAACGTTTAATTTTTCGCCACCAAAAAATATAATTTCCTCAGATGAAATAGCATACTTGGATGTTATTGTTCCATCTGGAACTATATCTGAATTCTGAGCAGGTAATATTTCCCACTCTTTAGACTTAGGATCAAAGAAGGTAATAAAGTTTCTTACAGACCAAAATCCATATCCTCCATATTTAAAAACGGTATCGTTTTTTACAAACACGGTAGCATCTATTTGCATTCGGTGCTTATAAGACTTGTCAATTCTTGTTAAAGAATCCTTTTGAAACTCAAACACACCACCCCCCAATGGGTCCAAAAAATATATTTGACTGTTTACAGGAGCAATAATTGATTTTAGTACTGGTAAATCATTGTTGGGTTTTAGAGGCAGAGAAGAGAAAGAGAAACTTCTAGATGGTGAAATTGGAGCGGAATAAATAGAATCACTAGAAAACAACAACAAGCTATCTCTCCAAATTAAAGCTTTGTCAAAGCGAGAAATTTGCTGTGAAAAAGCCGCAGAAACAAATAATAAAAAAAACAATCTTATCATACTACAAGTATAATAAAATTGTCTTATAAAATTAATAATAGTTTAAAAATAGAACTATTATATATTGGTAAATTGATTATAAACACTAAATATGCAATAAATTACTCTTTATAGGTAAGTGCTGTTTTTATAACAATAACGCCTGCGCCTCCAATAAATCCATACTTATTTGTTTCAGATAAAGACCGAAGTACTTTTACATATCTAATCGTAGTAAGGTCTAATCCTGCCGGGGGCGTATCTCTAACAGCGCCGTCTACATCCCAAACAGCGTATGGAGAACCGGTACTCATTGAACTTCTATCTCTAAGGGTTACATTATTCCCCTGAACCCTTGCAGCACCTAAATACTGCCTAATGGCTTGGGCCACTGTTGGTGCATTTATATCTATCCTAAATTCATTAAATTTCTTAGCTTCTGCTTCAGCTTTGATCCTTTTGGCTCTTTGCTTGGCTAACTTCCTAAGCTCTTTTTTAGTAGGCTCTTTACCATTCTCATTATTATCTTGCGCTACTACAGTAGTCATTACGCTCAAACTAATCAATACAGTCAATAGATATCTCATCTTTCAGTTTTTATTAAGTGCTTTTTCAAATATAAAACAATATTAGCGCCAATTCCTTCTAAGACCAAAAATTCGGATTAACTACTCTTTACAGCGGATTAAGTGACTTATGGGTATAAAAAAAGCCCCTCATAAATGAGAGGCTTTTTGTGGGCCCTACTGGGTTCGAACCAGTGACCCCCTGCTTGTAAGGCAGGTGCTCTGAACCAGCTGAGCTAAGGGCCCTTACAGTACTCCTTTACAGAAGCGAGTGCAAATATAAGATTGTTTTTTAGTTCCCAAAAGAAAAAAATAAAAAAAAGAAGTATTTTTTTAAACTACCTCAGCCACCACAAAATTACTCCCTCCGATAAAAATAAGGTCTTCTTTTTTAGCTTGCTTTTTAGCTGCTTTAAAAGCTTCATTCACAGAGCTATAGTGATTACAAAATAAATTAAAATGCGCTGCGCGCTCAATAAAAACCAAAGGATCTAAACCCCTCTGAATGGCTGGAGCAGCAATATAATACAATGCGTCTACTGGCAATAAAGGCAGAATAGTATCTAAATCCTTGTCTTTAACAAAGCCCAAAACCATATGAAGGCGTTTGTAAGGTGTATTCAGAAGCTGCTTAACCACCAATGAAATGCCTGCCTCGTTATGCGCAGTATCTGCAATAACAAGTGGCTCATTGAGCAGTACCTGCCACCTGCCTAACAATCCCGTTATGGCTACCACATTAGACAAACCCGCCTTAATGTGTTTGGAGGTCACATTAAACCCTGACAAATGTCTGAGCACAGCTACAACACCTTTTATGTTTTTTTCTTGATAAGAGCCTTTTAAATCCGTTGAATAGACCTTTTCAATAAGATCACTAGCAAAATAAATGGGTGCGCCTACAGCAGCAGATTTTGCTTTAAAAGCAGCCTCAGTATCTCTGTGCCACTCACTAATAACGACCGGAACATTAGGCTTTATTATTCCAGCTTTTTCAATCGCTATCTGAGCAAGGGTATTGCCCAGTAAATCCATATGATCAAAACCAATATTGGTAATTAACGAGACTTCAGGTTTAATAATGTTAGTGGCGTCTAAACGCCCTCCAAGACCTACTTCTATAATGGCAATGTCTACCCTAGCTGATGCAAAATAATCAAATGCCATAGCCACAGTCATTTCAAAAAAAGACAGGGCATTTTGGCTCATATAATCTTTGTGAGAATACACAAAAGAAACCACCTCCTCCTCAGGAATTTCTTGACCGTTAATCTTAATTCGCTCTCTAAAATCTTTTAAATGAGGTGAGGTATAAAGACCTACTTTATAGCCTGCTTCTTGCAAAATAGCAGCCAACATATGAGAAGAGGATCCCTTCCCGTTGGTACCTGCGACATGAATACTTTTAAACTTTTGGTGGGGCTCCCCTAAATAATTACAGAATTTCTTAATCCCATCTAACTTAGCATTAAGGGCAGAAGCACCTTTATGCTGATACATAGGCAATTGTTCAAACAACCATTGGGTGGCTTCTTTATAATGCATCATTGCTGTACTCCCAACTTAAAATTAATGACCACAAAACCAATTTGCTTTTCCGGCGCCTGAGCGTCTGGAGCCCACTGATACATTAAAGCAGT
>JAQWFV010000114.1 GCA_029238555.1 Flavobacteriaceae bacterium
CATTTTCCCCTACATAAGAAGCAACCATGGTTTTTACCTGATGCTTTAAAAGCATGAGGCCAATGCCAAAATCTGCTACCCCAGCATTGTTCGAAATACAAGTCAGGTTTTTTACGCCACTGGCCACTAAGGCAGTAATGGTGTTTTCTGGAATCCCACAGAGCCCAAAACCACCCAACATAAATGTTTGGCCGTCTTGCACCCCTTCTATAGCGGCTTGTACAGAAGGAACTACTTTATTAATCATAAAAAATGGTTTATGTTAAGGTACGAAAAAAGCATCGGACTGAGAAGGCCTGAAAGGGCTATTTAAAAATCCAGTCCTTCTAGGTCGTCTTCTGCCAAATCAATGCCAGGATCACCTTCTTCTGTGACTACAGGCTCGCAATCTACCACAATACTTAGATTTTCTGGTCGTTCAAAAGCCTCCATTGAAATGCCCAATTCAGGAATGGCATAGTTGTCGCGCATATAATTGGCCCAAATGGGTAGGGCCATGGAGGCGCCTTGTCCATAGGCAATGGTTTCAAAATGGGTGGCGCGTTCTTCTCCCCCAACCCAAACCACAGAAACCAGGTTGGGTACCATACCCATAAACCAACCGTCAGACTGGTTTTGTGTGGTCCCTGTTTTTCCGGCAATAGGATTTTTAAAAGCCCAGGGATACCCAGTGACAATTTCTTTGTACTCAGGACGGTATTCCTCTGCCCCTTCGGTGCGGAGTCTAATCCCAGAGCCATCTTTAGTGACCCCTTCTAATAAATTGGTTACCGTATAGGCCACATCTTGGGACATGACGTCTTTAGTTTCTGGTACATATTCATATAACAAAGTGCCTGCCTTGTCTGTAATAGCTGTGACCATCACTGGTTTCACATACACCCCCTTATTCGCAAAAGTCCCATAGGCTCCCACCATTTCATAGACATTTACGTCTGCGGTGCCCAGCGCTATGGAAGGTACGGGAAGTAAGTCGCTTTTAATACCAAGGTTTTTGACCAATTGCACCACCGGATTGGGACCTACCTTATCTATGACCTGAGCAGTCACCGAGTTTACAGACCTGGCAAGTGCTCGTTTGTACGTGAGCATTTCCCCAGTGTAGGTGCCTCCTGAGTTTTTTGGACACCAGCGTTCCATATTTCCATGCTTGCCAGCGGCAATACAAAATTGGGTGTCTGGAAGCGTCTCACAAGGAGATAATCTGAGTTGATCTATCGCAGTGGCGTATACAAAAGGTTTAAAAATAGAACCTGCTTGCCTGGTCCCTTGAATGACATTGTCATACTGGAAATGACGATAATTTACACCCCCTACCCAAGCGCGTACATGCCCTGTTTGCGGCTCCATGGACATCATAGCGGCACGTAAAAAAGATTTGTAATAACGGATAGAATCTAGCGGAGTCATTAGGGTGTCTTTCTGTTGATTGGGACTGTTCCAATCAAAGACCTTCATAGCGCGTTTTACCTTAAAACTGGCTGCAATCTGGGCTTCTGTAAAGCCTTTCTCTCGCATTTGTCTGCGACGTTCAGAGGTTCTTATGGCGCGGTCTATTATGGCTTGTTCCTGTTCCGGTTCAATATCTCTAAAAGGAGTGGTGGGATTATTCTTTTGGGTATTTTGTTTAAAAAAGGCCGCCTGAAGGTTTTTCATATGTCCCTTTACGGCGTTTTCTGCATTGGCCTGCATGCGAGAATCTATTGTGGTGTAAACTTTTAATCCATCTAAATACAAATTATATTTACTGCCGTCTTCTTTAGGGTTTTCTGCAATCCATTGCTTTAAAAAGCCTTGAAGGTACATCCTAAAGTAAGTGGCTTTTCCGTCTCTATGGGTTTGAGGGCTAAAATTCAAATCCAAAGGCCTTGCTTGCAGAGAGTCTTTGGTAGCGGTATCTAAAAAGTCGTACTTCTCCATCTGAGCCAAGACAGCGTTTCTCCTGTTTCTTGTGCCCACGGGATTTCTAGAGGGAATGGGGTTGTAGAGGCTGGAATTTTTAAGCATACCTACAAGCATAGCAGACTCTTTGGGGTCTAGCTCCATAGGCTCCTTCCCAAAATAAATATTGGCTGCCGAGCGAATCCCGTCTGCATTATTTCCAAAATCGTAAATATTGAGGTACATGGCCATGATTTCGTTCTTGGTATATTGACGCTCCAATCGCGTGGCTATGACCCATTCTTTGACTTTCTGAAGCAGTCTGGCAAATTTATTGGAAGAGGCTCTCTTGGTAAAGAGCAGTTTAGAGAGTTGTTGGGTAATGGTGCTGGCGCCTCCCCTAGTCCCTAAATAGGCTACGGCCCTTAAAGTTCCAATGGCGTCAATACCTGAGTGGTCGTAAAAACGAATGTCTTCGGTAGCCAATAAGGCTTGGACCAGGTTTTCAGGAAGCTCCTCAAAAGTAACGGGGTTTCTGTTTTCTTCCAAATAAAAAGTCCCGAGTACTTTCCCGTCTGCACTAATGATTTGAGTGGCCTGATTGGTCTGGGGATTTTCCAGTCTGTCAAAGGTAGGCATGTCTCCAAAGACGCCTATTGAAGCTAAGTAAAAAAGACTAAAAAAACCAGTGATACCCAAGAAAAATAAGGCCCAAAAAATTCTAGCATAGGTTTTAAAACCTTTAGGCATGGGTGGTTTGTTAGGGGTTTTTGAAGGAGTTTTCGCTTTAGCCACAGAAATTATTTTGGGTTGTAAGTTGATTTTTCTAACAGATAGCCTACAGAGAGTACTCCGGGTAAAAAGGCCATGCCTTCTTGGGACCCAAGACTTCTAACGGCCTGATAAATGGAAAGCTCATAGGGCTTAGCACTGTCAAAACGCACCCCTTTTTTAAAAGGGAGTTGGTGGGTGATAATACCGTTTCCACTGCCCAGCCACTGGCCGTCTGAAGCAGCCAAATCGTAGGATAGGGTGTCTGTAATGACCGACCCATTCGGATGACTCAGCGTGGTGATTAAAAAAATATTACTAAAAGGATAGTCTTGGTCGTGTCTCAGGGCAATCCAAAGGGATTGATCGGACAAACTGTCTTTAACAGTCAGACTAAAGCGAACAGGGGTCCTGAGCGGCCAACCCGCCTCAGGGAGTTCCTGAAAATCAGATTGTGAGCCGGCACCACTACAAGATTGGAGCAACCAAAGGGCCGCTCCACACAAAAAACTACTGCTGAGGAGTGTCTTGCTGGTTCTCATTATTGGGTTTGTTATTGCCTTTGGGCTTAGGGTTTCTCTGTGGTCTTTTTTTATGGGTTGGCGCTCCGTTTGAATTACTTTTTGGGGTATTATTTCTTTGGGGTTTTCTGCTGGCTTGAGGGGTAGAATCCCCAGTAGGGTTACTATTTGCTTTGGATTTATTTCCTTCAGCGGGTTTAGCGGCCTGCCTTGGTTTATTCGCTTTTCTGGGCTTGTTGTTGTCGCCCCCTTGAACTGCTGCTTTATCCCTAGGTCCTTTATTTTTGTTTCTATTCTTATTGTTTTTGTTGCGCCTTCCTTTAGGGGCGTCAAAACGAGTGAGGCTGTCTTGGCCTACCACATTTTCAAAAACTACCTCAGCCGCTACCTGTTCTTCCTCAATGGCATAGGCCTCCAAACTTGGTACCGGTTCTTTGGCCTTATTCTTGGCCAGTATTTCATTGACTTGATCCTTAGAAAGGGTGTGCCAATTGTTAGGCTCATCGCGATAGGTAAACCAGAGTTTTTCCTTGAAAATATCTACCTTTTGGCAAAAAGCCAATCCTTTTTCTGTAAACAATTTGGTATCTGCGGCAGGGAAATCTTTTAGAGCGTCTACATAAACATCTAATTCAAAATTGAGACAGCACTTTAATTTACCACATTGACCTGCTAATTTTTGAGGGTTTAAAGACAACTGCTGATACCGCGCTGCTGCCGTACCCACAGACCTGAAATCTGTAAGCCAAGTAGAACAGCACAACTCACGACCACAAGATCCAATACCCCCCAATCGCTGGGCTTCTTGTCTGTAACCAATTTGACGCATTTCAATGCGAATTCCAAAGGCCTTAGCCATGTCCTTAATGAGCTGTCTAAAATCTACGCGATCTTCTGCCGTATAGTAAAAAGTGGCCTTAGAACCGTCTCCCTGAAATTCCACATCGGAGAGTTTCATCTGTAAATTCAACGAAATAGCAATCTCTCTAGAGCGCTTCTTTATCTCCTCCTCTCGGTCCCTACAACGCTGCCAAATGGCAATGTCTTTTTCCGTGGCTTTTCGGTACACCTTAGGAAGGTCGTCATTGGTGAAAGACACCTTTTTCTTCTTCATCTGCACTTTCACTAGTGAACCCGTTAAAGTCACCATACCCAGATCGTGTCCAGAAGTGGCTTGTGTGGCCACCAAATCACCAATTTGCAAAGGGAGTCCCTCTGAATTTCTAAAGTATTCTTTCCTGGAATTTTTAAAACGGACTTCCACACAATCAAACGGCGCCTCTCCCGCAGGAAGGCTCATGTTGGAAAGCCAGTCAAAAACCGTTAATTTATTACAACTATCCGTACCGCAAGTGCCATTGCTCTTACAGCCTCGGGGTTGTCCGTCTGCGCCAGTGGCACAACTACTACAGCCCATATATTTTATATTCTCAAAGCCTGGAAAAGATCCCAGACACTAGATTAGTAATGAATGCACGCCCTAATTTGTTTTTGGCCTCCGGCCGATGCCTGATAAGTAGACACCCAAAAAACAGCGCTGATGTAAAGATACTACAAATTATGCTCCCTAAAAAAAGCCCCACATATAAATGTGGGGCCTTGTATTTAAAGCTGTTGAGCGCTTTGTACGAGGGGGAGCCTCAATGCTTGTACTTCAAGACTTCTGAGCGGCCTTTCTTAAATATTTTATTGCTCACCGTTTTACCTTTTCTGAGGGCTTTCTGCTCCTCAAAAGGGAGGTTGTGTACTTCTTTGCAGGCGTCTGAGCAACAGTCGTCCATAGCATTAGCACAGGTGGGGCACTGAATAAACAACAGATGACAAGCCTCGTTGGCACAGTTCACATGAGTATCACAAGAGTTTCCACACTGGTGGCAGTGTGCAATGACGTCTTCTGAAATACGCTCTGCTCTACGGTGGTCAAAAACAAAGTTTTTACCAATGAATTTATTTTCCAAGCCTTTGTTTTCTACCTGTCTGGTGTATTCAATAATACCGCCTTCTAACTGAAATACATTTTTAAATCCTTTGTGTTTATAATAAGCAGAGGCTTTTTCACAGCGAATACCTCCAGTACAATACATCACTAAATTTTTGTCTTCTTTGTGTGCCCTGAGGTCTTCTTCTATGAGGTCTAAAGAATCTCTAAAAGTGTCTACATCTGGGGTAATGGCATTTTTAAAGTGCCCTATTTCACTTTCGTAGTGATTTCTCATGTCTACTAGCACCGTGTTGGGGTCTTCTATAATGTCATTGAACTTCTCCGCATCTAAATGAACACCAATATTAGTTACGTCAAAAGAGGCGTCGTTTAAACCGTCTGCCACAATCTTGTGACGCACTTTGACTTTGAGTTTTAGAAAAGAAAAGTTGTCTTGTTCAATAGCGATGTTGAGTCGGACATTTTCCAAGAAAGTAATGCTGTCTAAGTGTGCTTTAAAAGCGTTAAAATGTATGGCTGGAACAGATAGTTGCGCATTAATGCCTTCGTGGGCTACATAGATACGGCCCAGCACTTCTAGGTCATTCCAATGGATAAATAAGTAATCTCTAAATAAGGAAGGGTTTCCAATCTGATGGTAGGCATAAAAAGAGATGGTAAGCCTGTCTAGGCCTGCCTCAGCAATTAAAGCTTTTCTCTCCTCAGCGCTTAAAGTATTGTACAGTTGCATGCTATACCAATGTTTTTAAGGGTTAAGATCTTGCAAAGATACATATTTTATTAGATCTCAATTTGTAGGACTGTCTCAGTGCTTGCTTAAAAAAGCGGGAATATCTCCACAAAAGTTGGAAAATTTCCAAAAAATATTTAAAATAACTTGGTACTTGAAAAAAGATAGAGTACTTTAGCAATCCTAATAAAAAGATTATGAGCAACGAACAAGCATCTAAATTAAAAGCCTTACAACTCACACTAGACAAACTAGACAAGACCTACGGTAAAGGTGCCGTCATGAAAATGGGGGACAGTGTTGTCCAAGATGTAGAAGTCATTTCTTCCGGTTCATTGGGATTGGACTTAGCCTTGGGTGTTGGAGGATATCCAAAGGGAAGAGTTATTGAAATTTACGGCCCGGAATCTTCTGGTAAAACTACTTTAACCTTGCACGCCATGGCAGAAGCACAGAAAGCAGGTGGTATTGCTGCTTTTATAGATGCGGAGCACGCCTTTGACCGATTTTACGCTCAAAAATTAGGAGTAGACATAGACAATCTGATTATATCTCAACCAGACAATGGAGAGCAGGCGCTTGAAATTGCAGATAATTTAATTCGCTCTGGGGCAATTGATATTGTGGTCATTGACTCCGTAGCAGCCCTAACGCCAAAGAGTGAAATTGAAGGAGAAATGGGCGATTCTAAAATGGGACTTCACGCAAGGCTTATGTCTCAAGCGCTTAGAAAATTAACGGGTTCCATTAGCAAAACCAATTGTACGGTCATCTTCATTAACCAATTGAGAGAAAAAATTGGGGTCATGTTTGGTAATCCAGAGACGACAACTGGGGGTAATGCCCTTAAATTCTATGCCTCTGTTCGTTTAGACATTAGAAGATCTACTCAGATAAAAGATACAGACGGAGACGTACAAGGAAATAAAACAAGGGTTAAAGTGGTGAAAAATAAAGTAGCTCCACCTTTTAAAACCGCTGAATTTGACATTATGTACGGCCAAGGGGTCTCTAAAGTAGGAGAAGTCATTGATCTTGGGGTAGATTTTGAAATCATTAAAAAGAGTGGTTCTTGGTTTAGCTATGGAGACACCAAATTAGGACAAGGGAGAGATGCTGTAAAAACACTCTTGCTGGACAATCCTGATTTAATGGATGAACTAGAAGGAAAAATCAAAGAGGCATTGTCAGCCTTAGGGAAATAACCTACCCTTTGATATTAAAAATACAAACCAGCCTGAGGGCTGGTTTTTTTATGAGAAAAATTGACTAAAGAAAGCCTTCTAAAGATGGGAACTTGTAAGGGTTTCAATCATCTGATCCCTGACCCGATCACTGAGCGCTTTAGCTTCTTTAGACGTCATGTCTTTAGTGTCTATAAATTCACACACCTTTACCCTAGAAGTGCCTGGCCTTCCGTGAAAAAACTCAAAAGGAAACAGCTTTTTGTGATCGAAGAAAATGATGGGCACCAAAGGTATTTGATGAGAAATAGCCATTTTAAAAGCACCATCCTTAAAGCGGTCTAAAACAATCTCAGGGGGCGGTACGCCACCCTCAGGAAAAATACATACACTAAGTCCGTTTTCCAATCGCTTTTGTGCTTTCCTATACACATCTGTTCGGCTATGGGAATTACCGCGATCTACTAAGATACAAACCCTCTTATAGAAAAACCCAAAAATAGGAAACTGGGTCAGTTCCTTCTTACCTACAAAGACAAATGGGTGTGGGCTCAAGGCCAACATAGCCATAATGTCTAACATAGAGGTGTGGTTTGGGGCGAGCATATAACTTTGCTGAGGCTTAAAACGATCTTCCCAATCTACCTTTAGGGAAATACCCATGGCAAATAAGATCGGTTTGGCCCATAAGTTTCTGGCCATCCAATAAAATTTCGGATACCACTCTTGGCGCAGGGTAGTGATAAAAAGTATGGGAGAAAACACAATGATCAAGGATACAGTCACCAAGTAAAACCATATCCTGTAAAAGGGAATGAGCAAGTAGTGTAATAACTTTTGCATAAGGCCAAATATAGGGATAATAAGCCGGTCAAAAATAGGGTCATAAAAAGTATAATTCTGTTACCTTTGTGTTTTACATATCTAACAACTACTATGGCAAGAATTCTCACAGGGGTACAAAGTACAGGTGTTCCGCATTTAGGCAATATTTTAGGGGCTATAAAACCCGCAATAGAGATGGCTAAGGATACTAATAATGATTCTTTCCTATTTATTGCAGACATGCATTCACTGACCCAAATAAAAGATGGAGCCACGCTAAGGCACAATACTTATGCCACCGCAGCTACTTGGCTGGCATTTGGACTAGATATTGAAAAGACCGTATTTTACAGACAGAGCGACGTACCTCAAGTCACTGAGTTGTCTTGGTATTTAAGTTGTTTCTTCCCCTATCAAAGGCTCACCTTAGCCCATTCGTTTAAGGACAAGGCAGACCGCTTAGAAGATGTGAACGCTGGCTTATTCTCCTACCCTATGCTTATGGCTGCAGACATTTTAGCCTACGATGCAGATTTTGTACCCGTAGGTAAAGACCAATTGCAACATATAGAAATGACCAGAGATGTAGCTGCAAGATTTCATGCAAAATTGGGAGACACTTTTGTGCTACCAGAAGCCAAAGTACAGGAATCTAGCATGTATGTTCCAGGAACAGACGGCGCTAAAATGAGTAAGAGCAAAGGCAACACCATTGATCTATTCCAATCCGACAAGGCGCTCAGAAAGCAAATTATGGGTATTCAAACAGATTCTACCCCAATGGAGGATCCTAAAGATCCAGACACCGATAATGTATTTGCCCTCTACAAAATACTAGCTACCCCGGCGCAAACAGCTGCAATGAGGGATCATTACACTGGAGGCAATTACGGTTTTGGACATGCCAAACAAGCCCTCTACGAATTAATACTCGATCAGTTTAATCCCGCTAGAGAACGTTTTGAGTATTTCATGAATCACACAGAAGAAATAGACAAGGCTTTAGCTATAGGAGCAGAAAAAGCAGCCCTAGTAGCCAATAGTGTGCTCACAAGGGTTAGAGAAAAAGTAGGCTATTAATAAACATCGCAGGGTCTGATTGTTTCATTAGGCCTGGATTATGGAGCGCTCATCTTAAATGGCCTCATAGAATTGACCTGGCAAATGCCGCACTCCTCCTTTGAGCTCTAAGGTCATTAAGCAGGGATACAGCACTTTTATCTCCCATTCTAACAGTCTCGCTAACTGATCTACATGCATTTTCCCCTTGGAGAAAAGGCACTGATACAAGGCAGATTCTTCTGGGGTGTAATGGTCCGTTTTATCTTTACCACTTTCTTCGGTGCTACTGGCTAAACCCATATTTAAAACGATCCCAGGCTGATCTTGCCAATTCATACTATTGATTAGATCTCTAGAATGGGTGAGCATTTGCGCTTTTAAATGCTTAATGAGATCGTTACAGCCTTCACTAAAAAAGTCTGTGCTTCTCCCTGGAACCGCAAAAACAGCACGATCATAACTATGGGCCAATTGGGCAGTGTGCAAGGAGCCCCCTTTCTTAGCAGATTCCACTACAAGGGTCGCTTGAGAAAGACCTGCTATTATTCTATTTCTACTCACAAAATGGCCCGGTAAAGCATGCATTCCAGAAAAGAACTCCGTGTAAAAACCACCTTGTTCCATGACCTCTTTGATGTAAGGGCGGTGGAGCGCTGGGTAAATTCTTTTAAATCCATGGGCCAGACATCCAATGGTTTGTAAGCCCTGTTCTGCGGCAGCTCTTTGAATCGTAATGTCTATCCCTTTGGCAAAACCACTCACTATTACTGGATCTAATGGCCTTATTTCCTCTATAAATTGCGCACAAAAATCCTTGCCCATACCTGTCATTTTCCGCGTACCTACAACGGCTATAATTTTTTTAGCCCCCGTATTTAAATGGCCTTTTCCAAAGAGAAGGATAGGCCCATCTGGAGCTAAAGAAAGAAAATAAGGATAATTAGGATCTTCAAAATAAAAGGTTTGAATCTTATTGGCTATAATAAAGTCATATTCTTCAGTAGCCAGTTTAAGGTACCATGCATGCAGATAATCTGCAGGTGTTTTTGACTCTTTAACAGAAAGCACTATGCTGTGGTCTCTTGGAGATTCAAAAAAAGCTTGGGCAGATCCATAATGAGAAATGATTTTGCGTGCCGTTTTTGCGCCTACGCCCGGGAGGGCTTGTAGGCGCAAAACTGCAATCATAAATACCTTAGAACGTTGCATATAGCTGTTTTCTATAAGGTACACTTTTAAAATGTTAATAAAAAATGGTCCACTCAATTTTAAAAAGCGCCAAAAAAGGCCATATTTGTAATCATGCAATTAGAAAAGTACATAAGCCCCTTATTATTTAGATACAACTGTGTTGTGATACCTGGTTTTGGTGCTGTTCTAACGCACGAGAAAGGTGCGAGTCACCATGAGAAAACACATACGTTTTACCCACCAACAAAGGTGGTGTCTTTTAATGAACAGCTCCAGGTTGGAGACGGCATATTAGTATCTCATATAGCCGCCCTGCTTTCAATCACATATGAAGCAGCTTTAGCCCTTGTAAAGGAAGAAGTGCAATTGTGGAAATCAGAATTGACTTCTGGTCATGCGCTCGCTTTAGATGGTTTGGGTATTTTTACCCAAAATAGCGAAGCTAAAATAAGCTTTAAACCCTATCACGAATACAACTATTTGCCTGCTTCTTTTGGATTACAGGCGGTTAAAGTAGTTCCTTCAGTAGAATTAAATCAAAGCTCCCAACAATCTTCTGAGCCTGTTGTCTTTCAATTAGACCCTCAATACGCCCATAAAAATGTGGGGCAATTTAGAAAGGTTTTACTGAGATATGCAGCAGCTGCGCTTATTGGTGTTAGTGGAGCGCTCAGTGTGTACCAATCTTATAATGTTCATACAGAAAATAAAAGAGTGGCCTTTCAAGAGGCTACAAAAGAAGTGGAACACAAAATTCAAGAGGCCACTTTTTTTAACAGCAGCCCCTTATCGCTCTCTACTGTAGAAATTAGCTTGGCTAAAAAAGAAGTCGCTAAACCTTCTTTTTTTATTATCGCGGGCGCCTTCAGAGAGCCAGAAAACGCGTCTAAGCGCATTGCCCAACTCAAAAAAAACGGCTATGAAAAAGCCAGCTATCTAGGCCCAAATAGATATGGATTACACCAAGTAAGTTTTCAAGGATTTGTAGCGGAATCTGAGGCTAGGACATTCCTCAAAGAAGTTCAAGCACAGTTTGCCAAAGATGCTTGGTTGTTGGTGGCAAAAAAGTAAGGGTTTCTTGGTGTTTTCGTCTTAACCCAACCTATCTTTGCAAAAAATTTCCCATGAAAGCAAAATACCCTTCTGAGTCTAGAACCGTGATGACTGATATGGTTTTACCTAGTGAAACCAATCCTTTGAACAACCTTTTTGGTGGCGAATTACTCGCTAGAATGGACAGAGCAGCCAGTATAGCTGCCAGAAGACACTCTAGAAGAATTACGGTAACCGCTTCCGTAAATCATGTTGCCTTTAACAGATCTGTTCCTGTAGGAAGTGTGGTGACTGTAGAAGCGCATGTGTCTAGGGCTTTTAACACTTCTATGGAAGTTTTCATAGATGTTTGGATGGAAGATAGATTTAGTGGTGAGAAGACCAAAGCCAATGAAGCCATCTATACTTTTGTTGCAGTAGACGACACTGGGAAGCCAACAGAGGTACCCCCTCTTAAGCCAGAAACCCCTTTAGAAGAAGCGCGCTTTGCAGCAGCACTGAGAAGAAAGCAATTGTCTTTAGTCTTAGCGGGTAAAATGAAACCTACAGACGCTACCGAATTAAGGGCTTTGTTTATGGGAGAAAATGCCTAGTCCAAAGACCGGTCACAGCCTTCATTTTCAATAGCCACTTCCTGTTTGCTTAAAAAATCTATTAAATAATCTGCCGTAGTAAAATCATAACGCTTCAGTAATTGCTGAAAAGTGTCTGGGTTTGTATTACTAATGTAGTCGTTCACCGCTATGATCAGCTGGGTAGTGTCTGCCAACACATTGCCTCCTGGGGTGGCCCTGATTGTTATATCACTTCCCTCTCTACGTATGTCTAATCCTGCATATGCCATGGAGTATTGGCTTTGAAAAAAGGTCTTAAGCGCAGAAACCTTCATGCTATAAGTCTCTAGGCCATTGCCAAAAGGATCAATCGTATAAATGTCATAAGGTCTAATATTTCCTTCTGCTAAATTGCCCCTTACTCCGCCATAGTTTTGAATAGAAAGGTCTGCACCGGTTTCCTCCAATAAAGCGGTAGTATAAAAACAAGCCGTCTCATCGCGGTTGTGGTCGTGAGAGGCGGTAGCAATAGTGGTATAAAATTCCGGTCTGTTGTTATAGGTCGCAATTGTATTGGCCACAGTGGGGTCTTCTGGATGGTCCTCACTCAAGTCTATTAAAGTGTAGGATTTACTGACAATTTTACCCGCAGCTACCTGCAACACCAATTTGCTAAGGTACTGCATATGAGCACCAGACTGAATCATAGGAACCTCTCTATAAACCTCGTTATACAACTGATGGCTGTGCCCTCCTACGACTAAATCTACAAAAGATTCACTGCCACTAAAAGACTGGTCAATGAGTCTTTTATCTGCATCTTTACCATAGTGCGTTAGCGCTACAACCAAATCTGCTTCTACTATCTCCTCGTTATTTCGGTAGCTCGCCACAACATTGGCCCCTTGTTGAAAAGCCAAACCATCCATGTTTTTGGGATGGGAAAGGGGCAAATCTCCACGAGAGCTATTTTCTACCACCCCTATAAAAGCAATACTAAATCCGTCTTTTTTAATAACGGTATAAGGCTCTGGCGTGTTTAATACCCCTCCAATATTCTCCACATTAGCACAAATAAAAGGAAATGCTGCTTGCGCTATTCTGCTATTTAATACTTCTTGTCCATAATCGAACTCATGATTTCCTAGTACAGAAACATCCATACCTACAGCACTCATAACATCTATAATTGGACTGCCCTTTTCAGGGTGAAAATCAACAATAGGATTGCCTGAAAAAACATCTCCTCCACTCACAAAAAACACCTTATCACTTGCTTCCTTTGCCTGATCAATAAAAGGTTTCACCTTAGAGAAACGGTCTATTTTACCATGCATATCATTTAAGGCAAACAACACAACTTCTGTGGTTTCCAGTGCAGGATCTTGAACCGAATTAGGGCTTGTAGCCTCATTACCACAAGACCACAATAAAATAATGACTAAGAGAGGTAGTATTTTTTTCATGGCTTAAAATTACAATATCCTTGTTTAAGGGTTTGCACTCAAGGACAAAAATTAACGGCCTAGCTCACATCAAAAAAACGCCACAGCAGAAATACAGTCGTCAAATGAGGCTGAAAAAAACGCAGCGTTCACCTAAGAAAAACCTCCACAGCAGAAAAATAGCCGACAAAGGTGGCCAAAAAATGTCATGCTCGTCTCAGAAAAACCGCCACAGCAGAAATACAGCAGTCAAATGATCTCAAAAAAAAACCTCCACGGCAGAAATGCTGTGGAGGGTAAAGCATTTAGTAGGTAAGTTGTTTGGGTATTATGTCTTGCTTTAATTACCAATTCAATACTGCTAAATTAAACAAGTCATCCCTACAAAAAAACAGTCTCAATATAATGAGACTAATTTTTATTTTAAATTAAATACCCATTCTTGTGGGTTTAGCCTAGTGCTGTTCTGATACAAATAGAATTTTAGAATCGTCTGGCCTTCAGAATCGTTAGAGGCAATTTCTCCTAGAGATTGCTTCTCTTTGACAAGATCTCCTTTTTTTACCCCTAATGTTTTTAGGTTATAATAAGTGCTTATAAAATTTCCGTGCTTGATTTGCACGCCTAAATTTCCTCCAGGGACCGCCATAATAGCAATGACCTCTCCTTCAAAAATTGCCCTGGCCTGTGTGCCTTTTTCTGTGGCAATAGTCACCCCGTTATTCTGGTGTTTAATCCCAGGGTACACAGGATCTGAATAGACGCCGTAACCTCTTTTAAGCAATCCTTTCTCCAAAGGCCAAATGAGCTTACCTTTATTGGCGGTAAAATTATTAGCCACTCTTTTAGCCTCAGGGGTCAGTAAAAAATTAGCGCCCCCTTTTACCCCCTTGGCTTTTTTATTCGCAGCAGCGATAGCCGCCTTGATCAATGCTTCAATTCTATTCTCTAGGTCCTTCGCTTCTTTTTGCTTCTTTCGAATGGCAGCAGTGTATTTCCTTTCGTTTTGCCTAATGTCTTGTAATACCTTAGCCTTGTATTGCTTTTCAGAAAGGAGTTGCTTTTTGGCGGCTGTGTTGGACAACACCAAAGCCTCTTTGGCTTTGCGCTGCATATTTAAAGAGCTGATCTTCTCTTCTAGTGCTTTAGTTTGATCAGCAATCCCTTCCCCTTGCTTTTTCCTATAAGCTTGGTACTGCTTTAAGTATTGCAAGCGCTTGTAGGCCATATAGAAATTCTTAGACGAGAGCAGAAAGAGCAACCTGTTTTCTTGGGCGGTGTGCAAATAGGACTTTTGAATCATTTGCGCGTACTCTTTTTTTAGTGCTGCTAGGGCCTTTTGTTGGTCCTTTACTTCTTTTTGATTGGCGCTAATTTGTCTTGTGAGTAAATTGGCTTGTTGGTTGGTGAGTCTAATGAGTTGCTCTCTGACCTTAATTTTTTTATTAGCCGTCTCTAAATCTTCCAATACTGCACCGCGCTCCCGTTTTTTTACAGAGAGTAGGCGGTTCATGTCTTTTATTTCCTTTTCTAGGGCACTTTTTTTAGCCTCTAGTGCTTTTTGATCCTTAGTTTGTCCAAAAGCTTGTGGCGCTATGGCTAGAAAGCACAACGACAAAAGAATGGTTATAAAAGATTTCTTGTAATGCATTTAAGGAATGGGGGTTTTGAACAGCTGTTACAGAATTTAGGGGTGTTGTAGATTTTTAAAGATTATTTGGCCATATGTTTTTGGTGGTTAACTGGTGTTTATTCTGTATCCATTTTGAGCTCTAAGGCTTTTAATCCCTTGGGTATTTTAAAGGGAAAGGACAAAGAGCGGTTCACACTAATATTTTTATAGCTAATCGCTACAGTCGTTTCTGTTTTGGCCGTCTGTGCAGACACTGCAATTTCACTGGGCAGCAAAAGGCCGTCCATTTCCGTATAAGAAGGGTATTGAATGCTGAGGTTGTTTTCTGAGCCTCCTTGGCTTATTTGTGTTTGGGCTACTTTAAAATTCTTGGAATCTATGTCTACAAAAAGCTTGAACAATGCCTGTGCTTTCTGAGGTTTTAAACGGTACACCTGAGCCGTAGGTTCTACATTAAATCGCTGCTGCTTTAAATCTAAGGCAGCTTCTCCCAACAAAAGACCTTGGAGCATATTAAAATCTAGGGGCGTACCTAAAAAATTGCTCAAATCAGTAAAATCTCCCTCAAAGGAAAGCTTGTTAACACTGGAATAAAAGGCTATTTTATCTGGTGTAATAAGTGCTTTACCCATACCAAAAAACACCGAAATCCAGAGGGTTTTATCTCGTTCCATCCTAAAAGTGGCTGGAATTCCTTGGCTGATTGAACCACTTTTGTAATCAATTTTCATTTTACCGCTTAAGGTTTTAAAATTCCCAGAAGCTGCGTAATGGTTTTTAATGACTGATTTAGCACTTAAGTTTTTGAGCCCAGCTGATTCAGAACGCGCCACAAGAGCGCCCTTCTTAGTACCACAAGCCGTTAAAGCAAGTGTTATAGCAAAGAAGAAAAGCCTTTTGTACAGAGCGATATTCCAAGACATGTCTTTTGATTTTTTTGAAGTAATACCCTACAAAGATACAATTTTGGTGCCAAGATTAGTTCTGTCAGACAGCACCAATTCATTGGCTCCTTGTATACATCCAATACAGCGCAATTGCAGGAGCCCTGTTTAGAAGCGCCACCAATTCGTGTCACGCTTATTTAATTCCAGTACTTCCAAAACCACCAGAACCTCTTTCACTGTCTTCCAAAGTATCTGTCAGTTCCCATTGGGCACGCTCATATTTGGCCAAGACCATTTGGGCAATCCTATCCCCGTCTTCTATGGTGAAAGGATCTGTGGAAAGGTTTATAAGAATAACGCCTACATCTCCCCTATAATCTGCATCTATAGTTCCAGGTGCATTCAAGACCGTAATCCCGTGCTTGGCAGCCAAACCACTTCTAGGCCTTACTTGTGCCTCTGTACCGGCTGGCAAAGCTATATGTAGTCCTGTGGGGATTACTTTTCGCTCCATGGGCGCTAAGGTGACAGGCGCAGAAAGGTGGGCCCTTAAATCCATTCCAGCGGCCGCTATGGTTTCGTAAGACGGAAGTGCGTGGGCACTTTTGTTGATGATCTTAATCCTCATTACTTCTTAATTTTTTTAAATTTTTAAACTCTAAACCAGCTGTTATTAGAAGGAATCCCCCTAAAAATAGATTTCCTAAAACCATTTGCCCAGGGAAGACATAAAAGGAAAGGCTGCCCAATAAGACCGCAGCACTTAAGTAACCCATTATTTTTCCCAAAGGATAATTTATGGGATACTTTTTACGCCCTATAAAATACGAGGCTATAGCCATACTCCCATAAGCAGCTAAAGTAGCCATGGCTGCCGCATAGTATCCTATGATTGGAATGCCTATGAAATTTACTACAAGGGTAATGACAGCACCTCCTATAGAAATATAAGCCCCATAATGGGTTTGGTCTGTTACTTTGTACCAAACGGAGAGGTTGTGGTAAATACCCAGAAATAAACTGGCCAGTAAAATCAGTGGCACAACTTCTATGGCTTCCCAATAGCTTGAATTCCTAATAAACAAGGTTTTTATAAGATCTATATACACCAATACCCCTAGAAAAATCACGCTACCAAAAATCACAAAATACTGGGTAATCACGGCATAGGCCCTTTGGGGGTTCTTTGACTTGGCATGGCTAAAGAAAAAAGGCTCAATTCCCATTCTAAAAGCGGTGGCAAAAAGGGTCATGAACAAGGCCAATTTGTAACAAGCGGCGTATTTACCGAGTTCACTAGCAGCCACAGCTTCAGGCAATAGTTTGGCCAATAAAATTTTGTCAAACACCTCATTGATGGTGAAAGCTATTCCGGCAATCATCACAGGAAATGCGTATTGTAACATGCGTTTGAACAGGGCGGTGTCAAAACCAAAACGCAGTCCTTTGTACTGACCCGAAAGCCATATAAAAGTACTGGCAGAGGCTATAGTATTGGCTATAAATATATAGGCAATCTCAAAATTAGGCCTATAGAGGCCCACCAGCCAGTGGCGTATGGAGGCGCTGTTTTCAAGGCTAGGGTCTAGGGCAAAAGAGGCATCGGCTCCAAGAGCCAAAGAAGCATTCACAGAAGCATCTATGGGACCCTCTAAACTTGCCCAATAAGGCAAGCCTATCAGAAATAAAAGATTGAGTCCTAAATTGAGTCCTACGTTGGCGGTTTTTAAAACCGCGTACTTCATAGGGCGTCCTTCTGCCCTGAGTTTGGCAAAGGGTATGACCACCAGGGCGTCTAAGCCCATAATGGCAATGGCATAGCCTAAGTATTCCAATTTAATGTCTGTCAATGAAGACAAAGAAGGCAGTGCCAAAGCGGCTATTAAAACAAAAACAAAGGTGGACGCTGCAATAGACCAAAGGGAAGTAGCCACTACCTTTTGCCTGTTGGGAGCGTTGCTGTAAAACCTAAAAAAAGCCGTTTCCATCCCATACGCCAACAGCACATTAAAAAGGGCAAACCAAGAAAAAATAACGGTGACCTCGCCAAAACCAGCCGTTGCTAAAATATCGGTATAGAGCGGGAGTAGCAAGAAGGATAACATTCTTGGCAGCACAGTCGCTATTCCATAGACAAAGGTCTGGGCAAATAATTTTTTAAACAAGCTGTGTTCGTTTGGGCCTTATGGCAAATCGTTGGGTTTAAAAATACAAAAACCCCAGCAAGCTGGGGTTTATTTGTGTATTATTTATCGCTAATGCCCTGTAAAAAAAGCATTTAAGACAGGCTAAATATTTAATCGTTTAAAGCCTCAGCGCCCCCAACAATCTCTAAGATCTCATTGGTAATAGCTGCCTGACGAGCTTTGTTGTACGTTAACTTCAATTGATCTCTAAGATCGGTAGCGTTGTCTGTAGCCTTGTGCATGGCCGTCATTCTGGCGCCGTGTTCAGAGGCAAAAGAATCTCTGATTCCTTTGAAAAGCTGTGTTTTTAATGCTTTTGGCACCAATTCACTCACAATCTCTGCCTTTCCAGGCTCAAAGATATAATCAGATTCAGCTGCGGCTCCTATTACGGGAACAATGGGTAAAAATTGCTCTGTAGTGACTATCTGCGTCGCTGCATTTTTAAATTTATTGTAGATCAAGACAATTTTGTCAAACTTCTCTGTAGCAAAGTCATCCATTAAGCGGTCTGCAATCTCACTGACATTTGCGAAAGTAAGGTCGTCGTAAATGGTGCTTTCATTAGATACCAAAGGAAAGTTTTTCCCTAAAATATCTGCAGATTTCTTTCCTACAGCCATAATGGAAACCTTTTTTCCAGCATAGGTCTCTTTGGCTAAATGCTGTGCTTGTTTAATCACATTGGTGTTAAAAGCACCACAAAGACCACGGTTAGAAGTAATGGCCACCAATAGGATGTTGTCTTCCCCACGAACGGCTGCATACTTGCTTGCGTCTGAACTTTCAATACTACCACTCAAAGACTGTAATAAATCTGTAAGGGTGTCTGAATAAGGACGCATGGCCGTAATAGCATCTTGGGCTTTTTTTAGCTTTGCCGCAGACACCATCTTCATGGCAGAAGTAATCTGCATGGTAGAAGATACCGAGGCTATTCTATTACGTATTTCTTTTAAGTTTGCCATGTCTGGTTTTCCTTAGTTTGGCTTAGTATTTAGCAGATAATTCATCACAAACCGCTGCAAGCGTGTCTGTTACCTCATCTGTTAATTTTCCTGCTTTTAATTGGTCTAACACATCTCTGTGTTTCGCATTTAAATACTCAATATAGGCTGTTTCAAACGCTTTGATTTGGTCTACAGGCACCTTCTTTAAAAGGTTTTTAGATCCTGCATAAATAATCGCTACCTGATCCTCTACAGTGAAAGGGTCATTTTGAGCCTGCTTTAAGATCTCTACGTTTCTACGTCCTTTTTCAATTACGTTTAAAGTAGCCGCATCTAAGTCAGAACCGAATTTAGCAAAAGCCTCCAGTTCTCTAAACTGCGCCTGGTCCAACTTAAGCGTACCTGCTACTTTTTTCATGGATTTAATCTGTGCGTTACCCCCTACCCTAGATACCGAAATACCTACGTTAATAGCAGGACGAACCCCTTGGTTAAATAAATCTTGCTCCAAGAAGATCTGACCGTCTGTAATAGAAATTACGTTGGTAGGAATATAGGCAGAAACGTCACCCGCTTGCGTTTCAATAATTGGCAATGCCGTTAGTGAACCCCCTCCTTTAACAATAGGCTTTAAGGCATCTGGTAAATCGTTCATTTCTTTTGCAATGGCGTCGTCTGCAATGACCTTAGCAGCACGCTCTAACAATCTTGAGTGCAAGAAGAATACATCTCCAGGGTATGCCTCACGTCCCGGTGGACGTCTTAACAATAAAGACACCTCACGATAGGCAACTGCTTGCTTAGAAAGGTCGTCGTATATAATTAAAGCGGGTCTACCCGTATCTCTGAAATACTCCCCAATAGCAGCACCCGCAAATGGAGCGTATACCTGCATTGGCGCAGGGTCAGATGCATTGGCTGCTACAATAGTCGTATAAGCCAAAGCGCCTTTATCTTCTAATGTCTGCGCAATGGCAGCTACTGTAGATGCTTTTTGACCAATGGCCACATAGATACAGTATACTGGCTCACCAGCATCATAAAATTCTTTTTGATTTAGAATGGTGTCAATACAAACCGTAGTCTTCCCAGTCTGACGGTCACCAATCACCAATTCACGTTGTCCTCTACCCACTGGAATCATGGCGTCTATCGCTTTAATTCCTGTTTGTAATGGCTCTGTTACTGGCTGACGGAAAATAACCCCTGGCGCCTTACGCTCCAATGGCATTTCGTAAACAGTTCCTTCTATAGGACCTTTACCGTCAATAGGCTGTCCTAAGGTGTCTACCACACGTCCTACAATACCTTCTCCTACCTTAATAGAAGCAATACGCTCGGTACGTTTTACGGTAGTTCCTTCCGTAATGTCTCTAGATGGGCTTAATAATACTACCCCTACATGGTCTTCTTCTAGGTTCAATACAATTCCTTGTACGCCCCCGTCAAATTCCACCAATTCTCCATATTGCACATTAGACAAACCGTATACGCGGGCAATACCATCACCTACTTGTAATACAGTGCCCACCTCGTTCAAAGAGGCTTGTGCATTAAATCCTGCTAATTGATCTTTTAAAATTGCAGATACTTCTGCGGCTTTTACTCCTGCCATGTTCTAGATATTTGTAAATTCTCTTTCTAACTGCTGCAATTGAGCAGCAACACTTGCGTTGTATTGTAAATCTCCCACTCTTAAAATAAACCCTCCTAAAAGGCTTGGGTCTACTAGATTGGTAATGGTCACCTCTTTATTGATTAGTTTGGCTACCTTCTCTTTTATTTCTTTTTCTAGGCTTTCGCTTAACGCTACAGCCGACGTCACTACTGCATTGGCCTTTCCCTGTGCTGCTTCATATAATTCTGTAAACGCTACTGCAACCGCCAAGCTAAGTCCTGAGCGTTTATTGTCTAACAAAGCTTTAAAAGTATGGGCAACCAATGGGTGTACTGTCGTAAATACCGCTTCAAATCCTGCTTGCTTTTGAGCTGCAGTCAATGTAGGGTTAGCTAAAAAAGATTTAAAATCTTCATTGCCTCCAATAATAGTAGCCATTTCTTGCATGTCTGCAGCAACCGCCTCCAAGACCTCAGTCTCTTGGGCTTGTTGTAACAAAGCTTTTGCGTAACGTATGGCAGCTCTAGAGTTGGTCATAATGCTAGTTTAATTTCATATCACCGAGGGCGTCAGAAACTAATTTCTGCTGCTTGTCTCCGTTAGACAATTCACTTTTGATTACTTTCTCAGCAATCGCTACAGATAGAGTAGCTACTTGCTTCTTTATGTCTGCTACAGCCGCTTTCTTCTCGCTCTCAATAGCTTCTTGTGCTTGTTGTAACATTTTATCTCCTTCCGATTTAGCCAAATCCTTAGCGTCAGAGATCATTTTTTCTTTTAATTCACGGGCTTCTTTAAGCATGGCTTCTCTCTCTGCTCTAGCGTCTTTTAATAACTGATCGTTATTAGCCGTTAAGCTTTCCATGTCTTTTTTAGCCTGCTCAGCACTGTCTAGTGCATTTTGAATGCCTTCTTCTCTTTCTTGTAAAGCAGCCAAAATTGGCTTCCAAGCAAATTTTACCATGAGTAAAATAAGGGCTATCAATAAGATAGAAGACACAATAAATAGTCCTGGTGAAAAGTCGTTTAATAAAGTTTCCATAAAAAAGGGGTTGCTTTTTTTAATTTAAAAACATTCTCTACGGCCAATCGCCGTAGAGAATGAAATCTTTTTGTAATCTTATTGTCCTAAGATTAATGCACCAAAGGCCAAACCTTCTAAAAGTGCTGCAATGATAATCATGTTAGTTGAAATTTTACCGGCTGCCTCAGGCTGACGTGCAATACTTTCCATTGCTTTTCCTCCGATTTGTCCTAATCCAATTCCAGCTCCAATAACGATTAAACCTGCTCCAATTAAGTTGTACATAGTAAATGATTTATATTAAATTAAAAAAACGCTCTTTAAAACTTTCGTTTTGTATTGTTAGTTAATGATGTTCGTGCTCTGCTACCGCCATACCAATAAACAAGGCAGACAATGTGGTAAAAATATAGGCCTGTAAGAAAGCGACTAGCAATTCAATCAGGGTAATAAACAAAGACAGTAAAAAAGAAATAGAGGTAGCACCCGCTACGCCTAAGCTATCTTTTAAGTTATACATAATGGCTATTAAACTCATCACAACAATGTGACCCGCAGAGATATTAGCAAACAAACGCACCATTAATGAAAAAGGTTTGATCAATAAGGTTCCTGCCAATTCAATAACCGCCAAAATAGGTCTAAAAATATAAGGCACCCCTGGCATCCATAAGATGTGCATCCAGAAGTCTTTATTACCACTAGTGACATAAATAACCAAAGTGATAATTCCTAAAGCTGCGGTAACCGCTATTTGACCCGTTACGTTAAACCCTAGTGGTGTTAGCCCCACTAAGTTTAAACTCCAGATAAAGAAGAATACCGTCAATAAGTAACCCGTAAACTTTCTGTATTTTTTCTCACCAATGTTTGGTCTGGCAATCTCATCTCTTACATAAAGCACCAATGGCTCTAACACCCTACCAAAACCAGTAGGCACTTGTTTTGTTTTGTATTGTCTTGCCAAAGAAGAAAAGGCTAATAATAATAGTAATCCTATCATTAGAATTCCCATAACACTCTTCGTAATCGAAAGGTCTAAGGTTTGAGTAGCATTTGTAGGGTGGTGTGCCTGGTCAAAAGCAACTTCTGTGGCACCCTCTGACAATTCGTATATTTTTCCGTGAAGTTTCACTAAGCTTAACCCGTCTTTTTCAACGACCACATGACCGTTGTCGTCATGGTGAAAAGCAGAAGACATAAAAGAGGTGATTCCTTTGCTGGTTTTCACAATTACAGGCAGTGGAAAGCCAACGTGAACACGTGTTCCTTCACTATTGGTATAAGAAAAGAAACTAAAATCGTGAGAATCTTTAATGTGGTGAAGGATGTAAGCTTGTACTTTTTCTTTAGTGTCTATTCTGCCATCTTCTTGTGTATCCGAATTGGCGTACGAAAAAAAAGTAGTCAAGACTATGGCCAATAAGGCTAAGATGCTGCGGTATTTTGAGGCTTTATTCTTCATGAAAAATTTAAAAATAGGCACTAAAAAATTTGCGCAAATGTAAGCATAATCTATAAAAAACAAACCCTATTTTAAGATTAAATATCTCCAGAAGGCTTCTGATTCAATATTTTAGACAAAAAAAGGATTTCCAAGACCAAGAAAAAAAGCATTGGAAGGAGTATAATGGCTTTTCCCTGAGCACTTAAGGCTTGCTGTAAATCAAAGAGAGTTGGAAAGTTTTTATAAAAAAAAGCCCCTTTTAACGGAATGCTAAAGAGGTAAATAAAGCCTATATACGGCTTTGCAGAAATGTTTTTGGACAAGAGGTAACACAAAGCCAAAACGACCATGCTTGCTGCACTGTTAAAAATTAATTGTGAGAGAAGGCTTATGTCTTCCATGAAAAGTTTCGCTTAGATGTTTTTGGTTTGCTTGATCATCTGATAGATGGAGAGGGCTACCATGAGCATGGTTAAACCCGTCTCTAAAAAATTCCATTGCATTTTTTGATCCAGCCACTGTCCCAGCCAGTGCCCTCCAAAAATCATCAAACCCATTTGAATGCCCATTCCAGATGCTTTTGCCAAGGCCTTTAAGGGGTTGTCATTGGGAGAGCTGTTTTTAGGCATGTGGTGGGTTCTAAGAGTGTCTTGTTTATTTCACCAGGATAACTTAGCCGTTTTTGGCTATAGAAGCCCCTTGTTGTTGTGGCGTTTTCGCGTCTGG
>JAQWFV010000126.1 GCA_029238555.1 Flavobacteriaceae bacterium
AGCCATGAGTATTTACGGAGATTTAGATATTTCAATTATAGACGAGCTTCCGCCGGGGAGAAAAGAAATTAAAACTGTTTGGCGATCAGATGCTCACAGACTTGGGGTATTTAAGTTTATTAGAGAAGAGATTGAAAAAGGGAGACAGATTTATATTGTTTATCCCTTAATCAATGAATCAGAGGCACTAGATTACAAGGATCTCATGGATGGATACGACAGCATTTCAAGGTCTTTTCCTGCGCCTGAATTTCAAGTATCTATAGTTCATGGGCAAATGAATGCAGAAGCAAAAGCCTACGAAATGGATCGTTTTGTCAAAGGAGAAACTCAAATTATGGTAGCTACAACTGTAATAGAAGTTGGGGTCAATGTTCCTAATGCTTCAGTGATGATTATTGAAAGTGCAGAGCGCTTTGGGTTGTCTCAATTACACCAGTTAAGGGGACGTGTGGGTAGAGGTGCAGAACAGAGTTTTTGTATCCTCATGTCTGGAAACAAAGTGTCTCAAGAAGGAAAAACACGACTAGAAACCATGGTTGCTTCTAGCGACGGGTTTGAAATAGCAGAAGTTGATTTAAAACTAAGAGGGCCTGGAGATCTCATGGGTACCCAACAGAGCGGCGTGTTACAACTCAAAATTGCAGATATTGTCAAGGATGCAGATTTACTTAAAAAAGCGAGAGAGGTTGCTATAACTACTTTAAAATCAGACCCTTATTTAGAAACCGCAAGCAATAAACCAATTTTACTAGCGTACAGAGCGCTTGTAAAACACAAAAATATTTGGAATTACATCAGTTGAACATCGTAATTCAGACACAAAAAGATAACTGCAAACACTTATTTTTTATTTATTTTTACAACTTGCACAATATTCAATAGGCACTTTAATTGCCTTCTTTTAATATCATTTTTTCTATGAAAAAAACACTTTTTGACAAGGTTTGGGATTCTCATGTGGTGAGAAGCATTGAAAACGGTCCAGATGTCCTGTTTATTGACCGTCATATGGTCCATGAAGTAACCAGTCCTGTAGCTTTTTTAGGACTTAAAAACAGGGGAGCTAAGGTGTTGTATCCAGAACGTACCTTTGCCACAGCAGACCATAATACACCCACGATTAATCAGCATTTACCTGTAGCAGACCCCTTGTCTGCAAATCAATTAAAGGCGCTTGAAGAAAATGCCACTGCACATGGTATTTCATATTGGGGGCTTGGACATGAAAAAAATGGTATTGTACATGTCGTAGGACCCGAATATGGCATTACGCAACCAGGTGCTACGATTGTTTGTGGAGATTCACATACCTCTACCCATGGTGCATTTGGCGCTATAGCTTTTGGAATTGGAACTTCAGAGGTAGAGATGGTACTTACCACGCAATGCATTATGCAGCCCAAGCCTAAGAAAATGGTCATAAGGGTTAACGGAAGCCTACAAAATGGGGTAACTCCTAAAGATGTGGCCCTGTATATTATTTCCAAACTCAGTACTTCTGGGGCTACAGGGTACTTTGTTGAATACGCTGGAAATGTTTTCTCTGAAATGAGTATGGAAGGGAGAATGACTGTTTGTAATCTAAGTATTGAGATGGGTGCCCGCGGCGGAATGATGGCCCCAGATGAAAAGACTTTTGAATACATCAAAGATAGAGAGTTTACGCCAAAAGGAGCTTCATGGGATAAAGCCATGGCTTATTGGAATACATTATATACTGAAGAGGGCGCTTCATTTGACAAAGTGTACGAGTTCGATGGCTCGGATATTGAGCCTATGATCACTTATGGAACCAACCCAGGTATGGGAATGGGAATATCTAAGGATATTCCACTAGCTACTGATCTAGAGGGAGGTGTAGCCACTTACCAAAAGTCATTGGCCTATATGAATTACAACGAGGGAGATACTATGATTGGTAAATCTATTGATTATGTATTCTTAGGAAGTTGTACCAATGGTAGGATAGAAGATTTCAGGGCTTTTGCAAGCATTGTAAAAGGAAGAAAAAAAGCAGATCATGTCACTGCCTGGCTTGTACCAGGTTCACATCAGGTGGAAAAAGCCATAAAAGATGAAGGAATTTTGGAGATTTTAGAAGCAGCAGGATTTACACTCAGAGAACCAGGTTGTTCAGCTTGCTTGGCTATGAATGACGACAAAATTCCTGCAGGAAAATACGCTGTAAGTACTTCTAATAGAAATTTTGAAGGAAGACAAGGGCCAGGTTCAAGAACCTTATTAGCCAGTCCATTAGTTGCAGCTGCAGCAGCCGTAACAGGACAAGTAACCGATCCAAGAACTCTTTTACAATAAATTTACCACACTATGGCATACGATAAATTCACTACATTAACTACGACTGCAGTTCCACTGCCTATAGAAAACGTAGACACGGATCAAATCATACCAGCAAGATTTTTAAAAGCCACGGAAAGAGTTGGTTTTGGAGATAACTTATTTCGTGATTGGAGATATAATTCAGATAATACTCCAAAAGAAGATTTTGTCCTCAACAATCCAAAGTACCAAGGGAAAATACTCATTGGTGGTAAGAACTTTGGGTCCGGATCATCTAGAGAACATGCTGCTTGGGCCGTTTACGATTACGGCTTTAGATGTGTTGTGTCTAGTTTTTTTGCAGACATTTTTAAAAACAATTGCTTAAATATTGGTGTATTACCAGTTCAAGTAAGCCCTGCTTTCTTAGAAGTTATATTGGCGGCTGTATTCAAAGACCCTACTACTGAAATAGTGGTAAATCTTCCTGCACAAACTATTAGCATTCCTAGTACAGGAGACCAAGAGTCTTTTGACATTAATGTCTATAAAAAAGAAAATATGCTTAATGGTTTTGACGACATTGATTATTTGAGAAGTATGGAGGAAGAGATTACCTCTTTTGCTGACAATACACCTTTATAAATTACCAAAATGCATTCCTGATGACTGCTAAAAACCAACGTATCATAGAAATCATGGACACCACTTTAAGGGATGGTGAACAGACTTCTAGTGTGTCATTTTCTGCCTCTGAAAAACTTACTCTAGCTAAATTATTGCTGGAAGAACTCAAGGTAGACAGAATAGAAATAGCGTCTGCTAGGGTTTCTGAAGGAGAGTTTAATGCCGTGAAACAAATCATGGATTGGGCCAAAAGCAAACAATTAACAGATAGAATTGAAGTACTTACTTTTGTAGATGGTGGAGTTTCACTTGATTGGATGGTAAAAGCGGGTGCCAAAGTACAAAACCTTTTAACCAAGGGCTCGTTAAATCACCTAACCCACCAACTAAAAAAAACACCTCAGGAACATTTCAAAGATATTGAAGCTACTATTCAAAATGCCACTGAAAAAGGTATTGAAACCAATGTCTATTTAGAAGATTGGAGTAACGGTATGAGAAATGACCCTGAATATGTTTTTCAGTACCTGAATTTTATTACAACCCAACCTATTAAAAGAGTACTACTTCCAGATACATTAGGGATTCTAACCCATAGAGAAACCTATGATTATCTGAGTCAGATTAGAGAAAAACACCCTCAAATGCATATAGATTTTCATGGTCACAACGATTATGATCTCAGTGTAGCTAATGTCATGGAAGCCGTTAAGGCTGGTGTCAATGGATTACACCTTACTGTAAATGGCATGGGAGAACGTGCAGGAAATGCCCCTTTAGCAAGTGTAGTTGCGGTGATAAATGACTTTATGCCTGAGGTAAAGGTAAACGTAAACGAAAAATCACTCTATAAAGTAAGTAAATTAGTCTCCACATTTACTGGTTTTGGAATTCCAGCTAATAAACCTATTGTAGGAGAAAATGTTTTTACGCAAACCGCTGGAATACATGCAGATGGAGACAGTAAAAATAACTTATACTTTAATGATTTATTGCCAGAAAGATTTGGTAGAAAAAGAAAATATGCTTTAGGGAAAACCTCAGGAAAAGCAAATATTCTCAAAAACCTTCAAGAGTTGGGACTTACCTTAAATCCCGATGAA
>JAQWFV010000138.1 GCA_029238555.1 Flavobacteriaceae bacterium
AATTGTCGTTTGTTCACAGTCAATGTTTAAAAGAAAAATTGCCCCAGAGGAATTAGCACCAGGACTAGAAATGGCCACTTCTGCACTTACCGTACTCACCACCTACCAACTCAAAGGCTATGCGCTCTTGCGCTTTTAATAGTTTTTTTTTGGCCTCCGGCCGATGCTTTTTTAGTTTTCGCGAGGCAATTTTGTGAACAAAGCACCATTATTTTGACCAATAATCCAACACCAAAACATCCTCTACATGACCATCCAATAAGGCTACAAAAGCCAAATGGTCAGGGTGAGGAAGGTAAGTAGCCCTGTCCGCTTCACTTTCAAAAGTCACCAAAAAGCAATGGGTAAAGCCTTTGTCTAATCCTTCGGGACTATTGTTTAGGCCCCATTCAAAATCCTTTATTTCTTTTATTTTAGTGGGTAAAGCGATAAAGGCGTTCTCTATTTTTTGAATATCAACTGCCTCAGAAGTCGCTTTAAATTTAAACAGTACAATATGGCGCAAGGTTTCATTCATATTATTATTGGTAGAGACGTTATTTTTAGCTTGCGTTGTCTTGTTGACACAACCAAAAAGTAGCAAGAAACCCAACAACAGTAAAAAAGTATTTTTCATCTGTTAAAGTTATTGTTTTTTTATTCCTCTTCGCTTACAAAAGCTTGCTTTTGACGCTTTTAGAAATAAAAAAACCCACTCCAAGGAGTGGGTTTTTGTGCTTTAAGTGGTGCCTCCAGGAATCGAACCAGGGACACATGGATTTTCAGTCCATTGCTCTACCAACTGAGCTAAGGCACCATGCTATTAAGCGGATGCAAATATAATTTCTAATTTAGGATATACAAACAAAAAGAGAAAAAAAGGCAATTGTTTTTTTAGATTTCACATCTTTGTAGCATGAAACTAGTGTTAGACATAGGAAATACCTTGGGTAAATTGGTGGTCTATGAGCAAGAAGATGAGGTATTTAGAACTCAATTTAAGCTAGTGGAGATGCATGCCACACTGATTGATTTGTTTTTTGATTTTCCAGAGATAAAGCAGGCTATTTTATGCTCTGTTGTTAGTATTGAACCACAAATACAGCTTTTTCTAAAAGAAAAAACCATTCTTTTGGAAGTGAATAGTGAAATGCAGCTTCCATTTGAAAATAGGTATGAGACCCCTGAAACTCTTGGAGCAGATAGGATTGCTTTGGTCGCTGCAGCAGTATTTATGTATCCGGGGAAGAATTGTTTGGTGGTAGATACGGGCAGTTGTGTGACTTACGATTTTATTTCATCGAATGGAATCTACCGGGGTGGCGCTATTTCACCAGGCTTACAAATGCGTTTTAAAGCCATGCATGAACATACCAATAAATTACCCTTTGTTACTTTAAAAGAGGAATTTATTGCGCTTGGTGCCAATACTCAGAACAGTATTTTAGCAGGGGCTGTGAACGGATTAGTCTTTGAAATAGAAGGTTGGCAAAGCAGTTTAGGGCGTACCTATGAAGATTTAACACTTATTTTAACAGGCGGAGACGCTCAATTCTTGTCTAAACGACTAAAAAATACCATATTTGCCCATTCTAATTTTCTGGTACAAGGCTTGCGCCAATTGCTTGATTATAACACGTTTTAGATGTTTAAAAAGTTAATCTTTACCCTTGCTGTTTGCTTATTCATAAAAACCAATGCCCAGGATGGTACGGTTTCTCCTTATTCATACTTTGGATTAGGCACTTTTAATCCCGCCAATACAGTGGAAAACAATGCTATGGGAGGGTTGAGTATTTATGGAGATTCAATTCATGTAAATCTTCAGAACCCTGCCTCTTATGGACTTTTGAAGTTAACCACATACACTGTGGGTCTATCTCATCGAAGAATGGACTTGACTTCAGATACCCAAGAAAAAAGCACTGCTTTAACTGCCATTGATTATTTATCTGTAGCTATGCCTATAGCTAAAAATATGGGGATTGGTTTTGGGATTACACCAGTTACCTCTATGGGGTATATTTTAAATTCTAGTGCAGAAAATGCAGATGGGGAAACAATCACAAACGTTTTTTCTGGAGACGGAGGACTGAGTAAAATATATTTCTCATTGGGTGCAGCACCCACAAAAAACCTTACTGTAGGGGCTTCTGCCTTTGCTAATTTTGGAACGGTGAATAAAGAAAGGGTCCAATCTTTAAGTTCTGTATTGTTTGGAACCATAGATAGGAGAACATCAAGAATGAATGGTTTTAATTTCCAATTAGCGGCAAATTACACCCCAAAAATCACAGATAAACTGACGTTGTATACCTCTTTTGTTCATACGACAGGATTGGACTTAAAAGCGAGTAATACGCAACAAGTAGGATCACTCTCATTGGTTAACGGGTCAGAGTTAGAAGTCTCTGAATTAGACTTGGAGGCATCTAATTTAAAAAACAACACCATTGAAATCCCTTCTATGACAACTTTAGGTCTTGGAATTGGAGAAAACAAAAAATGGCTTGTTGGAGCCTCTTATTCTCTTCAAGAGATGAGTAGTTTTAGTAGCGCTTTTCTAAACCAATCAAATGTGGCTTACTCTGACGCGTCTACCCTTAGGGTGGGTGGGTATTATGTGCCTGATTTTGCTCCATTCGCTTCTTTTTTCAAAAGAGCCACTTATCGCTTTGGAATTAGATTAGTCAATACTGGAATGGAAGTAAATAATCAGGCTATTAAAGATTTTGGCACAAATATTGGAGTAGGTCTTCCTATGGGAGGCACTTTTTCTAATTTGAACATCGGGATTGAAATGGGTGCTTTAGGTACCGCAAAGGCTGGTTTAATTAAAGAAAACTACCTAAGTCTTCGTGTTGGACTCTCATTAAATGACAGATGGTTCTTGAAAAGAAAAATAAATTAATTATTTTTAGCCCTTATTTTTATAATTAAACACAATATATACTAGCATCATGAAAAAGAAACTGCACATATTGACCATAGCCCTAATTGGTTTCGTTGGCGTTTTTAAATTACAAGCGCAAGATTGTGCGACCAATTTATCTATCTACTCGGAATTTGTAAAAGTAAAAAACTACGATTCAGCCTACGAGCCATGGAAGGTCGTTTATGAAGCTTGTCCTGAATTAAATCCAGCGAATTTTGTGTATGGAGAAAGAATTTTAAAGTATAAAATTGAAAACAG
>JAQWFV010000151.1 GCA_029238555.1 Flavobacteriaceae bacterium
CACTACAGCGGCGTAGACCCCTTCTTGAAGTGGTATATTTTCTTCTGTGGCTATCTCTTTTATGATTTTACTCATACTGGGATCATAGGGTGCGCTCATGTCTGCAAATCGCTCTCCAAAATCACCGACATTTTTAAAGGCCAGTGGGGAGCCACCTTGCAGGTTTAAGTGGTCTTCAATGAGCATCATCTCACCTTTTTTGTAGTTGAGGTTAATGGCGCCTGAGGCGTTCGAGATCAGTAAATGTTTAATTCCCAATCCGTGCATGACCCTAACGGGGTAAGTGACGTCTTGTAAGTCATAGCCTTCATAAATGTGAAACCTACCTTGCATGACCACTACTTTTTTTCCCCCAAGGGTTCCGAACAGTAATTTTCCGGAGTGAAACTCTACCGTGGCAAGCGGGAAAAAAGGAATTTGATTGTAGTGGGCCTCTACGGGCTCTTCCAAATGATTGACCAATTGCCCTAAGCCTGTTCCTAGTACAATGCCTACTTCTGGACGGTCAAATCCTTTTTCTTTTAAATAGGCTATAGATTCTTCTAAGTGCTTTGGTATCATAATAAAGGGATAAAAGGTAAAAATACAGGAATTTCCGCTAGGTCTTCTACTGTATCTATGTCATTTTTTATTTGAAGCAATTGGTAAGTGTGGTCTATTTTTTCAAGACTCCTATTAAGTACCTCTGCGGTGCTCCAGGGAATATTTTTAAATAACTCAGGTTTCATTTGGGTGAGACAAATGAGGTAGTATCCGCCGTCTTGGGCGGGACCAAAAACAACCGTATTTCTGTCAAGGGCCTCAAAAGCCTTTTGAATATCACTGGCCTCTAAAGTGATTAAATCTGTTCCAATCAGCACTATTTTTTGATACCCTTTTTTAAATCCCGCTTCAAATGCAGCTTGCATTTTTTGGCCCAGATCTCCAGGGCGCTGAAGCTCTTTTTTGTAAATAGTGGAATCCCAATTGTCTTCATGGTCTATAAAATCCGTGTAAAACACTTCCTTATCTACTTTTAAATTACGAGTAATTTTGGTGGTATGTTGCAGTAATATGCGGTAGACAGCAAGGGCATTTTCTTGGCCAATACCTTTGGCTAACCTTGTTTTACAAAGGCCAAGCACCGGATTTTTAGCAAATATAATTAAGAGGTTCTCTGGCATGTTTTTTAAAAGTATTGAAGGGCTAAGGTCGTAAATCTGTGATTTAATAGGAGGGTGTTTAAGAAAAAATCTATTTTAGCAAAAACAATTTATTATCATGCGAAATTCAGCAATTTTCTTATTTCTTTTTTTAGTTTTGGGTAGCTGTAAAAATAGCAGTACCCCTACAGAATCTATGGCAACTTACGAGACCCCTTTATACCAAGAGCCGCACAGGCCTCAATACCACTTTACCCCAAGAGAAAAATGGATGAACGACCCCAATGGTTTGGTGTATTATAAGGGCGTGTATCATTTGTTTTATCAGTACTACCCAGAAGACATTGTTTGGGGACCTATGCATTGGGGGCATGCGACCTCTACAGACTTAGTGCATTGGGAACACAAGCCCATAGCCCTTTTTCCGGACCAACATGGGTATATATTTTCCGGATCTGCCGTGGTAGATTTTGAAAATACCTCAGGTCTTGGTACCAAAGAGAATCCAGCCATGATCGCTATTTTCACTTACCACCTCATGGAGGGAGAGAAGGCAGGAAAAACAGATTACCAAACTCAGGGAATTGCCTACAGTTTAGATGGAGGTGACAGCTGGGAAATGTATGCTAAAAACCCAGTCATAGGAAATCCAGGGATAAAAGATTTTAGAGATCCCAAAGTGTTTTGGAATGAAAAAACCAATGCCTGGACCATGCTTTTGGTGGCTGGTGATCATTTACAGATATGGGGTTCAAACAATTTAATTGATTGGGAAAAACAAAGTGAATTTGGAAAAGACCAAGGGGCTCACGGCGGTGTTTGGGAGTGCCCAGACTTGTTTTCTTTTACAGATCAAGCCACAGGAACAGAAAAATGGGTGTTGTTTATTAGCATTAATCCAGGTGCCCCCAATGGAGGCAGTGGCACACAGTATTTTGTAGGAGATTTTGATGGCAAAACATTTGTCTCTGACCAAAAAGAAGACCAATGGGTAGACTGGGGCACGGATAATTATGCCGGTGTGACCTACAACCACACCCCAGATGGTTCCAGATTATTTATAGGATGGATGAGCAATTGGCTCTACGCTCAAAATACCCCCACAGAAAGGTGGCGCAGCGCCATGACCCTCCCTAGAACACTCTCATTAGAAGACATTCAAGGAGTTCCTACGCTGTTTAGCACCCCAGCCCCGGTATGGGATGCTTTAGGAAATGACCACGAAGGAAAAGATGTTTCCATAGCCGCTGGACAAAGCATAGTCACTTATTCAGAAGACCTAAACAAATCTAAAATAGATTTCATTTGGGATGGATCTGCCATGAGTCTCTCATTTGTCAATCAAAAACAGGAGCGCTTAAGTATTCACTTAGATCCAGAAAACCAGCAGATGTCCATAGACAGAAGCGCCAGTGGTTTGGTAGATTTTCAAGAAGATTTTAAAACCATTCAGACAGGGCCTATTGGAGATTTGCCCCATACAGATATTCCAGTAGCTATATTTTTAGACCAGTCCTCTGTAGAAATTTTCCTAAACAATGGCCAAAAAGTCATGACGGCGCAGTTTTTTAACAGCCTTGCTTTTAACCAATTAAAAATTGAAAATAACACAGCGGAGACCCATGTGTACCGTGGATTGAAAATCACACCAATTCAAAGTATTTGGGACGCTGAGTAAGTCTAGAAGTACCAAAACCAAAGCACTAAAGCTACTTTTTTAAGAATACCAAAGACCAGTAATCGTTTGGTGTTTTTGGTTAATATGGGCTTTTTCATAAAACAAAATAGTAGTTTTTTAGCTAACTTCACTCAAATATAAACAAAATATAGACCAATGAATTACTGCAAGAAAAATCATATATACATTATCTTCTTTGTTTTGTTCTCGGGATTATTACAGGGGCAAAGCTTGGTGAACCCTATTATTTCGGATTTTGGAACCATTGGTGACGCACCCATGGCCACTGAAAAGCCAGACCCCAACATGGTGTATAATATTGTGGTAGATGTGGCTACAGGAGACGAAGATAAAAGCCAAGTTTTTTTCGCTTTAAATAACCTAGCACGACTCATGAACCTTCATGTAATGGGCGGAGTTCCCCCTGAACATCTCAATGTAGTTGTAGCCATTCACGGTTCCGCTATATGGTCTGTAATGAACGACCAGGCGTATACCAAACGATACGGAATTGCCAACCCGCACAGCCTATTATTTGAACAACTGTTGGCTCAGGGCGTAAAAATTGTCGTTTGTTCACAGTCAATGTTTAAAAGAAAAATTGCCCCAGAGGAATTAGCACCAGGACTAGAAATGGCCACTTCTGCACTTACCGTACTCACCACCTACCAACTCAAAGGCTATGCGCTCTTGCGCTTTTAATA